>DCHP01000098.1 GCA_002315675.1 Rikenellaceae bacterium UBA1749 | reverse complement strand
TGACTGGGCACCTGAGTAGTTACTAGAAATATGAGATAAACAAGTCAAACATTCTTTTAATTTATTGAGAATGCGGATTAATATTTACGTATGATAAAATCTAAATTGAATGCTTAATTCATTACCTAAGTGTCTATTATATACTAGCTCAACACACTATTTTGAAATCTTGCGAGATGTTATTACTCTGCACGATGTGTTAAATGACCACAGTTGAAGTACCAGTCACTTTTAGGTAAAACATTTAGAAATCATAAATCTATTTTATTTGTAAAAAAAGGTTGCCGTAGCAATTACATCCTTCTGAGGGACTATTCTAATCCATCTGGCATCAAATCCCTTAGGGAATTCGAAGTTAAGCACCCTCTCTGGCAGAACTTCAAGTTCTATATATTTGAACCAATGTCCATCACCGGATGGATCAATTTCGAGGTTGAACTTTACCTTCTCTTTCGAATCATGATAAATTGCAAGTGAACGGTCGTCATAGAATCCTATTAGATATGGGTCTGACGGAACATTTGATTCAACAATTGAATTATACCATGGGCCACCCTCTCCTACGGGTTTTCCTATTTTCCAAAGATCATCAACGACACCAGCCCATAGAGCAACTTCTCCATCATCTGAAGTTATAATATGAGGATTATTTGATGGATTCTTCGGCTTTACACCTGAAAGAATTAGCATTCCTCTATATGATGTAAAGTCAGTAATAGCAAATTTACTGGTTGATATAGGTCTTATCTTTGCATATCCATCAGCATTCTCAGCCGGTACCTCGAAAAATGTCCCAAACAATGATAGCAAAGTCCTTTCAGTAACGACCTCTCTTGAAACGCGTAACTTACTATTTAAATATTTTTTGTCCCCATATGGCAGTCTCCATCTTCTGCCTTTAGAATCAATGACAAGAATTGAATTGCCATCAATGGAGACAGTGTCACTTTCAAGATTAAGGTTTTCGGAAATGTATCTTGAGATTGAAGTGTCATTTTTCTCAGATAAGTTCATTGTGCTATCAAGTTCGTAGTATTTACCACTAGTAGTGTTCAATACGCCTAATGCTCTTCTATTGTCACCCAGACCATGTAAAAGAACTTCGTATATACTATAGCGGTTATTTCCATTGACATTAATGTCACTATATGTGTAGATATTATTGATCTTGTTGTATACATCTATTTCGGAAATTGTGTTTATTCCATTGAATATTATATCAGGTTTTGTGTTCCTGGAATCCTCCTGAGCATATGAGAATACAAGATCAGCAATAATGTCCGAAGAACTATAAGCCCTTATCCATACTCCATCATCTTTCTCATCGAAATTGATGCATGTAGAAGATAGTGGTTCCATTTCTACTTCCTTAAATGCTTTCCAATTGTTATTTCCATCTTCATCAATTTCAAAGAATATTCTGGCTTGATTCATTGATCTGTTGGCAATCCATGCATATCTATATTTCCATCCATTGAAAATAAAAGGATCTGATGGAGTTGACTTTGAAACAGTATCATTCAGCCACAGAGATCCGCTCGCATTGGTTGGTCCTACATTGTCTGGTTTATCAAGAGAAGTAAACCATAAGTTGGAATTTGATTGACTTGAATTGGTGTTGTGTTTTCCCCTGGAATTGAGAAATGGATTCTTTGCTGAATCGTCACATCCAAATACGAGTTTATTATTCCATTCACAGAAATCACCAATAACTTTAAGGTATGAGCCTCGAGGATAAATTCCAGAGGAATTAGAAGTGGTAAATGTTTCAGGGAAATGCCAGAACATACCATGCATTGTCATAAGATATTCTCTCCCTACCTTTCTTATTCTAGGCCACTCCGTATTCCATCCATGTGCACCATCATAAGAATAACTTGCTTTTGGAAGCCTGTAATATGACCACCCCTTTTCGCTTTCTCTTACGGCTAAAATAACTGATTTGTAGTCCCAGCCAATGGACCATATCGGATCATCTTGATTATCATTACCATATATACCACCAGGACCTGTAACTTCTGTAAACTGATTACGGCGTATTACCTTCCATTTTTTTCCATCCCATTCACTTAGGGAACCGGAAGGAATATCAAACTTTTTCTTTGCAAGTTCACCTTCCTCGCCATTGTTTGAATATACTGCAACACCTTGCCCAGAATAGAATCCTTTTCCATGATAGCCAGGTAGAAGAGAACTGTACCTGTCGGACACACCTTCCTTCATTAAAATGTTACCATCCTTATACAAAGTCTTTGGCTCAAGTGATTTGACATCTATATCATAGAATCCGGCTTCCATGGTAGCGAGAAGTATCCTGTTCTTGGGATCAGAAAGATGACGTGCCAAACCGGTATGACGTCCTGGAATAGTTTTATATGACAGCGTCCGGATATTTCTATCATCATCTATGACATAAGGACCGATAAACAACTGGTCTGATTCCTTGTGGATCATTCTATTGGCAGGTGTTCCACCTATACTTTCATGCCTAACAATTATATCAAGATCAGGTGTTATTTCATAAAGTTTATCATCTGAGCCATAAGGTCTGTGAGGAGAATAAGTTACCACCCACAATCTATCTGCCCATGGCACAACAGCTCCGGTTCCACATTCACCATCACCATTATAATATGCGAGATGAGGATATATCCCAGAAAATTCCTTGTACTCAGTTTTATTACTACACGAAAATTGTAATAATAATATTACAAGCGAAGAAACAAAAACGATCTTATTAATTTTCATTATTTTATATGGATAATACATTAGTTGAATTATTGATTAGACTTTGATAAGATGTTTATTACGAGAAGTTTGACACGAGCTCTTGAATCACATCTTTATTCTCGACATAGAACGTATTTAGAAAAGAATTTTATTCCTCTGTAGTAAAACCAGTGGTTTTATCTTAATCTACAACAAGTGCAAATTTATCAGAAAAGTCAGTACCTGAAGTCTTTCCATGATATCAGCACTTGAATGCTACATAACGGTTTTCAAAAAAAATAGTATTCTCACTAGTCAAAGTGCCATAAAAAAATGGCAAAAGAATAGATGAAAGTGCATTAATTGTATATATTCCCTTGTTGCGTTTGTCAAATTGAGCATATAAAAATTTGGGGATTAAAACAAAATAGAACATGGTTATCAACCTAATTTGTAATTTCATACATCTATCTTAAATAGTTAATGAATTGTAAAACGGAATTTTCTAATAATCAAATGGCAATAATGGATTGTAAATAATTAAAAAAATACACTTGAAGTTGAATTTAACGACTGTTTTCTGCCACAATCATGTGGGAAGCAAATCTTCTATACAAATATAATAATATTAACAGAATAAAATTGAGGATCAATTTCTGTTATGAATTGACTAATGAGAATTATCAATATAATTTGACGTTTGATAAGAAAAATATCTAATTGTGAATATAATTTTAATAGATTTTATATAAGTTTGCGACTGAAAATTAACTAATAAAGGTAACCTGTGTATATCTTTCCTTTTATGGTTCCGATACATAGGAATATTCATGAATATAGAACTAATTAATTCATTTTACAATGATTTGGATGAAAGATCCAAGGAAGCTTTAGACAAATCAATCGAAAAAGTAGTTGAAGCAAAGAAGCGTGGGGGAAAATTAGCTATTGTAACGGGAAGTGGTCCTAACATCCATGAAGGCGTAACGACATTGATTGCGGAACTAATCAACAAAGGTATAGTTGATGGAGTTACAACCAGTTCTGCAGTTGTAAATCACGAAATGGGTGGTACTCTTGACAGGGTCAAGATGTGCAATGCCTCTCAGTTTGTTCTTGATGAAAGCAAAATGCCAAGAGGGAATGTTTTTGAATTTACCGATTTGACAGATGAGGAGATAGAAAATCTAGCAAAGGAAATGATTCTTGACAAGGATCTGTTAGCTAAAAGACACAATGCTGATGGGCACTTTGTAATAAAAGCTGCTGCAAACATGGCCTATCCTATGGGATTGAGAACTGAAATGTTAGCAGATGAAATTCATTCAATATGCCGTCAGACTGGCCTTCCTTTTGAAACTGTTGCCGGATGGGGATGTGATGAAAGGACAATGCTTGGAGCTGGAGCTAAAAATGGTGTGCCTGTTATGGTAACAATACCACAGCTAATTGGTGGAGGTCATGTAGGTTTGTCAATCGGTGATAGTATTCCGGTAGCTGAAAGAGCAAGGAGAATTGCTTCAATTTTAGGGAGTGCTGATGTTATTCTTGAATCAGCTGTTGCCCTTACACAGGAAATTCATGATGGCCCCTTTGAAACATATACCGGACACGGAATATGGTCTTGGTGGCAAAACCAACCGACATATAGCCTGAAAGAAAAAACACTGATAAGATTTGACCTTGACGAAAACCTTAGAAAAGCGCAGGATCTTCAGAAACAGAGTTCAATGATTCAAGAGGCTATTGACAAAGGTCTACCTAAAACAAAAATATCAAAGATTCCATTCAGAATGGAAATGTCAGCTTTTGCTCGTCACGAAGGAAGTCTACCAGTTATCGGTGATATTGGTATGATATGGCCTGTATTTGCTAAAAGAGTCGCTGATGCACTAGGCATTAAACTCGATTTTATGAGCTATAAACAGGAAACAACTGATGGTAAAGCTATGAGAGAATGGATTGTTAAAAACATCAGGCCTTTTTGTAAGGAAAAGATGTTAAAGCATCTTAACAATCGATAAAGCAGATAGATTCAACAACTTAGAAAAGAGCCCAATATCATATGATAAAGGGCTCTTTTCTATAACGGTTATCTAGTAATATTTTTCCGTTTTATACGCCAGAATCCGTCACCGCTCCAAATTATATAATAATCTATATTGTTTATGAATGATGATAGTTTTCTGAACAAAAGCAACGTATCCTGATCCAATGAAAGTAAAGATTCTTCATCAGAAAGAAATAACTGAAGATAGTCAGACAATAATAGACCTTTGTTAATGGCTTCAAATTTCAGTTTAAAATAATCAGAGAATGAAATGTTTAAATCGACTGGTCTAACAAATATAATATCATTATTTTCTGAAGCCGATTTCATTAGACTAATATCACTCATCAGATATGAAGTTTTTTCTTTTTAGCATCCGCTTCAAGTTTGCTGTCAGCTGCATGAGCTTTGGTGCCTGGCAGGGCTTTGCCGTTTTCATCCAGTACCTTAACACCAGATTTGCGTTCTTCATCAAGTTCTTTCAAGAATTGAATTGCTTTTTGTGTCTGATTCTGAAGATTGTTGTTGCGTGCTTCTGTCTCTGAAATAGTTTTAGCAAAATCAAAACGCCCTTTTTCTAGATTAGGTCTGACATACGACGAAAATTGTTTGCCGTCCTTACCTATCATATTTTCAAGAAATACCCATTTGCCTTTATCCCATTGTTTTTTTATATCATCAGTAATTTCCTTTCCTAACAGATGAGATCCGATTTTGACAGTATTGTCTGAACACTTGAAAACAATGGATCGTCTTTCTGCATTTACCTGAAGGTTAGCATCAAAGGTTTCACCATTTGCTGATTTCATTCCTTTTACAAAAACGGATCCTCCATCTTCAAGGGTTTTACGTTGTTCTTCCTTTAATTCAACTCCTTTTATCATATTTGGGATTCTGATTGCCTGTTTGGAAATAGCAACAAGTTCATTTGTTTCCCTATCCAATGAAAGGTATACTTCTGATTTTGCACCAAAAACTCTACTGTCAATAGTAATAGTATGTCCCAAATTACCTGTTGTCAGGAGGTTCACTCTGTCTTCGTCAGTGAATTTGTAACCTCGGTATTCATTGAGATTTGCCTCCCGTCTGATAGGATGCGGTATCAATGCAAGTGTTCCATCACTCTTTTCCCTGAACGACAATTTTGTCTGCATAGGGAAACAGACTCCAGCAATAATCGGATAGCATGTAAGAAGTCTTGACCTACCATAATTCAACATTTTATCAAGGTCACCGCATTCTTTCAACGAATCAATATTAAGTCCCCATTCCTGAAGAATCTGTGTTTTATTGATTTTATCTTCTTTAAAAGCATGATATGTAACTTCATCTGGTTTTGCAGTATTATCAGGAATCTTGTTGCCTATATTATATTTATTAAGGTCAACTACATGATCAGACAGCCATTGAGGATCAAAATCCTTAATATTAAGATTCTTGTTAGTAACTGGAATGGATTTAAGTAAATCATCAACTGGTATTCTAATGACAAGAGCATCTGTTCCTTTACTTAATGATGACAGAATCTTTGCTATAGATTCAGAAATTTCATTTTCTGAATTATATACTTTGACATTATCAATACTTTTTTGAGTAACAGGCAAATGATCTCCGCCTTTATTTACGGACAAAAGATTGTCTTTGTCGTCCTTGAACATAAGGACATCACCTTTAATATTCATATTTTCTAATTTTAACATATGACTGTATAAAGACCTGAATATACAGTCCAAAATTATCTACAAGCCCAAATGGAGTTCTCCCATCAAATCAACCTTCTCCTTCTTGAAATTTTGGGGAATACCTACCAGGCAATCGTTTATATCCTTGTATCCTCTATAGTATTTACTGCAATCATTGATATAATGAAGTGGAAATTCTTCCAGTAATTTATTATAGGCTTCATTGCCAGCTCTATCATTATCGAAATAACAGTTAATATTTGAATATTGTCTTATTGCATTAAATGACTTTGGCAGATTTATTACTGAATTCAGTATTATCGATGTCCCAGGGACACCTTTTGAATCTGATAAAGCAACCAGGGATAAATAGTCCATAAAACCTTCAAACATATTACAAGTATCGGTTGCCTTTGCTGTAAAGATTGAACTTATTGTCTTTGGAGATGTTCCGAGTTTAAGATAGCGATTCCGTATTTCCCATCCACCGCTATCATTTTTGAATCCTATTGCAAGATGTTGTTTCTCTCCATTTTTGACAATAATTTCTGAACAGTATGCTCTTGCAATATAATATGGAATTTTTCTTTCATCCAGATAAGAAATTAGATGCGGAGAATGAAGAATATCCTGGGATACAACACTTATTGGTGAGTCATATATTTCCTTTTTCTCCTTTATAGTAAGAAAAGAGTTGCTGAGATCTGAGATAGGTGACAATTTTGATTTTGCTTCCTGAATAGAACAATTTTTAAGAAGCATATACAATGTATAAACATTTCCTCCCCTGCCAATACCAAAATCAAACCATAGGTTTCTCCTGTAATCAACTTTAAAACTTGCATCATGCTCAATCCGAAGGGGTGATAGATACATTCCATATTCTGCTTTTCTATAAACAGGTTTAAACCCGTTTTCTTCTAAAAGTTTCTCTATACTATATTCCATAGTTCTCTGGTTAATATTGAGACAAAGGAAAATAGAAATTATGTGAAATGTTCAATCATGAAGGTATGTATCATATCATGTCCAGGTAAATGGACAAGATAGGTTCTGTTGTTATGTATGAGTCCACTTGAAAAAGTTCAAATATTGAGATACTCCCCTATTACAGAGATCGTGCTAGTGGTAAAAAAGATATAATTAATTGACTCATGTATTAAATAAGTAATCAACAAAAGAAAATGGAGCTATATGTATTACTTACCGGAAGGCTTTAATTCAATTTGAATAAATGGAAATTCAAGTGACGTATGTAATATCTCTATGCTACAAATTTTGACATATCAGGTTTGATTTAATAATGCATAGGTTTAACTAGATAATATATGGATTTGATTAATAGTGTTTTAGATATCCCTTTTTATCGAACCTTTTTCAATATTCTTCTGAAGAATCTCATCGATTACCTGATAAATCTTTTCAGAACCAAGTTTTGTTTTGATTTGCCTTCCATATACTTGTTTTGAAGAAACATTGTGCTCTATCCAATCCTTGCCACCATTGGAATCATTGAGTATCAAGGGTTGGAAATTATCCATAGCATGAGCAAACTTTGATTCCGGAGTCTTATATTCTTCAAACTCATCAAACAGGTTTATCATTTCTTCTTTCTGATCATCAGGTAGTAAAGAGAATATTCTCTCTTTTGCAGCATCTTCGCGTTCTTTTTGTGTGGAAAGACCTGCAGCATCGTATGCATATGTATCACCGGCATCAATTTCAACAACATCATGAATAAGACACATTATCATAACCTTAGCAATATCAATAGGTGTATTAGAATATTCCTTAAACAGATAAGCCATAAGTGCCATATGCCATGCGTGTTCAGCATCATTCTCACTTCTTCTATAGTCGGTGATATGAGTCTGCCGCAGTATATTCTTTTCTTTATCAATTTCAAGAGAGAAATCAAGTTGCTTTTTTATTCTTTCATCCATATCCTACTTCAATAATTGTAAATTGATATAATGTTCCAGATTATCCTTTTCAAAATATAGCATGTTCAAATATAATGAATAATATATTTCTAAGAATGAATAGAGGTTATCAAGATCAAATATAAAAAATGGTTTACAGAACAACTATCTGTAAACCATTTTTAAGCAATAATCCAAACCCCGGGATAACTATTACGGAAATAGGAAATTAATTATCATAAATGGTCTTTGCCGGCTTTCCGCAGCATACATCAGGTAATTCCAAAGCAAAGAAATCTGCGATAGTCGCTCCGACATCATACTGATGCATTGGGAATGAATCATCAATACAATACCCTTTCTTAACATTTGGGCCTTCAAAGATTGAAATACATTCAAGTTCAGCAAGAGTTTTACCGCCATGTCCTTTTTTCCCGTTACCACCATGATCTGATATGATAACAATTAGACTTTCATCATAGATACCTGCATCTTTGATAGCGTTAACGACTTTTTCGACGCATGGATCAAGACGCGTAAGCATACTATAGTATTCGGTTGAATCCCATCCATACTGGTGACCAGCATGGTCAGGTTCATTAAAAATAAATACTCCTACCTCAGGCTTATTTTCTTTAATATAATTTGATGCCATTTCAGCAAGATTCTCTGGTTCATCTGATGGAGTCTGCGCATGATAATTAAAAGAAACTGTATCTACCAAAAACTTAATACCATCCCAGTCATACATGCAAACCATATGCGATTGAGGATTTGCCTTGCGATAAAGCTGAAATACAGTTGGGAATATATTATTGTCACCAATTTCTTTTGATGGTATTTCAGGCGTTTTTGAACCCCATTCTGTATATCCATGAGTTTCTGAAGTGGCAGACATAAACATCGTAGCCCAGTTTATTGCACTTGAAGAAGGCAGAATTGCCCTTTTTTTGAACGAATATGAGCTTTCCTTAAGAAAGTCTTTCAAAAATGGCATGTCAGCATTCTGAACACATTTGGAACTTGCTCCATCAAGACCAATAACAAACAATCGTTTTGCTTTCGGCTGTTTCTGGCATGAAAAGGTTAATAAAGAAGCCAAAAGTAGCAACATAAAATACTTTGAATTCATATGTTTTGAAATTAAGGTTAAATATCTATGTATTTGAGTGAAAAGAATATAGTAGAGTATCTATTGCATAGTTATATATGTTTTGTAAAGTTTACAACTATTTTATTCTTTGTAATGAATATACAATATCGTCTATGAAATATATTATTGGAATTGCATAGAACATTGATCAATACATCTGGTGATAGTTGCATCAAGAATTGTTTAATTTAACGGTAAAATAATGGTATTTTGATTGCATGGCATTCTTATTTGATTTCT
>DCHP01000058.1 GCA_002315675.1 Rikenellaceae bacterium UBA1749 | reverse complement strand
CCACCCCCTTAAGGAGAAGGATTGTAATACAGTCCTTCTCTTTTTTTTATGTCTAATATTTGTTATTTTTGTGTTTAAGTATTATAATGCGAAACTATGGCAAAATTATTATCAAAATCATTACATCAGTCTGTTTACAGGTACTCACTAAGATTCCTTTTTTTTATCTGTAGCTGGCTTTACCTATGGCTTATGTATGGAGATGTGCTATTTCAACTTCAAGAACAAAGCCTATGGTTCTTTGCATCTCCGTCCGAGTTCGATGCACTTAAAGTCCATATTGATTATTTTACCTATTTTGCACGTTTCTGTCTTACTATTTTTGCAATCCCTGCCTTAGGTGCACTTGTCCTTTCTGTTATACTATCCTTAATAGAATTTCTGACAGACTGCATCTTAAAGTTGAATAATACTTTGTATATCTTATCATACATTCCATCAATTGTTTTGATGTTTATTATATGTTCAAATGATAAGACACTTTTTTATGGTTCTGAGAACTCAACTATTTTTAAGGTTCTATCCATTGTTATAGTAGTTTTTCTTTTTGTTCTTCTTATCTGTTCGATATTCCGTAATAAAAAGCATATAAAGGTTGAGAATGTAAAAATTAGACATTTCCTTTTCTCTTTTTCTCTTTTACTGCTTTCTATTTTCTTTGTAAATGTGTATGCATCAAGTGATAAGGAATTCAGAACAATTGTCTCGCTTAAATATTATACCCATTTGTGTAAATGGAGTAAGGTTGCCTCAATTGCTGAAGAATCAAATATTGACAGTAAAGTAGTTGCAGGCTATCATGCCCTTGCTCTTGCACAATTAGGACAGATTGGTGATAGACTATTCAATGTGGGATATGATTTTCCTGAACAGAAATCCTTTGCCAAGGTGGATGATATTATGCAGGGTTCTGTGCTTTGTAATTCTGATGTTCTCTTCTATGGTGGTCTGACTCAGCCAGCATACCATTATGCATTTGAATATTTCATTATATACGGCAATTATAAGGGATATCTCAAAATGATGGCCAAGTCCCTTGTGCTCAATAATGATGTTGTACTGGCAGACAGGATGCTGGATATAATAGAGAGAATCCCTTTTGAATCCGATTTTGTTAAAAGATACCGTTATTTCAATCATAACCAGAGTGAAATGGTGAAAGATCCAGAACTGGCTCCCGTTCTTGATTTAAAACAACCCAATGAAATTTTTGAACAGGGTTTTTCAAAGCCTTTGATTTCGAATTTCTATATGAGGGCATCATCCAGGGGACGTTCTCCTAGATTCCAGGATTTGTCGCTTGCTGCTTGTCTCTATTACAAGAACCTTCAGCTTTTTTCGATGAAATGCAATATACTCTTAAAGAGAAATATGATACCTAAGTCTTTCCAGGAAGCAGTTGCTATGATTGTTGCATCCAATGGTCATACAGATCTTCTTGAACTATATAAAATTTCACCAAAGATAAATGCTTCTGTCCAGGCTTTCATGACTGAACAGGCAAAGCATAGAAATGAACCTGACAAAGGTAAGGCTGCCTTGTCCAGTTTCAGGGGGACATTGATGTATTACATATTTTTTGAAAACGAAAATACGATAAAAGTAAAATGAGAAGAATAGTATTTCTATTATCAACAATAATTATCCTGGTATCATGTTCCAATGAAACATCAATACCGGATAAATTCACAAGCAGTGATCAGAATCTTCTATTATTCCCTGATTATACTGAGGTTACTGTTCCTGGTAACATTGCTCCCCTTAACTTTAACATAACATCCCATCCTCAAAAGGCTGTTGTCGAGGTCAAGGGAGAGAAGGGTGGCGTAATTGTTGCTTCTGCAGATGATAAATCTTCCATCAGGTTTAATCAAAAACAGTGGTCTTCCCTGCTTGAAACAAACAGGGGTGCATCTTTGTCTTATACAATTTATACATTTGATGGCTCTTCCTGGAAGTCTCATCCCACTTTTCGAAATTATATTGCAGAAGAAGATATTGACCCTTATATTTCATATAGGTTGATTGAACCTGGCTATGTCAGATATTCCAATCTTGGTATTTATCAGAGAGATCTTTCGAATTTTGATGAGAAGGTAATCTATCATAACGAAAATGACAATCACTGCATCAACTGCCATTGTTACAAGAATGGCAGGACAGACCATATGATTCTCCATGTTCGTGAAAATTATGGTGGAACTATTGTTGTCAACGGAGATGATGTATATAAGGTCAATACCAAGACTGATTCTATGTTTACAGCCTGTATGTATCCCCAATGGCATCCAACAAGAAATTTAATAGCATCTTCAATCAATAAGGTTGGACAGTTGTTTTATCTTCTCAGTCATAAGAAAATAGAGGTGGTTGATATGTTTTCTGATATTGTCGTGTATGATGTGGATAAGAATGAAGTATTTTTTGCCGTAAACAGTCCCAATTGTCTTGAAACATATCCATCATGGTCTCCCAAAGGTGACAGGCTCTATTACTCATCATATGACATTGCAAAGGATAATGACAACTATCTGGATGGCAACAAGGATGATATCATAGCAAAATCCTATGATAAGATTCATTATGATATCTGGTCAATGCCATTTGATACGACTACATATACCTTTGGAAAGCCTCAGATGGAATTCAATGCAGCTGAACTAGGGAAAAGTGCTATCCATATCAGAGTCTCTCCAGACGGGAAATGGATGATGTTCTGCCTGAGTGATTATGGTCAGGCAATTTTTAGTGGAAGTTCGGACCTTTATCTTAAGAACCTGGAAACAGGTGAAGTTCGTCCTATGGATGTTGCAAACTCAGACAAGGTTGAAAGTTATCATTCATGGTCAACGAACGGCAGATGGTTTGCAATCAGTACAAGGCGTGATGATGAAAACTACACAAGATTCTACTTCAGTTATTTTGATAAGTCCGGTCAGGAACACAAGCCATTTGAAATGCCTCAGGAAGATCCTCTCCATGGAGTATATCTCTTGAAATCATATAATGTTCCTGAATTTATGGTTGAACCTGTCAAGATTTCGTACGATAAATTCAAGGATGTGATTTACAACGATAAGGCCAAACCTTCTACATTCAGGTCTACTTATCAAAGTAATATTGGTGCAAATGGTACTTCTACAAAATAGTATTGTATATAGGCAATTCAATAAATTAACATATTGAAGGATCATAATTACGGTCCTTCTTTTTACAGATACTTATTTACATTAAAGTTTTAATGTAATTTTCATTTTTCAAAATAATATGAAGCGCAAGGGATTATTGGCAATATCACCTTTTTTCTTTTTTCTATTTTTCTATATTATTTCATCACTCATTGCAGGTGATTTTAAAAGTACACCTATTGTTGTTGCGTTTCTATTTTCATCTGTTTATGCTCTTTTTGTTACTCCAAATCATTCTTTGACAGAAAAGATTAAAATATTTACGAAAGGGACAGCAGATCCGTCATTGATATTCATGATATTGATCTTTATCCTTGCAGGTACTTTTTCGTCATCGGCCTCTGCAATGGGATGCGTATCAAATACAGTAAATTTTATTCTTACAGTCCTGCCTGCCCGTTTTATTCTTGCAAGTATTTTTATTGCAGGTTGTTTCCTTTCATTCGGCACAGGTTCCGGTATTGGGACAATTGTTGCCCTTGGACCGATTGCTGCCGGAGTGGCAGAGCAGACAGGAGCCAACATGCCATTGACTTTGTCTGTTGTTGTCTGTGGTGCCATGTTCGGTGACAATTTGTCTTTTATCTCCGATACAACGGTAGTAGCTACCCAGTCCCAGGGATGCCATTTGAATGATAAGTTCAAGGTTAATATTTTTATCGCACTGCCAGCTGCCATTGCTGTATGCATATTGTATGTTTTTCTTGGCAAGGAAATCAATGATGTCGATGTTCCTTCAACCTATAATGTCATAAAGATAATTCCATATATAATAGTTATCATATGTTCTCTGCTTGGAATGAATGTGCTTGTAACTTTACTTTCAGGATCTCTGATATGCGGAATTATGGGGATAGTAATGGGAGATTTTAATTTCTACGGATGGCTTGGCGCAATGGCTTCCGGAATTGAAAATATGTCCCTGTTCATTACAATAATAATGCTGGCCACCGGATTGATAGCAATGATTCAATATAATGGAGGTGTCAAATATGTAGTTGACAAATGCACAAAATTTGTTAGAGGCACAAAGTCTGCAGAGGCTATGATTTGTGTACTGACTGCACTAGTATGCGCATGTACAGCAAATAATACCGTTACAATAATGAGCGTAGGTGGTATTGTCAAGGATCTGTCAGAAAAGTTCAATGTTGATAAAAGAAAAGCCTGTAGCATTATGGATATCTCATCATGCATAGTTCAGGAAACAATTCCATATAGTACTCACCTTTTGCCGGCAGCTGCCTTTGGCGGTGTTGCCACTATTGAAATGTTACCGTATGTGTTCTATCCTTATGCGCTTGTCATTTGTCTCATATTTGCGATAGTTTTCGGACTTCCCAAGCTGACAAGAAAACCATTGGCTGATAGTGTCGGTGAGTAGATGTTTTCAGGTTTATCCCAATTTCAGTATCAATATTGCAATCAGTGCATATCTTGGCAATGAAGCCTATATATAATAGGAGACATCAAAAGATATGAAACATATAGTAATCATTGGTCTAATTATGAAACTATATTTCTCTCATTTCTTTTGTATTGGACTTTTTTCCTGCCTTCTTTCTGTATGTCAGATCAACAATGAACTCCTATATATTTACCGCTATTTAATTATAAGACTATTTGAAAAGTGTATTTTATCGTTTTTTCCATTGGAACAGGCCTCCGTATTAGGGGATTTCCGCAATTTTGGGACTTTTTCAGGTTTGCTTAATTCTGTGAAATACAGTTGTGAAGATATCTTGTAACCTGTAGTATTCTATATGTTAATTTTTTTATAAAGATTCTATCGCGCTATTTGAGCTATAGACTACTACTATTAAAATAGCACGCAATTTTGCTATATGCATGCATTATTCTTGAGCTTACCTGTAAAGGTTGTGGCTTTCTATGTAATGAATCGTGCTTTCAGATAGCAGACTTATGTCTTTCTTCTCCCTGAAGTCAGTCGAACTGCATTCTAGAACTGGAGCATTCATTAGGTCTTCTGAACATTTTCCTCTCTCGGATTCTTTTCTTGGATATATTCTGATTTCTATCAAATCTTTCAACTGATCGTATTTGTACCAGAGATGAATTGTGTCTACAATATCAGATCCGCAGAGCAGACAAAACTTTCTGTCAGGATACTGGGAAATAAGTTTTTTTACTGTATTAATAGTGTAAGAAGGTTTTGGCATCAACTCCTCAATATCAGAGACTTTTACTCTGTCTCCGTATTCTTCAACATCCCCTCTGACCATATTGTACCTGTCAGTGAAAGGTGCCAGTATTTTCGGGTCTTTATGGGGATTTTGCGGCGATACTATAATCCAGATGTCTGACACTGTGTTACTGAGGATATATCTTACAAGTGAAATATGACCTTTGTGTATGGGATTGAACGAACCGAAAAATAGATATGTTTCTTGCATGGTGATAATATATTCCTGTTGATGCAAAAGTGTTTCTTGTCAGAAACTTCTTCCGGCTCCACCGCCAAATCCGGTGCCACCTCCAAAGCCTCCGAATCCTCCTCTGCTTCCGCCACCAAAGCCTCCGAATGAATTTCCACCTCCGAATAAAATAGGTGGCATTCCTATGCGTCTGCTTCCACCGTTATTGTTTCCTCCCTTTTTAGATATTGCAACAATAATTATAATAACCAGAATCAAAATAATGAAAAAGCCGATAACTGGTCCGATGTCATCTTCCTGGTTATAATATGCATAGTCAGCTGTAAATTCGCCTCTGACTATTGCACGAAGAGCTTCTGTCCCATGAATTACAGCCTGAAGGTAATTCCCGTTACGGAGGTCTTCAATCATGTAGGTGTCTATGACCCTTCCTGCCTTTGCGTCGTTAAGAACACCCTCCAGACCACCTCCGACAGATATATATACTTCGCCTCTTCCATTTTCGTTCCTGGGCTTCAAAAGAAGTACAATGCCATTATTCCTTTCCTTCATTCCAACTCCCCATTTTCTTAAAATGGCAAGTGCATAATCTGAAGGGGCATAACCATCGAGATCTTTGACGGTTACTACAGCAATCTGGGTGGATGTAGTTTTACTGAAATTAACAAGACTGTCTTCCAGGGCTTCGGCTCCATCTCCAACCAGTATCCCTGCGAAATCATTGACCAGTCTTGCTGGTATCATAGGCTCTGGGATGTTCTGTGCACCGCAAACCAATGATATCAGGCAGGCTACAAAACAAAGGCTAACCCTTCTCATCCCTAGAATTCAACTTTTGGAGCTGATGAAGCACTCTCGTCAGCTTTAAACATGGTTTTTTCCTTGAACCCGAATATTTTAGCGATTATCAACTGAGGAAATGACTGAACTTCCATGTTGTATGAAGCAACAACCTGATTGTAGTCTCTTCTTGCAACATTAATTCTATTTTCTGTTCCAGCCAGCTCATCCTGAAGTTGGGTGAATTGAGCACTTGCTTTCAGATCAGGGTAATTTTCAGCTATTGCCAGAAGTTTTCCGATTGTTCCGTTAATTTCACTTTGCTGTTTCTGGAATTGCTCAATCTGGTCTTCTGTAATGTTGCTAGGATCAATTACTACTTTTGTCGCATTTGACCTTGCACTTATAACTCCCTCCAATGTTTCCTTTTCATGTGTTGCGTAACCTTTTACAGTTGCAACAATGTTTGGAATCAAATCTGCACGGCGCTGGTATGAGGCTTCGACATTTGCCCATGCTTGTTCAGTTGCAACCTTTTTCTCTACGAGTCCGTTGTATGTAGAACAACTTGTCAACATTGGTGTTATGGCAGCTATCATGAAAGCAACCATCAATAATCTTCTTTTCATTATCTCTTTTTTTAATAACTTTGTAATAACAAAGGTATGTTTTTTTTTATGAATCTTATTTCGATAGTTTGGGATGTAGACCCGATAGCCATTAATTTATTTGGATTGCCTATTGCCTATTATGGCATTTGCTGGGTTACTGCATTTATTTTGGGCTGGTATATTATTCAGAGGATGGTAAAGCATGAAGGCGTATCGCTTAAAATAATCGATTCTGCTTTTATGTATATGATAGTGTCATGTGTAATTGGTTCAAGACTTGGCCATGTCCTTTTCTATGAACCTGCATATTATTTTCAGAATCCATTGCAAATACTGAACCTGAGAGCCGGTGGTATGGCATCACATGGTGCAGCATTAGGATTTCTCGTCGGAGTATGGCTTTTTTCCAAAAAATGGAAGACGCCATTTATCTGGTTTATGGATCGTCTTGTTGTTGTGGTTGCAAGCGGTGGAGCGATTATTAGATTCGGCAATCTTATGAATTCTGAAATATTCGGTGACCCTACGACTCTTCCATGGGGATTCGAATTCATTCGTTCCGCAGAATGGCGCAGTATTGGTCTTCCTGTTCATCCGACCCAGATTTATGAGGCACTCTCCTATACAATCTTGTTTGTAGTTCTAATGGCAGTCTATCATTGGACAAAGGCTCCAAGACGCCATGGATTGATGTTCGGTATATTTTTAATCGGATGCTTTGGGACAAGGTTCATAATTGAATCCATAAAACTACCTCAGGTCGCATTTGAAAATTCACTTCCCCTTGATATGGGGCAGATATTGAGTATTCCATTCATTTTTGCAGGAATATTCTTTGTCGTATATTCTTTGTCACGTCCTGCATCATATTATGATAATCTGCCTTGGAACACAGAACCTCAGATGACACGTCAGCAGAAGCGTCACCAGGGTAAAAAGTAATTTTAATTGTGACGGGAATAAATCAATTATTATGGAAGACAGAGTAATTGCAAATATCATCTATAAGGAACTTTTTTCCTATAATCCTGTTTACCTGCAGGATATAGGTTATATCTCATTAGTATCCCATAATGCTTCCCTGTCTTCTGATGGAAGTACACTTACGCCTCCTTATAAGACCATTGGTCTTTTTCCAGTGGATAGTGTAATGGATTCGTATGTTGATCTTATCATGGCGATGTCCCAGTATTCGATGGTTGATTATTCTACCGCCTATGCGATGTACTCAAACTTTATTTCATCCCATATCATGGGTAATATCCTGAATCTTCCCATGGTGATGACAATAAATCTTGACGATCTTTCAATACTTCGTCTCGATGAAAGGATAATCAATGCCCTTGAAGGACAGGATTTATCTTCAATACAGGTAGCCCCAAGAGGAATTAACAGTAATTATTCTAATGGCGTACGGCAGACCTTTATATCAAGAAGCAATCTATCTTCAACTCCAGGTGCTCTTATGATAACGATTGCTTCGGTAATATTGTTCACCGCTGTTTCCTATATTGCCTATTATTTCTATTTCGCAAATCTTTAGTTCAAGGTATTTTTCCCAGGAACCACTGGTGTCATTTCAATAACTTTCTTGCGGAAGCTGTAAATATTACCGCATGATTCAACTTATACAAATTTTTGTATAACTAAAAGAACGAAGTGTATTTTCTATATTAAAGGGAATTTACCATTTGGTAAACTCCCTTCTTCAATGTTTATGTGTTTTAGCTGGACAGACGGTTATTTGATGCCTCTGACATGTTTTTCCCATGCCCATGCAGCTTTTAGTGTTTCTCCAAGTGGTCTTGTTGCTTTCCATCCAAGTTCTGCATTTGCAAGATCTGTTGAAGCCCATATCTTTTCAACATCGCCTGGACGTCTTCCTACTATCTTGTAATTAAGCTTAAGGTTGTTGACCTCTTCGAAAAGGTGTACAAGTTCCAGGACAGAGACACCTTTTCCAGTGCCAACATTGAAAATCTCGTATGATTCCTTGTTCTTCCCGTCAACCATTCTGCTGACTGCGGCAACATGGGCTCGGGCTAGATCTACTATATCAATGTAATCCCTAAGTGCGGATCCGTCAGGAGTGTCATAATCATCACCAAATACTGACAGGCATTCCCTTACTCCTGCGGCAGTCTGGGTAATGAACGGAACAAGGTTGTTTGGCACTCCTCTTGGAAGTTCCCCGATAAGTGCTGAAGGGTGGGCTCCGATAGGATTAAAATAACGCAACGCTATGGCATGCATTGAAGGATTGGCAGCAACCATGCCTTCTATCATGTCTTCGCATACCTGTTTTGTGTATCCGTATGGAGAATTTGCCTTCTGACGTGGTGTAGCTTCAGTTGCAGGCAGTGTGTCAGGCTGCCCATATACAGTCGCAGATGATGAGAATACCAGGTTCTGTACATTGTATTTTTTCATTAGCCCCATTATTGTAATGAGGGACATGAAATTATTGCTGTAATATTTCAAAGGTTCAGAAACAGATTCGCCAACGGCCTTGAATCCGGCAAAGTGAATAACAGAATCAAATTCATATTTTGAAAACACCTTTTCTTCCAGTTCCTTCTCGTTGCAGCAATCTACAATTTCAAAGGCCATCTTCCTCCCTAAAATTTTCTCAACGCCTTCAACTCCGGATCTGTCTGAATTAGAAAGGTTGTCTGCTATTACGACATCATACCCTGCTTCAACAAGCTCAACCGTCGTATGAGTCCCTATAAAACCGGCACCACCGGCTACAAGTACGGTTTTCTTTTTATTCATTCGTTCAAATTAATTATATCTTTTTTTTTGTTTGTCAGTTTCGTAATTCGCTGATATGCTTTCCATGTATGGTATTGCGGCAGTCTCATTACCGCTGTCTATATTTAATCGAAGACAAAGTTAGTCAACTCTTTGGAATTTACCGAAACTGATTAATGTCCTTTTCTTATTGGTAAATGCGATATGGCTTCAGTTGTCTCCTTTGATGAAATATGGGTGTAGATCTGGGTGGTTGCAAGTGAACTATGGCCCAGCATCTCCTGAACCTGACGGATATTGGCCCCACCTTGCAAAAGGTGAGTTGCAAAAGAATGTCTTAATGTATGGGGAGAAATTATTTTTCTGATTCCGGCCTTTCTTGCAAGGTCTTTTATTATTGTAAATATCATAACACGTGTAAGTGTTTTTCCGCGGTTGTTGAGAAACAGGAACTGTTCATATCCATTTGCTATTTTATCCCGTCCGCGACCTTCCAGGTACAATTTTATGTATTTCTCTGCCACTTCACTGGTTGGCACTATTCTCTCCTTGTCCCCTTTTCCGAAAACACGGATGACTCCATCCTTGAAAAACAGGTCATTTAGCTTGATGCCTATTGCCTCAGAAACCCGTAGCCCGGAAGAATACATCAGCTCGAGGATAGCTCTGTTACGGTGTCCCCATCTTGATGAAAGGTCTATAGCATCAAAAAGTCCAAGCACCTCCTCATATGAAAGTACATCTGGGTAATGTTTCGGCAGCCGTGGTGTCTCAATAAGTTCCATCGGTGACTGGTCTATTTCACCCGTATATACAAGATATGTGAATAGACCTCTGAGTCCAGACACTGTCCTCGCCCTTGATGCCGGCGCCATATTGATGTCATGAAGGTATACAAGAAAATCCCTTATGATTGATTCGTCAATGAACGATATGCTTTTATCCTGATGTCCATTGCTCTCAAGAAACGTAACAAATTTATTGACATCTTCAAGGTAGCTGATAACACTGTTTGAACTTAGTGATCGTTCAAGAACAAGATATTCCTTGAATCCGGCAATCTCCTTTTCCAGCATGAATTCTTTCCCCCTATAGTTTACTGCACTAAGTTAATGCTTTTTTAGCATATGCTACATGAACGATATGCTTCTTGTTCTTCTTTTCCCTTTAATCTTTCTATGTTTTTTCCTCAACCCAATATTTTTTCCCTACAATTTTGTATTTTTGTTTTGATAAACCCTTCATAGGGATAATAATTGTATTTTTCGTTTCGGGATATTTCAAATGAAAAAGTTATTGATATTAAATGGCCCAAATCTAAATATGCTGGGTAAAAGAGAACCAATCTGGTATGGAACCAATGACTTTGAATCTTTTCTTCAGTCTATTCGTAATGAATTCCAGAATCAGGCAGAAATCGAATATAAACAGAGTAATGTTGAAGGGGAGCTGATAAATATCCTTCATGAATCAGTTGAAAAATTTGATGCTGTAATATTAAACGCTGGAGGATATACCCATACATCTGTTGCACTTGCAGATGCCGTTGGCGCTGTCATGGATTTAGGACTGCATGTAACAGAAGTCCATATCTCAAATGTTGCATCAAGGGAACCTTTCCGCCATATCTCTTATCTGACCCCAAGAGTTGATGGACTGATTATGGGTTTTGGCTTTGATTCATACCGACTTGCAATCAAATATTATGTTAGATAAAATCATATAGAAGGAAATGAAAAGATTTTTATTTACTGTTTTATTTGTAACCTCATTTGTTTTCTCAGCTTCAGCTCAGGAAGAGTGGTGTATTGTCAAACGTTACGCAAAAACTAATTCAGAAATCACGACTCCACCGAAAGTTGTATTTATGGGTAATTCCATTACAGAATGCTGGTTTAATGAGGATCAGGAATTTTTCACAAAAAACAATTTTGCCGGCCGAGGAATTGGCGGTCAGGTGACAGCCCAGATGCTTGGTCGTTTCCGTTATGATGTTGTTGACTTGAAACCACGTGCTGTTGTTATTTTGGCAGGTATCAATGATATTGCCCATAATAAATACTACGCAGAATCAGTAGAACATATTTTTGCCAATATATGTAATATGGTTGATATTGCAAGGTCTAACAATATCAAAGTGGTACTTTGTACCCTTGTTGCTGCAGACCAGATCGGATGGCGTCAGGAAATCGATCCAAAAGGGCCGGTTGCCGAACTTAATGCCCTTATCCTGAATTATGCCGCAAAAAACAAAATCCCTGTTGCAGATATGTTTGCTGTAACCGCCGATGAAAACGGTGGCCTAAAGGATGAATATCGTCAGCCAAACAAGGATGCAGTTCATCCGGGTATTAAAGGTTATAAGGCTATGGAAGATGAGGTGATGAAGGCAATAAAGACCCTTAAAATCCGTAAATAATTTTGACTATTCTATAAACCATGGTCTTGTATGTCTATGGTTTGTCTTTTTTTTACGATTATGAAAATTTCATGTACCATCCACTTATGTATCCTCCCTTTGATGTGTCTCTTCCTTTCTATTTCGTGTAGTGAAAAAAGAGCTCCTGTCAATATTATCCTTGAAACCGATATCGGAAATGATATTGATGATGCACTTGCCCTTGCAATCTTGAATAGATATGTTGATGAGGGAAAAGCAAATTGTCTGATGATAGGTGTCAACAAGACAGGTCTGATGCCTGCAGAGTATGTAGATATCCTGAATACATTTTATGGTCATCAGGATATTCCAATTGGTGTAGCACTAAATGGTGTCCAGGATGATGACAGCACGAATTATACAAGGATTGCGAGGCTTCGGGACCAGGATGGTCAAATGATTTTCAGACATTCTATTGGGAACTACGATTCACTTCCGGACGCTGTGCGACTTTATCGTAAGGTACTTTCCAGTCAGGAAGATAATTCCGTTGTCATTGCAAGTGTTGGCTTTTCCACAAATCTTATCCAGCTTCTTGACTCTAGACCGGATTCATTCTCTTCTCTGACAGGTATGGAACTTGTTTCAAGGAAGGTGAAGCTTCTTACCATCATGGGAGGCAGTTGCGATGGTTCAGGGAACAAGGAATACAATATTGTCTGTGATATACCTGCAGCTAAAAGAATCTTTTCAGAATGGCCCTCTGAAATCGTAGTGTCTCCATGGGAACTTGGCGAATATGTCAAGTATCCTTCAAGAAGTATAGAAAATGATTACAACTGGGTGGAATACCATCCCTATGCAGAGGCTTTTAAACTATATGGTAATTATCCTGCAGATCGTTCAAGCTGGGATCCTACTGCCGTGATATACGCAGTAGAAGGGTGCGGCCCATGGTTCACGCAGTCATCCAGAATTGACATATCTATTCTTGATGACGGCAGGATGATTATGAAATTGAATCCTGAAGGTAAAAGATCCTTTATTTCGTCAAATGACTACCAATGTCAGATGCTTGTCGATTATTTAATCCAGCTTGCCTCTCAAAAACCTCTCTCTTTCAAATAGCATAGGTCATTGTTATTTTCTTTATGACGATTTGCTGAAAATACAAATGATAATAGAAGTCTAAATTGGGTTCTATTTTTTATCTTTGTGACAGAAACTTTATCTGGTATCTGATGCCAGGAAAAGCTAGATATTTAATATTATTGTTTTATCCATATTGATGAAAGTTACTATTATTGGCGGAGGGCATATTGGAGGTGCCTGCGCATTCGGTTTTATTAAGTCAGGTTCCGTTGAAGTTAACGTTACTGCAAGATCTCAGGAAACATTGTCCAAATATCAAAATAGCGGCATTGTTGCAACTTCTGATAATGTTGAAGCTGCGAAATGGGCAGATGTCGTTATACTTGCTGTCAAGACATCTCAGATGAATGGAGTGCTTGAACAGTTGAAGGATGTTCTAAAAGACAAAATTGTAGTCTCGATGGCGGCTCAGGTAACTCCTGAACAGTTTAGCGGTTACGCTCCATATTTGATATATGCAATTCCTAATACTGCTGCTGCATTTTCAAATAGTGTAACTTTTCTTTCCGATATTTCTGCTGGCAAGGATAGGATGAAGATCGTAAAAAGCATATACGATACAATAGGCATATGCATTGAAGTTGACTATAAGATGTTGCCCTCTGGAATTTCGCTTGCATCATGCGGAATCGGTTACGCTATGAAATATATGGCTGCTGCTGTTGAGGGTGCAGTGGAACTAGGTTTCAGTAAAGATGAGGCAGCAAAAATAGTGTGCCAGACCGTTCAGGGTGCTTGTATGGTTGTAGAAGCAGAAGGTTTTAAGCCTGAGGCTGAAATTAAGAAAGTGGCTACTCCTGGCGGACTTACAGAAAGAGGTCTTAATGCTATGGATAAAGGTGGATTTACAGAATCTGTAATCAATGGACTGAAAGCCAGTTTGTAGCTTATTTATGAATTGTTAAATGAGTTTTATGAAAGATAGGGTAGTTGTAAAGGTTGGTAGTAATGTCCTTACAAGGCAGGATGGCTCTTTGGATATTACCATGATTTCTTCAATTGTGGATCAGATTGTTGAACTCAGAAAAATGAATTACGACGTAGTGCTTGTCACCAGTGGAGCCGTGGCATGTGGTAGGAAACTTTTTAAAAAGACTATACCGGGAATGGAAAAGGTTTCCCAGAGACAATTGTTTTCTGCAATGGGACAGGTACGACTGATGGATTTGTATTTTACTTTATTCAAGGATCACGGGTACAATATAGGACAGGTCCTGACAATGAAGGAAAATTTTGAACCTGGACGTCAGTACGATAATCAGAAAAACTGTATTGAAGTAATGATTGAGAATGGTGTTATTCCGATTATCAATGAAAATGACACTGTTTCAATAACTGAACTTATGTTTACAGATAATGATGAACTGTCAGGTCTTGTTGCTAAAATGGTGAATGCCTCCATTTTACTGCTGCTTACAAGTGTTGATGGAATATATGATGGGAACCCATCAAAACCCGAAAGTAAAGTGATACGTGTTGTCAGGGTGTCTGATGATATTTCTTCTTTCATACGTGATGAAAAGAGTGAGTTCGGTCGGGGAGGTATGCTTACAAAATGTAATACAGCCCGTGAAATTGCTTCTTCCGGAGTCAAAGTTATTATTGCAAATGGACGAAGGGAAAATGTTGTTGTCAAGGTGATAAACGATCCTGAATCCATTCTTCATACAGAATTTTGTAAATAATAGTATTTATTCAGATATCAATATAACGAAATGGAAGAACTTTTTATTACTGCAAAGAAAGCATGCCGTTCTGTTCAGAAACTTACTGATGCAGAGAGAAACAATATACTTATTAAATTATCTGAAAGAATAATATCTTCTTCAGAAGATATTCTCGAAGCTAACAATATTGATCTTCAGGCAATGGATCCAATGAATCCATTGTATGATCGTCTTCTTCTGACTTTGCCGAGGCTCGAAGCGATAGCGTCTGATATGAGGCATGTCGCATCTCTTGATTCGCCACTTGGAAGGATTCTCAAGGATAATACCCTTGAAAATGGTCTTAGAATTAGACAAATAAGTGTTCCGTTCGGCGTTATTGGTGTAGTGTATGAAGCTCGTCCGAATGTTACTTTTGACGTTTTCTCACTTTGCTTCAAAAGCGGAAATGTCTGTATACTCAAAGGAGGAAAAGATGCGCAGAATACAAATAATTGTTCAATATCCATTATACAGTCTGTTCTTCAGGAAAATGGTGTTGATATTTCAGCTGCAACACTTCTCCCTCCAACCCATGAAGCTACTGCAAAAATGCTTACTGCTCAAGGATTTGTTGATCTTGTTATTCCAAGGGGCGGGCGGAAACTTATTGATTTTGTAAGAGAAAATGCCAAAGTTCCATGTATTGAAACAGGAGCCGGTGTGGTGGACTCATATTTCGATTTAACAGGTGATATTGAAATTGGCAAGAAGACAATCTTCAATGCAAAAACACGGCGTGTCAGCGTATGTAATGCTCTTGACTGTCTTCTGGTTCATTCAGGTAGGCTTTCTGATCTTTCTCAGCTTGTTGCTGGTTTGTCTCAGAAAAATGTAATCATCTATGCAGACGAACGTGCATACGAAGTGCTTGAAGGAAAATATCCTGATGGACTGCTTCAAAAAGCAGATAGTACTACATTTGGTACTGAATTTATGGATTACAAGATGGCACTTAAGGTCGTTGATTCGCTTGACGAGGCTATTGAACATATATCGGTTTATGGATCAGGTCATAGTGAATCGATTATCACAGAGGACAGACAATCAGCGGAAAAATTCCAGAGAGAAGTGGATGCTGCATGCGTCTATGTCAATGCTCCTACCAGTTTTACTGACGGAGCTCAATTTGGCCTTGGCGCCGAAATAGGAATCAGTACTCAGAAACTTGGTGCAAGGGGACCAATGGCTCTTGAAGAAATCACAACATACAAATGGCTTATTGATGGTAACGGACAGACGCGTCCGTAATTATTCAACATGCATGATTTCAATCATACACTTATTCCAATCCTATTATCACCCATTTAATAATAAGATTGGTATTAAGTAATTCAGAAAGACCTTTTGAGAATAAATGAATGAGCGCACTTGAAATAGTCCAAATATTGAGAAACACCCCCAATTCCAGAGACCTGTAATAGTGTTAAAAATGACAAAAATACTTTCCAGTTAAAATCCAAATATAATTGGATTTCAAACATAGGGATTTTTTCAAGTAGACTCATGAATGATATCATAAAGAAAATGCCTGCATTTGTTAGCAAGATCATCATAACAACAGTGATCTATTTGGCATTGCTTTTTCCTTTTCAAAACATCCAACCAGTGCATATGGTTGTTGAGCACTCTCTGCAAGGTTTTCTTCCTATTGTTCTTGGAATATTCTGGGGATTACCAGCCGCAATAGGCGTATTTGTCGGAAACTTTCTATACGATCCGTCACCTATTTTCCTATTCATCTACATCTCCAATGGTCTATCTGCACTATGCGCTCGTAGACTTTTCTATGCATCATGGAATCATTCATTGATTAAAGGCATGTATATTTATAATTTGCAATCTCTTGCTAATTTTATATATACTGTTCTGTTGGTTAAACTATCTTTTTCCTGTTCGATCACTGCTCTTTATCACTTGTACTACAATAGCGAATCGGTGTTTCAATTTTTTCAAGTAGTTTTCTTGAATAATCTTCAGAGTAATATTTTTATCGGTATACCTGTAATGCTTTTTCTTCCACTTCTAAATAAATGGGCAGATATACCGGAAAAATCAGATGGAAACCAATATAGCCATGGTTTTGCAACTGCCAATATTTTCCTCATTTTGAGCATTCCAATTACGCTCTTTATTGTAAGGTTTTTTGATGAGCCTAATTTTGTACTCCAATTATTACTTTTACTACCAATTTTTGGCGCTACACTATCAGCACGTCCGACCCCGACAGTAGAAATTAATCCGGCATTCTATGGGTTTCATTCCCTTTCATATCAACTTTTCATGTGGATGATGATCATTTCTATTATTCTATCTATAGTTTTATCTTTCATAATCTTATTTCCGGAATTTTTCTATGGAAATTGCCGTCTTGAAGTTATCCCTGAAATAATCAAATTGTTTCGTATATCCTTATTTGTTGCTCTTGTAATGCTTCTTACATTTGCATTAATGCTTCGTGTTGTACGAAAGAATTTCCTCAACCCCATTCAGAATATTGCATCAAAATTGTCAATTGCCGGAGAAGATTATAAAAATGAACTTGATATCATCTCTAAAAGACTCAATTTTATTGCATCCTCAAATACGGAACTTCTTTCCAATGATGAGTATTCTATAATAATCGGACTAACAACGAAGGATTATTCAAAACGCTTTTCATTGAAAGAAGCACGAGACATCATTAATGATATTTGCTTAAAATATGTATCTGGCTATATTTCGTCAGTAGATGGTGTAGGTGGATACAAAGGTGATGACTATTCAGGAATGGAACAGATGCTAATATATACAATTTATGGCGCATCTGATGAACAAATATGCAAAATCGCTGATGATGTTATCAAATCCTTGAGTCAAGAAAGTGTACTGATAGAGAAGAATAAAATCAGCCATTACTATTTTTATGGATCTTAACCCACATTGCAGCTATTATTG
>DCHP01000066.1:32251-32735 GCA_002315675.1 Rikenellaceae bacterium UBA1749 | reverse complement strand
GCCTCGAGTTTCTGCTGTTTGTCAGCAAGCTTTGCGTCGCAGTTGGATATTTGCTTTTCCACCTCAACCTTCTTCTGGTTGTATTCGTCAAGCGAAATCTTGCCAGCAGATAACTGGTTCTGGAGTTCTGTAAGATCAGTAGTAAGCTGAGATTTCTGAACGGTGAGATTACTGCACATCTTTTGAAGACCCTTTACTGCAGTCTCAGTCTGTTTCTTCTGCTTGTTCAAAGTTTCAACCTCGTGAGCAAGAGTGTCTTTCTCTGATTGGAGCGAATCAACTTCGTCCTCCAGAACTTCCTTCTGCATCTCAAGACAAGTCTTCTCTGCTTCCAGTTTTGCTTCCTCTGCCTTAATCGCATTATAGACAGCAGGATCCATGTGCATTGCCTTTGAATCATGAACTCCACGCTCCAAGTTTTTTTGTGCTTTAGTAAAAGAAGTAACCTATGAACATTTTAAATCATAAACCAAAGTGCAATATG
>DCHP01000066.1:0-32163 GCA_002315675.1 Rikenellaceae bacterium UBA1749 | reverse complement strand
AATATGAAAAAGAAAAAGTTTTTTTTGTCAATTCTGACTGTTTTGATGCTGCAGTCAATTTCTGCCCAGAAACTTGAAGTGGGATCGTTTAATATCCGCTATAAGGCAAATGCAGATTATAGCCATAAAGATGGATGGGAACAGAGGCGGGACCAGTTATGCAATTTCATCAGTTTTGCAGATTTTGATGCTTTCGGTGCTCAGGAAGTCACAAACCCTCAGCTTCAGGATATGCTTGAGAGAATTCCCCAGTATGATTATGTCGGAGTTGGAAGGGATGATGGAAAAACAGCCGGTGAATATAGCCCTGTCTTTTACAGGAAAGACAGATTCAAATTACTTTCAAGCGGAACATTCTGGCTAAGTGAAACCCCGGATCAGGTATCTTTAGGCTGGGATGGCAATTGCAGAAGGGTGTGCTCATATGCCCACCTTAAGGATCTGGACTCCAGAAAGGATTTCTGGTTCTTTAATACCCATCTTGATCATATTGGAGTAATAGCCCGGAGGGAGGGTGTAAAACTTATTCTTGAAAAAATCCACGAAATTGCTGGTGATAAGGCAAAAGTCGTAGTGACTGGAGATTTCAACGTCAATCAATATAGTGAAGCATATAACACTATTCTTTCAACAGGAAGACTTGAGGACTGTTTTAAGAAGGCAAAGAATTCTTTCTGTCCTGGTGCTACTTTCAGTAACTGGGATCCTTCTACATATTCCAATTCCCATATTGACCATATATTCGTGTCCTCAGGGACTGACGTCAGAACTTTCGGCACCTACACAGTTATTTACTGGGAGGGAGAAGGTACTGAAAATGTGAAACTCAACGATGCTCCAAGGGAAATAGAGGCTGTGAAACGTACGGCTCATACTCTTAGCGACCACTATCCGATCAAGGCATCCATAGTCTTTCCCAAATAAGAGCCCACTTTAAAAAGTCCCAAAATTGAGAAACGCCCCCATTCCAGAGGCCTGTAGCGGATAATAAAACCTTAAACGATACTTATTAAAGTGGACTCAAATAAGAATTGATATAAGGATTGCTACAGGTATTCTTATTACCACTGAATGAAAAAATCCACTTCATCAAAAATATCAGATGAAGTGGATTCAATATGATTGGGCAGTAGGTAATTGCCCATGATCTCTTGAAATTAAACAAGTGCTCTTATCAGAGCTTCCTTGTCATTTCCTTCAATTAAATCAATAACAGGAATTTCAATCATGGTATAACATCCCGGATTCTGCTTCGTTGCTGCTCTTGCTGTTGCAACGAGGACCTGGGCTGTAAGAGCTGGATTGTTGATCGTCATATCAAATTCGAAATACTGGTTGTGGGTCTTCCCTGAAACGCCACGACGTACAAGGTTGACGCCATGACCGACATTGTTCAGTGCATCAACGCTGTCCACTTTGATAACATGAGTTTCGTCATGAATGAAGTATGGATCATTTTTAATGGCATTTTCTATTTTCCCGAAGTCCGCTCCATCTTCAATTTCGACATAAACCATACGACGATGAATTCCAGTACCAACAGGAATTGTCATACTTAATGCATCTTTTACTCCGTCAACTGCTCTTGCTGCTACAGAGTGACCCATTGAACGGCCTGGGCCGAAATTAGTATAAGTAATACCTTTTGGAGCAATAGCCTGAAGCATGGCCCTGACAATTGAATCACTTCCTGGATCCCATCCTGCAGATATAATGCTAACCGCTCCATTTTCC
This sequence comes from Rikenellaceae bacterium UBA1749, assembly GCA_002315675.1. GTDB lineage: Bacteria > Bacteroidota > Bacteroidia > Bacteroidales > Rikenellaceae > Mucinivorans. The sequence goes on along the minus strand of DCHP01000066.1, from coordinate 30,429 downwards.
TTGGCAACTTTCATAAGTTTGGCACGAAGATCTACAATACCGGTATGAATGTCGAAACTATCTACAGTACTGATACCCATAGAAAGATATTTGATTGCGTTCTCTTCAACTTTTCTTGATGGTGTTGCAAGTATGGCAACGTCAACTTTTCCAAGTTCCTTTATGTCAGATACAACTTTGTAATTTTCAAGTTCAGGATAACCTTCCCTGGAAGGATTTCTTCTAACAATACCAAGACATTCCATATCCTGGGATGCCTCAACAGCCTCCAATACACTTTTCCCGATGTTGCCATATCCTACGATGGCTACTCTGATTTTTTCCATAGATTATTAAATGTTTTGACAGGGCAAAGTTATTGCATATTTTTCTTTTTGCTGAAAAATATTTTTACAAATTCCGTATGGAAATTTACCTTTTTTGCTCAAGAATTCAACTATTGCATACAGGTGATTCGTAACTATTCAGTCACTATGTTTGTAGTGTGAAAACATAGTGACTGAATACTCCATGCATAGATCTGCTTCTGTTTTCCTTGAAGCAAACAGATAAACATAATCAGTTCCCTCTTAAGACAAGGTTACAAGTGTTGTCTTTCCTATTCTCCGTCTGCCTTTCAAGACGGTCATCTTTGAAAATTCCTCGAAAGACCTTCTTCGTATTTCAGGTAGATATGATAGTTTCTGTTCTCTGTCGTAGTATTTCATAGTCGCTGTCGATGTTAAACATTATGGCCATAACCTTTACATGGATAATGTTTACTTGTCTATTTTGTAAATGTTCTTGGTTGAAGCGGCATCATTTCAGCCACTACTATCTTTATTTTCAAATGAAATCAACAAAATGATAATGCCCTGGGAGTAAAAATGTTACAAAAAAGCAATCTCCTGCAAAAAGAAGATTGCTTTTTCTGAATTTGCCTTATTGCCTGGAATGTCTGATTCTGTAGAAGGAATCAAGCAACCTGGGTGTATGCTATAATATTAGGTATATGCAATAACCTTATTCTATAGGGTGCTTAGTGTCGAATAGCCTTTAGCGTCGATGATTGCCTTGGCTTTTTCAAGATTGTCTGTCTTGAAAATCAGGACACCCTTGCCTTCGTATAGGAATGAGTAGAGGTATGAAATACTGACTTCTTCCTGTGCAAAACTTTCAATTACATTTGAAGCCATACCAGGTTTGTCAACAAGTGTCAGTGCGAAAACATCGCAAAGTGAAACTACAATACCTGCTTTTTTCAATGTATTATATGCATCCTCAGGATTGTTGCAGATGATTCTGAATATTCCGTATTCAGCGGTATCAGCGATTGTTGAAGCAATAATCTGAATGTTTTCTTCCTTGAGGATACTAAGAACTTTTACAAGTGTTCCGTATTTGTTTTCAAGAAATACCGAAAGTTGTTTAACTGTCATGGTCGTATGTTTTAAAATGTCTTTCTTAAATCTTTTACTCTGACTGCTTTTCCTTCAGATTTTGGCAGAGACCCTTTAGGAACGAAGCGTACTTTAGGCGTAATCAGGATTTCGTCATGTAACTGGCGGGTAATCTCTTTCTCAAGTCTCTGCAGTGCTGACATGTCATCAATGAAGATATCTGAAAGTTCAACATCTATTGTCATGGCATCGTTGTTTTCACGGGTCTCAATAGTGATTAGGTAATCAGATGCCAATTCCTTGAACTGCATTAGTATTGTCTCAATCTGAATAGGGAAGATGTTGACACCTTTAAGGATGATCATATCATCGCTTCTGCCTTTCATTCTGTCAAGACGTTTATGCTCTCTTCCGCATGGGCAGCTTCCAGGGATGATTCTTGTGAGGTCGCGGGTTCTGTAACGAAGAAGAGGCATTGCTTCTCGGTTTATTGTTGTCAGGACAAGTTCTCCGGTCTCTCCATCTGGAACAGGTTCTAGTGTGTCAGGGTCCACAATCTCTACAATGTAGTAGTCTTCCCATATATGCATACCATTCTGCTCCTTGCACTCAAATGCAACTCCTGGTCCACACATTTCACTCATCCCGAACGAATTGTATGCCTTGACACCAAGCATGTCCTCTATTCTCTTTCTCGTATCTTCCGAGTGAGGCTCAGCTCCGATGGCAAGAATTTTCAGTTTGGTATCACGTCTTGGATCAATGCCACGTTCACACATTACTTCGTAAAGTCTTGCAGCATATGAAGGAATGGCGTGGACAACTGTAGTCCCAAAGTCAGTGAAGAATTTCAGTTGTCTTAATGTATTCCCGGCTGCTGCTGGAACAGTCAGCATACCGAGTTTCTCAGCTCCGTACTGAAAGCCAAGACCTCCGGTGAACATTCCGTAACCTGATGTATTCTGGAATACATCTTCAGGCCGGCATCCTACCATCCACAGACAACGTGCAACGGCGTTTGCCCATTGTTCAAGATCCCTTGCTGTATGAAGTATTACAGTGGGATTTCCAGTTGTTCCACTGGAAGAGTGAAGTCTTGTGCATTTTGAAAGGGGAACTGAAGCTATTCCGAATGGATAAGTGTCGCGCAGGTCCTGTTTCGTTGTAAACGGAATACGGCGAAGGTCATCAAGACTGTTTATCTTATCAGGAGTTGCTCCAGCTTCCATGAGACGTTTCTTGTAAAAGGCTGAGCCATTGAAACAATGTTCCAAGGTGTCCTTCAGTCTTTTAAGCTGGAGTGCCTCAATCTCTAATCTGGACAGGGTCTCCATATCAGGATTAAAATATGGACTATAGCTCATGATGTTTTTCTTTAATACGATTCTTGAATATATAAAATATTATAATTGATGCGATAAAAATACCAATTCCCAAATAAATATTCAAACTTTCCGGTAATCCGAACCCGATTTTCTGAGTAAGTATGAATGTCAAACATACTGAAGTCATGAATGCTGCAGGAATCATGGTCAGAATATACCACTCTCCTTTACGGGATGTCATAAGGAATGCTGTAATCGCCCATAATGTAAAGACAGAAAGAGTCTGGTTGGCCCATCCGAAGTATCTCCATATTACATTAAAACCGTTTGGCATCGAAGAATTGAACCATAGCAGTCCTCCTACAATAGCGAAAATCGGAACAGATATTGCAAGTCGGTTGAAAATACTTTTTTGTTTCAAGTGAATGGCGTCTGCAATGATGAGCCTGGCTCCACGAAGGGCAGTATCACCGCTGGAAATAGGCGCAAAAACAACTCCAAGCAGAGCAAGGATGCCACCGAAATGTCCAAGCCATGTGTTGGATACGATTGTAACCACTTCTGGGGCTGTTTTTACATTTTCTGCATTCATTGCGACATTTCCTCCTGCATAGAAGAAATATGAAGAAATAGTAGCCCAGACAAGGGCAATAATTCCCTCGAGTATCATGGATCCGTAAAAGACAGGACGTCCGTACTTTTCATTTTTCATACATCTTGCCATAAGTGGAGACTGTGTGGCATGAAACCCGCTTACAGCACCGCAAGCAATGGTAATAAACAGACCGGGGAATACATATCCGGATTCAGGATTCAGGTTTTCCAGGCCATCCCATATTTCAGGTACACCTGAAGGCCATTGTATAAACAGGCAGACAAGAAGGCCAATTGCCATAAAAATGATGGCAAATGCAAAAAACGGATATATGTTCCCTATGATTTTGTCAACAGGGACAAGTGTTGCTGTAACATAGTAGGCAATGATTACTCCTACCCATACTAAGGATGAACTGCCTGTCATTCCTGTAAGATTCCCAAGAATGATTGCAGGGCTGTCAACGAATACGGCTCCTACAAGAAGCAGAAGTATAAGGGTAACGATAAGAGACAGATGCTTTACGGTATTTCCAAGGTATTGTCCTACTATATCTGGAAGACTCTCTCCTCCGTTTCTGATGGATATCATGCCAGAGAGATAGTCGTGAACGGCTCCACCGAAAATGCAGCCGAAAACAATCCACAGGTAACAAACAGGCCCGTACAAAGCTCCAAGAATAGCTCCGAAAATAGGTCCGGTTCCTGCGATATTCAGAAACTGGATCATGAAAATTTTCCATGTCGGCATTGCTACATAGTCGACACCATCGGCCATTGCAATGGCAGGAGTAATCCTGCTTTTGTCAGGAGCAAAGACCCTCTCAATAACTCTTCCGTATATTATGTAGCCCAGAACTAGTGCTATTACGCTGATAAGAAATGTGTACATAAGATTTTTACATATGAAAATTAGGCAAAATTAATTATTTTAGATAATATCTGCCATAGAATTGCCACTGAAAAAATTACTTTTATGCCTGTTGACAGCATCAATCCTGCAAACGATGCTATGGCAGTTTTTAGTGATTTCTGGAAGTCACTTTTCCCGAAAAGGAATTCTCCAAAAAAAGCGCCAAGGAAACATCCCATAATCATCCCAACCGGTGTCAGAATGATTCCTGCAATCAATCCGACCATTGCACCTATTTCAGCTGATTTATGTCCGCCTGCAAGTTTTGAAGTAATTGATGGCAATATGTAGTCCATTACAGTAATAATTATTGCAAAAAACAGCCAGATTAGAAGTTCTGAAAGTGAGATCTTCCCATCAAAGTATATTAGCAAAAGGGCGATCCAGCTTAGTGGAGGTCCGGGGATTACAGGCAGGAATCCTCCAAGAATTCCAAATAGGGAAAGTATGATTGCTATAATTGCCATCTTTTCAGCGTTGTATTTATGCTTCTTTGAATGTTGAGCACACTTGAAAAAGTCCAAATATTGAGAAACGCCCCAATTTCAGAGACCTGTAATAGTGGTAAAAATGACAAAAGAAACTTTTTCAAGTGGACTCATGTTTAATTTTTATCGGTTCGATTTTTTTTAATAGCCTTTAGGTAAAGTTACTTCAATTATTTGAAATTAACTATATGTAACTCACCGTATCTGTAACTATTCAGTAGCTGTATCTAATATCTGCAATAGCACCCTTTGGTGGATGTCTGTTTTAGGTATTTTACCTGAGCAGCTGTATAGTTACCATTATTTTTTTTGCCCTGCTGAATAGTTATGGAAAAGGGAGAAATATATTTTATAATAATTGTTTTTATCCGTACCTTTGCAACCAATTAGCATTTACGAAGATGAAACTACGTAGCAGTATAACGTTTGAAGGCAGAAGAATGGCCGGTGCAAGGGCTTTGTGGCTTGCCAATGGAATGAAAAAGGAACAGTTCGGTAAACCTGTCATTGCAATAGCGAATTCATTTACACAGTTTGTCCCTGGTCATGTGCACCTACATGAGGCTGGTCAGATTGTCAAGGAGGAAATAGAGAAACTTGGCTGTTTTGCTGCGGAATTCAATACTATCGCAATAGATGATGGTATTGCAATGGGACATGACGGAATGTTGTATTCACTTCCTTCAAGGGATATCATTGCAGACAGCGTTGAATATATGGTAAATGCCCATAAGGCTGATGCTCTTGTATGTATCAGCAACTGCGATAAAATAACCCCCGGTATGCTCATGGCATCCATGAGACTGAACATCCCTACAATATTCGTTTCCGGCGGTCCTATGGAGGCCGGTGTCCACGGAAATGAAAGACTGGATCTTATTGATGCAATGGTCCGCTCTGCAGATTCAACTATTGACGACGATGAAATAGAGAAAGTTGAATGTGCTGCATGTCCAACATGCGGAAGTTGCTCTGGTATGTTCACTGCAAACTCGATGAACTGCCTGACTGAGGCTATCGGATTGTCACTTCCTGGAAACGGAACCATCTTGGCTGACCATGAACTTCGTGTAGAACTTCTTCGTCAGGCTGCTCGTACCATCGTAGAAAATACACACAAATATTACGATGAGGATGATGCCTCAGTACTTCCACGAAACGTTGCAAACCGTGATGCATTCCTTAATGCCATGACACTTGACATTGCAATGGGCGGTTCTACAAATACGATTCTTCACCTTTTGGCAGTTGCCCAGGAAGGAGGTATAGACTTCAAGTTAGGCGATATAGACGAACTCTCAAAACATGTTCCATGTATCTGCAAGGTAGCTCCAAACACTCAGAAATACCATATTGAAGATGTAGGACGTGCAGGTGGTGTACTTGCAATCATGCGTGAACTTCTTTCAGCAGGACTGGCAAATGGTAATGTACGCCGTGCTGATGGTATGACACTTTCCGAGGCTGCAGAGAAGTATCGTGAAAACAGAATATATCTTGTTGCTCCTGCTCATGTACGTACTACAGAGCTTGGATCAAACAAGTCATATAATGATAGTATGGATAACGACCGTGAAACAGGTTGTATCCGTGATATTCAGCATGCATACACAAAGGATGGCGGTCTTGCAGTTCTTCGTGGAAACATAGCACTTGATGGTTGTGTCATAAAGACCGCAGGTGTTGATGAATCTCTATGGCATTTCAAGGGAAAGGCCGTAGTATTCGATTCACAGGAAAGTGCATGCGAGGGAATCCTTGGCGGAAAGGTTCATAGCGGTGATGTAGTGGTGATTTTGTATGAAGGCCCTAAAGGTGGGCCCGGAATGCAGGAAATGTTGTATCCAACAAGCTATATCAAATCAATGCACCTTGGGAAAGAGTGTGCACTGATAACTGACGGACGTTTCAGTGGCGGTACTTCAGGACTTAGCATTGGACATATTTCGCCGGAAGCTGCTGCAGGTGGCAATGTTGCACTTCTTCGTGATGGTGACGTCATTGAAATAGATATCAAGTCAAGAAGCATAAATGTTCTTCTTTCAGATGAGCAACTCGCTCTTCGCAGGCAGGAGGAGATTTCAAGAGGTAAGCTTCAGTTTACTCCTCCAACAAGGCAAAGAATTGTTTCAAAGAGTCTGAAGGCATATGCAAAGAGCGTGAGCAGTGCAGACAAGGGTGCTGTACGTATTATTGAGGACTAAGTAGAATGGATTACGTAACAAAAAATAAAGTATCTCTTTCGGGAGCTGAAATACTTCTTGAATCCCTGATCAATCATGGGGTTGACACGGTCTTCGGCTATCCTGGGGGACAGATTGTAAATGTGTATGATAAACTGCCTCTATATGAGGATAGGCTTCATCATATACTGGTGCGTCATGAACAGGGCGCAATTCATGCAGCGCAGGGTTATGCGCGTGCATCACATAGAATAGGTGCAGTCATGGTAACATCAGGCCCAGGTGCGACAAATGTTGTAACAGGTATTGCAGATGCCATGATTGATTCAACTCCAGTTGTGGTAGTTGCAGGTCAGGTCGGAACAAAACTTCTAGGTACGGATGCCTTTCAGGAGACAGACTTCATCGGTCTGACATCTCCTATTTCAAAGTGGGCGTATCAGATACGACGTACAGAAGATATAGAATGGGCAGTATCAAGGGCTTTCTATATTGCAGGAAGCGGTCGTCCGGGTCCTGTAGTGCTGGACTTTACACGTGATGCCCAGGTCGGAATGGCAGAACTGAAGGGAACTACATGTGACTTCATTAGAAGCTATCGTCCTATTCCTGAACCATCAGAGGAAAGTATGCGTATTGCAGCATCAATGATAAATAAGGCGAAGAAACCGTTTCTTGTCTATGGTCATGGCATTATCCTCTCTGAAGCGGAAAAGGAACTTGAAGCCTTCCTTGACAAGAGCAATATACCGGCAGGTTCAACGCTTCTTGGTCTTAGTGCTCTTTCAACCGACAACCCTCACTACAAGGGTATGCTGGGAATGCATGGTAATCTGGCAACCAATACCCTGACACAACGATGCGACCTTCTGATTGCAGTAGGTATGCGCTTTGATGACAGGGTAACAGGCAATGTCTCGACATATGCAAAAAATGCCAAGATCATCCATATTGATATCGACGAATCTGAAATAGGTAAAATAATAAAGACAGATGTCGGTATTCTTGGTGACGCCAAACATGTCCTGTCCCGTCTGACAGAGCTTATTGACAAACGTGAAAGCTACGACTGGCAGATGGAGGACATTATGTGCAACGCTGTTGAAAAGCATAAGGTTATAGATCCTGAAATCAATCCTGGTGAGGGATATATCAACCCAGGTGAGGTTGTTGCAAGGGTTGCAGACAAAACAGAAGGCAAGGCTATTGTCGTTACTGATGTCGGACAGAACCAGATGCTGGCTGCAAGATATTCCCGTTTTGCACAAAGCCGTAGTATGATTACATCCGGTGGTCTTGGAACCATGGGATTCGGTATACCAGCTGCAATGGGTGCAAAGGTTGCAATGCCAGACAGGCAGGTATGTCTGTTTGTAGGTGATGGCGGTATGCAGATGACCATCCAGGAACTCGGAACAATAATGCAGGAGGGTATCGGACTTAAGATAATACTTCTGAACAACAACTGGCTTGGTAATGTAAGGCAGTGGCAGGAACTCTTTTATGGAGAGAGATATTCTGCAACCAGAATGGTAAACCCTGACTATGGAAAGATAGCATCGGCATACGATATTGACTATGCCTTTGTTGAAAAGCGTGAGGACTTGCTTCCAGCAATAGACAAAATGCTCTCTGATCCTACAAAACCTTTCATACTTGAGGTTCATGTAAAGGAAAGCAGTCTGGTTTTCCCAATGATAGCTCCGGGCAGGAGTGTAGATGAAATAATGTTGACAAGTGATGAATCTTTTGAATATGGAAACTGAGGAACTATACTATGAGGTAACAGTCTATACTGAAAACCAGGTCGGTCTGCTTAGCTCTATTGCCGGAATTTTTACAAGGAGAAGTCTGAATATTGACAAGCTTGTCGTATTCCCTTCTGAAATCCCTGGAGTACACAAGTTCAGTATCAGGACCCATACTACAGAGGAAAAGATGAAACAGACAGTCCTTCAGATAGAGAAGAAGGTGGATGTCATCAAGGCTTTCTACTATGAACATCCAAACAATACCCAGAAGGAATATGAAGCTGTCCGGAAATTCCTGCAGGGACACGAAAAGTAATATTATATACAATACTATATAGGATAAACAATATAAAAAATACAACAAAAAATTATTAGTATCATGGCAAGAATTAATTTTGGCGGTACTGAAGAAACAGTAGTAACCCGCGACGAATTTACGCTTGAAAAAGCTAAGGAAATTCTTAAGGACGAAACAATTGGTGTTATCGGATATGGCGTACAGGGTCCAGGACAGGCTCTTAACCTTAAAGACAACGGTTTCAATGTAATAGTTGGTCAGAGAGAAGGAAAAACCTATGACAAGGCAGTTGCTGACGGATGGGTTCCAGGAACAACTCTTTTCTCAATCGAAGAAGCATGTCAGAAAGCTTCAATTATCATGTGCCTTCTTTCAGATGCTGCAGTTATCTCTGTATGGCCAAAGATGAAACCTTTCCTTACAGCAGGCAAGGCTCTTTATTTCTCTCATGGTTTTGCAATCAACTGGCAGGATCGTACAGGTTGTGTACCTCCAAAGGATATTGATGTTATTATGGTGGCTCCTAAGGGTTCCGGTACATCTGTAAGACGTCTTTTCAAGGAAGGACGTGGTATCAACGCTTCATTTGCAGTTTATCAGGATGCATCAGGCCGTGCTAACGACCGTACTCTTGCTCTTGGTATCGGTATCGGATCTGGTTACATGTTCGAAACTACATTCCGTCGTGAAGCTGTTTCTGACCTTGTAGGTGAACGTGGTACACTTATGGGTGCAATCCAGGGTATACTTTCTGCTCAGTACGAAACTCTTCGTGAACATGGCCACACTCCATCTGAAGCATTCAACGAAACAGTTGAAGAACTTACTCAGTCTCTGGGACCACTTTTCGCAGAAAAGGGTATGGACTGGATGTATGCTAACTGTTCAACAACAGCTCAGCGTGGTGCACTTGACTGGAAGGATCGTTTCCACGATGCTTCAAAACCAGTATTCGAAAAACTTTATCAGGAAGTTGAATGCGGTAATGAAGCTCAGATTTCAATTGATGCAAATTCAAAACCAGATTACCGTCAGGGTCTTGAAGCTGAATTGAAAGCTATGCGTGAAAGCGAAATGTGGCGTACAGGTGCTGTAGTACGTCAGCTTCGTCCAGAAAACGAAAAATAGTTTTTAATTTATTGGATTTATAGCCCCGGGTATTTCCTCCGATATTTCGGAAGGAAATACCCTCTTTGGGGTAAATCATTTTCTTTCTTACAATAATGGAAAAAGACGCGAATAGAGTATATATATTTGATACATCACTTCGTGATGGTGAACAGGTCCCTGGCTGTCAGCTTAATACTGTTGAAAAGATTCAAGTTGCTAAAGGACTGGAATCACTTGGGGTGGATATTATCGAGGCTGGTTTCCCAATCTCAAGTCCGGGTGATTTTAATTCAGTGGTTGAAATCTCAAAGGCCGTAACATGGCCAACAGTCTGTGCGCTAACACGTGCAGTTGAAAAAGATATTGACGTTGCAGTTGAGGCCCTCAAATATGCAAAGCATAAACGTATCCATACAGGTATCGGTACGTCTGACAGTCATATCAAATACAAATTCAACTCTACTCGCGAGGAAATCCTTGAACGTGCCGTAAAGGCAGTTAAATATGCCAAGAAATTCGTTGAGGATATTGAGTTCTATGCTGAGGATGCAGGTAGGACGGACAACGAGTTCCTTGCAAAGGTTGTAGAGGCTGTCATCAAGGCAGGTGCGACAGTTGTTAATATTCCTGATACTACAGGCTACTGTCTTCCAGAGGAATACGGCGCCAAGATAAAGTATCTGTGTGACAATGTCGTAGGCATTGAAAATGCAATAATCTCGACACATTGCCATAATGACCTTGGTATGGCTACTGCAAACACCATGTCAGGACTTCTGAATGGTGCACGTCAGGCAGAGGTTACAATCAACGGTATAGGCGAACGTGCCGGAAATACTGCCCTTGAGGAAATAGCAATGATCATGCGTTCCCATAGTGACATAGACCTGTGGACTAACATAAATTCACAGCGCCTTTATCCGATGAGCCGTATGGTCTCCGGTCTTATGAATATGCCTGTTCAGGCCAACAAGGCAATAGTAGGACGTAATGCTTTTGCGCATTCATCAGGTATTCACCAGGATGGTGTCATAAAGAACATGTCAACATATGAAATCATAGACCCTAAGGATATTGGTCTTGACGGAAATTCCATTGTCCTGACAGCAAGAAGCGGACATGCCGCACTTCGTACACGTCTTGAAGCAATCGGAATCAAGGTTGATGACAATCGTCTTGACGAACTTTACAAACAGTTCCTTGTAATGGCTGACAAGAAAAAGGAGGTCAATGATGAGGATCTTCTTGTTCTTGCCGGAAATGAGAACAAGGACAGCCACCATATAAAGCTCGACTATCTGCAGGTAACAAGCGGTCTGGGAGTCAGACCGGTTGCAAGCCTTGGCCTTGATATAGCAGGTGAACATTTTGAAGCTGCCTCTACAGGTAACGGACCTGTCGATGCTGCAATCAATGCCCTGAAGACAATCATCAAGCGTCAGATGGTACTGAAGGAATTTACAATCCAAAACATAACAAAAGGTTCCAATGACCTTGGAAAAGTTCATATGCAGGTTGAGTACAAGGGAAAGACCTACTACGGCTTCTCCGCAAATACAGACATCATAGCAGCTTCAGTTGAAGCCTACATTGACTGTATCAACAAGTTCACTGACAGGTAAATATCAGGGGAAACAGAACACAAACAGCCCCCCCCCAAAAAAAAAGATAACCCAAACAGAACCCTCTGCCATCTGCAGTAAAGAAATTAATAAGTGAGCACACTTGAAAAAGTCCAAATATTGAGAAACGCCTCAATTTCAGAGACCTGTAATAGTGGTAAAAATGACAAAAGAGACTTTTTCAAGTAGACTCATAAGTAAAATAAGGTAAGCACTGTAAAAAAAATACACCAAGCCTGAAGGAAAAACAGAAGGCTGGCCAGCAAAAATAGCAAGGAATATTGCAATAAAACTGCAAAAACAGAAGGCTGAAGGAAAAGTACCAGAACAGAAGGAAAAAACAGAAGGATAGAAAGAGCATAGAAAATAAAACTGCAAAACATGCAGGATGATAAGCAGGCTAATTTTCGATAAGATAAAGACTGCAAAAGATGCAGTTTGAAAAAGAAGACTTTCATTAAAACGAAAAAATATAATGAATACACTATTTGATAAGATATGGGACTCTCATGTTGTATCACTGCTTGAGGATGGCCCGTCACAGATATATATTGACAGACTCTATTGTCATGAGGTAACATCCCCACAGGCATTTGATGGCCTGCGTGAAAGAGGAATACGTCCTCTTCGTCCTGAAAAAATCTTCTGCATGCCGGACCATAATACCCAGACTCACGATCAGGATAAGCCCATCGCAGATCCTGTTAGCCGTGAACAGGTAGAAAAGCTTGAAAAGAATGCTATGGAATTTGGTCTTGCCCATTTTGGAATGATGTCACCGGATAATGGTATCATACATGTCGTAGGACCAGAAAAAGGTCTTTCTCTTCCAGGAATGACAATCGTCTGCGGCGACTCCCATACTTCAACCCATGGTGCCATGGGGGCAGTAGCATTCGGTATCGGAACATCGGAAGTTGAAATGGTGCTTGCTTCCCAGTGTATTCTGCAGCAGAAACCAAAGTCAATGAGTATCCGCATCGAAGGTAAGCTTCAGAAAGGTGTGACTGCAAAGGACATAGCACTTTATCTTATGATGAAACTTACAACAAGCGGTGCTACAGGATATTTTGTCGAATACCGTGGTGAGGCAGTCCGTTCCCTTTCAATGGAAGGACGTCTAACACTTTGCAACCTTTCAATAGAGATGGGTGCAAGAGGAGGTTTCATTGCTCCAGATGAAAAGACTTTCGAGTATATAAAAGGAAGGGAGTATGCTCCTAAGGGTGCAGACTGGGATAAGGCTGTAGCCTATTGGAAAACCCTCTATAGCGGTGATGATGCCTTGTTTGACAGGGAGGAAGTATACAGAGCCGAAGATATCCAGCCTATGATTACATGGGGAACAAATCCAGGTCTCGGTATGCCTGTTGATGGCCGGATACCTATGGATGCTCCAGAGAAAGCCCTCAACTATATGGATTTCAAGGCCGGTCAGCAGCTTCTTGGACATAGGGTAGACTATGTATTTCTTGGGGCATGCACAAACGGACGTATCGAAGATTTCCGTGCCTTCGCTTCAATCGTACGTGGCAAGAAAAAAGCAGATAACGTAATAGCATGGCTTGTTCCTGGAAGCTGGATGGTATATCATCAGATAGAGGAGGAAGGACTTGACAAAGTACTAAAGGAAGCCGGATTTGAAGTCCGTCAGCCAGGTTGCTCTGCATGTCTTGCCATGAATGATGACAAGATCCCAGCAGGAAAATATGCAGTTTCAACAAGTAACAGAAACTTTGAAGGACGTCAGGGACCGGGATCCAGGACAATGCTTGCAAGTCCGCTGACAGCTGCAGCAGCAGCCATAAGCGGGGTAGTAACAGATCCAAGAACTTTGATGAACTAGCTCCAAGGGAAAATTAGACAAGAAAAGAGATGAAACAGAAATTTGATATAATAGAAAGTACCTGCGTTCCGCTTCCACTTGAAAATGTGGATACAGACCAGATAATCCCTGCCCGTTTTCTGAAGGCAGTAACCCGTGATGAAAAATTCTTCGGTGACAACCTTTTCCGTGACTGGAGATATGACAGCGAAGGCAATCTCAAAAAGGAATTTGTTCTCAATAATCCCCTCTATGGCGGTGTCATTTTGGTTGCCGGCAGAAACTTCGGTTCAGGCTCAAGCCGTGAACATGCTGCATGGGCTATTGCAGGATATGGCTTCCGCGTGGTAATTTCAAGCTTTTTTGCTGATATCCACAAGAACAATGAACTCAATAACTTTGTTCTTCCTGTTGAGGTAAGTGAAGATTTTCTGAAGGAACTCTTCTCTTCAATAGAAAAAGACCCTGCCATGAAAGTCAAGGTAGATTTGCAGAATGAGACAGTTACAAACCTTGCGACAGGCTCTTCTGAACACTTTAAGATAAATGCATACAAGAAGTATTGCCTGTTGAACGGTCTTGATGATATCGATTACCTTCTTTCAAAGAAGGATGACATCGAAAAGTACGAAAACGACAAAAACTAACCTGCAGAGAAACTAGATAAAAATAAAGAGAGCAGGTAGTGAACAAGCAAGTGAGTAGGTAAATAAGTAAACATGCAGTATACAATACCTGATTAAGTCACTTTATTAAGCCTACAAGTAGGAAATATAAGTAAGAAGGTAAATAAGTAAATAAATAAGACCAGGAACTTAGCTAAGGCAAGACGATGATTGAAATTTTGGATACAACACTTCGTGATGGCGAACAGACTGCCGGTGTTTCATTCAATGTGAGTGAAAAGCTGGCTATTGCCCATCTGCTTCTTCTTGACCTAAAGGCGGACAGGATAGAGGTCGCATCGGCCCGTGTATCGAAGGGGGAAAGTGAAGCTTTTGAAAGTATCTCAGAGTGGGCCCGAAAGCATGATCAACTTCACAGGATAGAAGCACTCGGTTTTGTCGACGGTGGGGTATCTGTAAAATGGATAGCTGATGGTGGTGGAAAAGTTGTAAATATCCTGGCTAAGGGTTCACTTCGTCACCTTACAAAGCAGCTTGGCAAAACTCCTTCCGAGCATCTTCGTGATATAGAAGAGGTACTTAGGGTTGCAGACCAAAATGGAATCAGTGCCAATATCTATCTTGAGGACTGGTCAAACGGTATGTTATCATCCCGTGACTATGTCATGGAAATGATAGAAGAGCTCACGAAGCTTCCAATAAAAAGGATAATGCTCCCTGATACCCTTGGAGTGCTTAATCCATGGACAACATACGACTTTTGCAAGATGGTGGCAGAAAGGTGGCCGGAGGCGAACTTTGATTTCCATGCCCATAATGACTATGGTATGGCAGTTGCCAACTCACTATCTGCAGTGCGTGCCGGAATCAAGGGGATACACGCTACGGTAAACGGCCTTGGTGAAAGGTCCGGAAATACTCCTCTTGCATCCATTGTAGCTACAATAAAGGATCAGTCGGATGCCGGAATAAACCTTGATGAAAGCCGTCTTACCCATGTATGCAGGTATGTTGAAAGCATTTCAGGAATCAGAATCCCTGCAAATGAACCAGTGGTTGGTGAAAATGTCTTTACGCAGAGCAGCGGCATACATGCCGATGGCGACTGTAAGGATAACCTGTATGCGAATGCCCTTCTTCCACAGCGTTTTGGAAGGGAGAGGACATATGCCCTTGGAAAGATGAGTGGCCGTGCCAACATCATAAAGAACCTTGACAAGTTAGGTATCAGTCTGACAGCAGATCAGATCCGTCTTGTAACAAACCGTATTGTTGAACTAGGAGACAAGAAACAGGCCATAGAAGCTGAAGATCTGCCATATATCATAGCAGATGTGCTAAAAACTGAATCAAATGCCAGTGAAGAGCATATCAGAATCATCAACTATTCCCTCCAGCTTACAAAGGGCATGCGTCCTGTAGCACAGCTGAAACTTGGAATAGGTGACAAGGAATTCCAGGCATCTGCAGTAGGTGATGGTCAGTATCATGCCTTTATGAAAGCCCTCTGGAAAATTTATGACAAACTTAAAAAGCCTCATCCGGAACTTCTGGATTTCCAGGCTACAATTCCTCCCGGTGGAAAGACTGATGCCCTGGTAGTAGTTACCATAGTCTGGAACTTCAACGGTCACGAATTCAAGACCCGTGGTATTGATTCCGACCAGACGGAGGCAGCAATAAAGTCAACGGTCAAGATGTTAAATATTATTGAAAATACATATAATTAGTTACTGTTATGAAAATGAAGATTGCAAAACTAGCCGGTGACGGTATCGGTCCCGAGGTGATTGAGCAGGCAGTCAAAGTAGTGAATGCCATTGCAGAAAGATTCTCTCATGAAGTTACATATACTGAAGCCAAAGTCGGTGCATGCGCTATCGATGAAACTGGCTCTGCATATCCCGAAAGTACACATAAAGTCTGTATGGAAAGCGATGCAGTGCTTTTTGGCGCTGTAGGTGATCCACGTTTTGATAATGATCCCACTGCCAAGGTGCGTCCTGAACAGGGACTTCTTGCAATGAGAAAAAGCCTGGGGCTTTATGCAAATCTTCGTCCTGTTGAAACATTTGAAGCTCTGATAGACCGCAGTCCGCTTAAAAATGACAGGGTCAGCGGTGCAGACCTTCTTTGTGTAAGGGAACTTACAGGTGGTATGTACTTCGGTGAAAAGGGAAGAAAGGACAATGGTGACACAGCATATGATACAAATATCTATCACCGCTATGAAGTGGAAAGAATCCTTAAGCTTGCCTTCGACTATGCAGGCCGTCGCCGTAAACACCTTACAGTGGTAGACAAGGCAAATGTCCTGGAATCATCACGTCTATGGAGGCAGATTGCCCAGGAAATGGCTCCAAAGTATCCTGAAATCAAGTGCGACTACATGTATGTCGACAATGCAGCCATGCAGCTTATTCGTGACCCTAAATTCTTTGACGTGCTTGTAACTGAAAACACCTTCGGTGATATCCTCACTGATGAAGCAAGTTGCCTTACAGGTTCCATGGGTCTTCTGGCATCAGCATCAGTAGGTGAACATACATCAGTATTTGAACCTATTCACGGATCATATCCTCAGGCTGCTGGAAAGAACATCGCAAATCCTCTTGCAACAATCCTTTCAGCTGCAATGATGATGGAATATGCATTCTCCCTGATGGAAGAGGGCAGGGTTATCCGTCAGGCAGTTGCCGCTTCAATTGCCGCAAACTTCGTGACTGAAGACCTTGCTGGTGAGAATATCACACCTCGTACAACATCTGAGGTCGGTGACTGGGTAGCAGACTATATCAGAAACCGGAAATAAACTGCACGAAAAAAACAGAAAAGCAAATAACAAAAAAGAAGGGAAAATCGTTTCAGTATCAAAGCATCTTAGAAAATATCCAGCTCAATATTAGTGCTTCTATTTTCCATTTTTCCGAAAGGAAAACACGAATACTAGTATTTGAGCACATATCAGGGCACGTATCATAGTACATCGCTGGGATACCCAGCCCCCACACAGGGATATACTTCATCAAAGTCCGGAACAAGGTAGCAGGCAATATTGATCAAAGTTTTTCCTTAACCATTATAAAAAAAGATAATTATGGCAGCACAGTTGGATTGGTCGGACCTTTCTTTCAAGTATAGAAAAACCGACAAGATTATCATCAGTTATTACAAAGACGGACAGTGGTCTGCACCTCAGGCATCAGAAGATTTCAACTTCCACTTCAGTGCTTTTGCAGGAGTATTCCATTATGCAAACTCTTGTTTTGAAGGCCTTAAGGCATTCCGTGGCGTTGACGGCAAAGTGAGACTTTTCCGTCCTGATGAAAATGCTAAGCGTATGCAGCGTACCGGAAACCATATCGGTATGGCAGCTCCATCAGAAGAACTTTTCCTTGAAATGTGTCTTCAGTGCGTGAAAGAGAATATCGATTATCTTCCTCCATATGGATATAATGCTTCAATGTACCTTCGTCCACTTCTTGTAGGCTGCAATCCCCAGCTTGGTATTGCATCATCTCAGGAGGTGATCTTCGCAGTTATGTGCGCGCCAGTGGGAACATATTCAGGTGCAAAGATGCTGACTCCTGGTACAGCGGCTCTTGCCCGTAATTATGACCGTGCTGCACCAAACGGAACAGGTGCGTTCAAGGTGGCTGCAAACTATGCAGTATCACTTTACCCATACAATATGGCTCACAGACAGGGCTATCGTGAACTTCTGTTCCTTGATCCTGCAACAAAGACAAAGATTGATGAATTCGGCTCTTCAAACTTCCTTGCAATCAAGGGTGATACATATGTAACTCCACTATCGGACAGTGTTCTGCCTTCAATTACAAACAAGTCACTTCAACAGGTTGCAATAGATCTTGGTCTTAAGGTTGAAAAACGTGCTGTTCCGGTTGAAGAGCTTGCAGAGTTTGATGAAGTCAATGCCTGCGGTACAGCAGTTGTTATTACTCCAATCTGTTCAATTGATGACAAGAAGCGCCTTGAAGACACTGCAGTTACCAGAAAATTCGAGATCCCTTCTGGAGAGGAATGCGGAAAGACAAGCCGCAAGTTATACGACAGAATCCGTGCCATCCAGGATGGTGCTGAAGAAGATATCCATAGCTGGTGCGTAATCCTGTAGCCATTTCTGTTAATAACCATTGACTCCACTTGAAATATCCAATTATTAAAAAACGCCCCAATTACAGAGGTCTGTACTTTTGGTAAAAACGACAAAACATACATTTTCAAGTAGACTCACCATTTAGTAGTAAGAAAAATTCACAAACGGAAAATGAAAGTAACACTGCTTCAGACAGATATTATCTGGCAGAACCCTGCAGCAAACCAGAAAAGACTTGACGGGATAATCTCCGGCCTGGAACCTTCTGATCTTATAGTTCTTCCTGAGATGTTCTCAACAGGCTTTGTCGTTGAACCGGAAGGAGCTGCTGAACCTTTGTCAGATGCAAAAAATCTGGAGGGATCTTCCTGCAGTTCACGTCTCTCTTGTGGTTCACATCTCTCTTGCAGTTCGCTTGAGTGGATGAAAAGAAAGTCCGTTGAAACAGGTGCTGCCATTGCAGGCAGTATTGCAGTTACGGACAATGCAGGACATTACTACAACAGGTTCTATTTTGTGAAACCTGATGGTGAGGTTACATCATACGATAAACGTCATCTTTTCACCTTTGGTGGTGAGGACAAACACTTCACCTCCGGCAGGGAACGTGTTATTGTAGAGTGGAAGGGTATCCGTTTTCTTCTTCTTATCTGCTATGACCTTCGTTTTCCGGTATGGGCAAGAAACAGAAAAGACTATGATGCAATAATTATTGTTGCAAGCTGGCCTGAGTGCAGAAGAAAAGCGTGGGATACGCTTCTTCAGGCTCGTGCCATAGAAAACCAGTGCTATGTGCTTTCTGTGGACCGTCAGGGTGATGATCCTAAAAACCACTATAGCGGAGGAACATTCTTCATCTCACCTCTTGGTGAAATACTCGCCGAGGCGGGCGAAGGTGATGGAACTCCATGCCGGAGTGTCTCATTTGAGTTCAATACAGAAAAACTTGAAAATGAATACAGGAAAGCATTTCCGGTCCTTGATGATGCAGATGACTTTACAATCCTTATGTAGCCCTCAAGTAACCCACAATGGTACATTTGCGATATAATATAAAAAAAGAGATAGCATAACACGATATTATAAAAGGTGTAATAAAATAAATACATAAAAAATACAATGAAAAGACTACTTCTAGGAGATGAGGCTCTGGCGCTTGGCGCCCTGAATGCCGGACTTGGCGGAGTATACGCCTATCCCGGCACCCCATCAACAGAAATTACAGAATATATCCAGGGCAACTCCCTTTCTAAGGAAAGAGGAATCCATACAGCATGGTGCACAAATGAAAAGACAGCAATGGAGGCAGCGCTTGGCATGTCATATGCAGGCCGTCGCGCCCTTGTATGTATGAAACATGTCGGAATGAATGTCGCAGCTGATGCTTTCGTAAATTCGGCAATAACTGGTGTCAATGGCGGCCTTGTCGTAGTCGCTGCTGATGACCCTTCAATGCACTCTTCCCAGAATGAACAGGACTCAAGGTTCTATGGTAAGTTTGCAATGCTCCCTGTTATGGAACCTTCATCCCAGCAGGAAACGTATGATATGATTTCTGAAGCCTTTGAACTGTCAGAAGAGTTGCATCTTCCAGTACTATTCAGAATGGTAACCCGACTTGCCCACTCAAGAGCATCGGTTGAGATATCAAATCCTCTGTCAATGAAACAGTATGATGCTGCATCAGAAAAGGGATGGGTACTTCTTCCTGCAATAGCAAGAAGACAGTATAATGCTCTTATTGAAAAACAGTCGGCTCTTCAGAAAGCATCTTTGGAGACATATCATAATCGTATTGAAACAATAGAAAAAGATCCAAGGCAACCTGAAATTGCAGTAGTAGCTTCCGGTATTGCCTATAACTACGTCTTAGAGGCGGTTGCAAAATACAAGGGAAATCTAAGAATCCTGAAAATTTCCCAGTATCCTCTTCCAGAAGAGAAGATCAAAAGACTAACAAAAGGAGTCCAGAGAATAATAGTTGCCGAAGATGGTCAGCCATTTATCGAAGAGCAACTTTGCAAATCATATAAAAATGTTGAAGGACGTCTTACAGGCCTTCTTCCAAGAACAGGAGAACTGACTCCTGATACAGTTGCAAGTGCTTTGGGAATAGAAACAAAGAGTTATTTCCAGCCTTCAGGGATTCTTGAGGCCCGTCCTCCACAGCTTTGTCCAGGATGCGGGCACAGGGATGTCTATGCTGCCCTTAATAAAGTTATGGAAGATTATCCAAAGGGAAGAATATTCGGTGATATAGGATGCTATACTCTTGGTGCGCTTCCTCCATTCAAGGCTCTTGCAAGCTGCGTGGATATGGGAGCTTCAATCGGTATGGCAAAAGGTGCTTCTGATGCGGGACTATTCCCTGCTGTTGCTGTAATAGGTGACTCGACATTCACCCACTCCGGTATGACATGTCTTTTGGATGCAGTGAATGCAAAAAGTCCTATCACTGTAGTTCTTTCAGATAACCTGACAACTGCAATGACAGGTGGACAGGATTCTGCCGGTACCAGCCGTTTTGAAGCAATCTGTATCGCTCTTGGCGTGGAACCTGAACATGTGAAGGTCGTAGTTCCAACCCCTGGAAATATTCCGTCCATAACAGAAACCCTGCGTGAGGAAATTCAGTATAAAGGTGTATCTGTCATTATCCCAAGAAGGGAATGCATGCAGACACTTAAAAGACATCAGAAACAGACTCAAAGTCAAAAGCCTACGGATAATCAAATATCAAGCGATAATCAAACATCAAAATAACGGATTCCAGTTCCACAAATAAGCGAAACAGAAAAAAGATGAAAAAAGATATAATACTTTCAGGAGTAGGTGGACAGGGAATTCTTTCCATCGCAACAGTAATAGGTGAGGCTGCGACCCGTTCAAATATCAACCTTAAACAGGCAGAAGTCCATGGTATGAGCCAACGAGGTGGTGATGTGCAGAGTAACCTCCGCCTTTCAGATGATGACATACATAGTGATCTTATTCCATATGGTGAGGCAGATATGATTATCTCAAT
This sequence comes from Rikenellaceae bacterium UBA1749, assembly GCA_002315675.1. Classification (GTDB taxonomy): domain Bacteria; phylum Bacteroidota; class Bacteroidia; order Bacteroidales; family Rikenellaceae; genus Mucinivorans. The sequence goes on along the minus strand of DCHP01000066.1, from coordinate 9,170 downwards.
GGAACCTATGGAGGCACTGCGTTATCTCCCATATCTTTCAAAGGACGGATGTATCATTACATCCTCAAAACCTTTTGTAAATATTCCTGTATACCCATCAGAAGAATCTCTTCAGGCAGAGTTCAGGAAACTTCCAAACGTTCAAATGGCTGACATAGAACAGATGGCAAAAGACCTTGGTGCTCCAAAAAGTGCAAATATGATTCTTCTTGGCATGGCAGCAAGTAAAATCGAACTGCTTTCATTGGATAAATTACGTTCATCTTTGAGTAGAGTATTTGCAAGAAAAGGTGAAAAAATCGTCGAAGACAACCTGAAATGCTTCGAAGCCGGTCTTAACCTTAAGAGCAAATAAAAACGCCTACTGTCAAGCAAACCAAAACCTGCAAACAAGACCTACAGAACAAACCACCCCGGAAAAACCTCACCCAACATAAACCGCACCGGACAAAAACACACTAGCACAAAAGCAAGACAACAAGACAACAAAATAGGGCAAAAGCAGGACAGGACAAAAACACGACAAAACAGGGTAAAAACACGTCATGGTAAAAATAAAATATGACAAAAAAGACAGGATAATAACAAGACAAAATAAGGCAGAAACAAAAACGGCTCTCCAATAATTTTCCTCTTACGATTTAGCCCCCTTGTAGAATATATAAATATGAAAATCTTTAGTGATGAATTAGTAGCAGAAGCATGTAAGGTTCAGCATGTCGAGAATCTTTCAAAAGCCACAATCGGCGAAGTGCTTCTTGTTGCCCAGTATCTTGAAAATAAGACAGGAATTCCTTTTATCCGTATGGATCAGGGCTCTCCTGGACTTCCTATCAATAAATATGGCGTCGAGGCTGAAAAACGTGCTCTTGACAGCGGTATGGGGTCCCAGTATCCTGCTGCTGCCGGTATCAGGGAATTGAAGGATGCAGCTTCAAGGTTTATCAAGGCTTTCATAAACATTGATATAAATCCCGAAGGATGTGTCCCTACAACAGGTTCTGTTGCGGCATCGTTCGGCTCGTTCATTGCAACTACGCAGAGAATTCCAGGAAAGAACAAGGTTCTTTTTATTGATCCAGGATTTCCGATTCAAAAATCCCAGCTGAGGGTTCTTGGAATAGAGTGGAAGGAATTTGATATATATCCGTACCGTGGAAAGGAAAAACTTTCAGTAAAACTGGAAGAAATGCTAAAGGCGGGCGATATTGCAACCATTGTCTATTCAAATCCCAACAATCCTGCATGGATATGTCTTGAAGAGGAAGAACTTAAGGCCATAGGTGAACTTGCTACAAAATATGATGTTGTTGTAATGGAAGATTTGGCATATTTCTGCATGGACTATCGTCATGATCTTAGTCATCCAGGTATGCCACCATATCTGCCTACAGTGGCCCGTTATACTGACAATTACATCCTGATGCTTTCTGCGTCAAAGATATTCAGCTATGCAGGACAGAGAATCGCGCTCTGCTGTATCTCAGATAAACTTTTCAAGACACACTACGATAATCTTGCAAGCCGCTACAAGGACTCCGGAGTGTTCGGGGTAACCCTTACAGCATCCATCCTTTATATGATAACAAGCGGTTGTACTGCTACAACCCAGATGGGGTATGCAGAGATGCTGAACCTTTCAACAGAAGGAAAGATAAATTTCGTGGAGGATACAAGGGAATATGAGACAAGGGCCCGGAAAATGAAGGATATTTTCTGCCGTCATGGCTTCCATATCGTATACGACACGGATGTGACTGAAAAGGTCGGAAACGGCTTCTTTTTTACACTTGGCTACGGGAACATGACAGGCGAACAGCTTCTTCTTGAACTTATGTACTATGGAGTCAGCAGTATCTGCCTTTCAACAACAGGCAGCCTGCAACAAGGGGTAAGAGCTTGCACAAGCCGTATGCGTGAAGAGCTCTATCCGGTTCTTGAAGAGCGAATGGCCGCCTTCGAAGCCGACCATAATTAATCAAACCTTATCCACTACCACAAACACTACTAGTCTATATGTAATTAGCATATAATAGCAAATATGACACCAATCATAGATGATATTGAGTCATAGATAACAATAAAAAATCATACAATCAAAACAGTAATCTAAACATTTGAGATTAGGGCAATAGAATGAAATATTGGAACGAGAATAAAGAGTGTATGCCAATTGAAGAAAGGCGCGCACTTCAGGGTAAGAGACTTCAGAAGATAGTATCATATGTATATCATAATGTCCCTTTTTATCGAAATAAAATGCAGCAGATGGATATCCAGCCAAGCGATATCCGTTCTGTTGATGATATAAAATATCTTCCATTTACGACAAAACAGGATTTAAGGGATAATTATCCATTCGGACTTCAGGCCGCTCCTCAAAGTGAGATTATTCGTGTACATGCCTCAAGTGGTACAACTGGCAATCCTACAATTGTTGGATATACACGCAAGGATATTGAAATCTGGAGTGAATGTATGGCAAGGTGTCTTACTTCATATGGTGTGACAAGGGATGATATTTTCTCCGTTGCTTATGGATATGGTCTTTTTACAGGTGGTCTTGGAGTTCATTATGGAGTTGAAAATCTTGGTGCTACGGTTATACCTGCTTCAACCGGCAACACGGAAAAACATATCCGTCTAATAAGGGATCTTGGAATTACGGGTATTGCATGTACTCCATCATATGCCCTTCACCTTGCAGAGGTAATGGAGAAAATGGGCATTGACATAAAAGATCTGAAACTCCGCTTCGGTGCTTTCGGTGCTGAACCATGGACAGAAAAAATGCGTGCAGAGATTCAGGACAAGTTAGGAATCAAAGCATACAATCTATACGGGCTAAGTGAGATTATGGGACCATGTGTAAGCTATGAATGTATATGCCAGAGAGGTTCTCATATCAACGAAGACCATTATTATCCCGAATTAATCGATCCTAATACATTGAAGAGTGTCAGAGAAGGTGAAACAGGAGAACTGGTATTTACTACTCTTACCAAGGAAGGTATGCCTCTTCTTCGTTATAGGACCCGTGATCTTACAACACTTCATTCAGGTCTTTGTGACTGCGGGCGTACTTCAATAAAAATGGGCAAGATTATGGGCCGTAGTGATGACATGCTGATTATAAGAGGTATCAATGTATTCCCATCACAAGTTGAAAGCGTGCTGCTTAGCATACCAGAATGTGCACCTCATTACAGACTTATCGTTGACAGAATCGACAACCTTGATACACTTACTGTACAGGTTGAACTTCGTCCTGAATGTTTTGGTCAGTTCGATACAATTGAACCAATTAACGATCTTGAAAAGAAAGTTTCCTCAAAACTTAAGAGTGTCTTAAGTATCATAGCCAAGACCCAGGTCAAGGCTCCAGGAACTATTGAACGTAGTCAAGGCAAGTCCTGCTTCGTTGAGGACCGCCGTAACTCCCTAACTGACTAATCCATATAACAACCCCCTTGTCCATTTATTATTCTAAAAGTTCATAAAAATGCGCTATTGATTTATACCTACGTTTATTTTGAATTTATTTCAGATTTATGTTGTTGAATCTTTTTAGTGTTATGGATGCTTCATTTGAAGAATTTTAGTACCTTTGCAGAAATTTAATGGCGAATAGGTGGTATTACCCCCCCCATGTAATTGTAATTAATTGATACTCAGTTATATGCATACGGTGTCGATGTCCCCAAGGTATGTTTATATGATAAGTATATAGTATTGAATGCACAACAAAATAATGATGAAAATTGCTGGTATGTATTAAGAGTCACATATCAGAGGGAACTTAAAGCAAAAGAAATACTTGATGGCATGGGTATTCATTGTTACGTTCCTGTAACAAAAGATAAAAAAAAGGTTAAAGGGCGTTTAAAGGAAAAGATAGTTCCAGTTCTCCATAATTACATATTTGTTTATTCAACAAAAGCAATAATAACTTCGATAAAACAAGAACAGATTCACTACCTAAGATATGTAATGTCAAACTCTGATGAAGGAAATAGGGAACCAATGGTTGTCCCATCGTATCAGATGGAAAATTTCTTGTTAGTCACTTGCGCATCAGAAAAAGACTTTCAGTTTTACATACCATCTGAAGTTAACCTAAAGAAAGGCGACAAAGTCAGAGTGCTTGGTGGAATCTTTGCAGGTCTTGAAGGTAAACTAGTAAAACTAAAAAAAGAAAAATTCAAACGGGTTGTTGTTGAAATTGAAGGCCTTATTGGAGTTGTAACTGATACATTACCACCTGAGTTAGTAGAAAAAATTTAAATATCATGATAAAGAAAATTTCAATTTTATTAGTCGTTGCGCTAGCTATCATGTCTTGCGCTGCATCAAAGAATGTAACATATTTTCAGGATCTTCCTAAGCAGGACACTTCCTGGCAAATCCTAAAAGGTGATTTCATCCGCACTCAACCAGGCGATGCTCTATCAATTGTCGTTCATACTGGAGATCCAGAGTTGGACAACCAATTCAATCTTCCAGTAAATTCTAATAGAATCGGTTTCACTAGTCAATCATCGTTAGGGAGTAATAATAGTCAGGGGGTATCAGGATATACTATTTCAAGAGAAGGGTTAATACAGTTTCCTGTTCTTGGCGATATAATGATAGAAGGTATGACTCGGCAAGAGATTGAAGAAAAAATAAAAACTGAATTAGTTAATGCTAATCTTGTAAAGGATCCTGTTATTATTGTTGAATTCAGTAATATGTATATTTCTGTATTAGGTGATGTATCACATCCTGGTAGATTTACAATTGATAGAGATAAATTAACAATACTAGACGCGATAGGAAAAGCCGGAGATTTGACTATTACTGGTAAACGTCAGGATGTTCTTGTTCTTAGGACTGAGGATAAGGTGCAAAAAGCATATAGATTGGATCTATGCAATGCTTCAACCTTGTATTCGTCTCCAGTTTTTTATGTAAAACAGAATGATATTATATACGTAGCACCTAATAAGAAACAGATTCGTCAGTCAACTGTAAATGGAAACAATGTATTGTCTGCTGCATTCTGGATTTCTGTTACTTCAGTTGTATTGTCCGCAGTTACTACAGTGATAGCATTAACCAAGTAGAAATGTTTTTGTTTGGCCATTCTAAGATAATACTTAAAGATTCTCTCAAAGGAATCATTGATTGCCATTCCCATATTTTACCAGGAGTAGATGATGGTGTGCAATCAATGGATGATTCACTTTTAGTTCTTGAGATGTATGAGAAATTGGGCGTGAAAAAGCTATGGCTGACTCCTCATATTATGGAAGATGTCCCAAACAAGACAGAAAAACTAAAGGAAATATTTGACGAATTAGAATCTGCATATAATAAGGATTTTAATAGTAGAAATGTAAACAACAATTATTCTAAAGTTGAGATTTCGTTGTCTGCAGAATATATGTTGGATGGATTGTTTCAGGAGAGATTAAATCAAAGGGATTTATTGCCTCATGGAGAAATGAATAACCATTTACTTGTTGAGACTTCATATTTCAATCCTCCATATAATTTGAAAGGGACAATAGAGAATATTTTGTCTGCTGGATATTATCCAATACTTGCTCATCCGGAAAGATATGTATATATGGGTGATAATGACTATAAAGAATTAAAACATATGAAAGTTTTTTTTCAAATGAATTTGTCCTCACTTGCCGGAATGTATGGAAAAGATGCTATGAAAAAAGCTGAAAAGATGTTGAAACTTTCATATTACAATTTCATTGGAAGTGACCTTCATAGAAAAAGTCAACTTGAAGTATTAGTTAATTGTAAAGTAACTCCTTTTATAAATAAAATAGTACTGTAAATTATGCCTAGTATCTCACAACGGGCTATCGATATGCCTGCTTCTCCAATTCGACGATTAGCACCACTTGCTGATGCCGCAAAACAAAGAGGAGTAAAAGTCTATCATTTAAATATTGGACAACCGGATATTGAAACTCCAGAAGTTGCTCTGAATACTATCCGTAGTATGGATAGGAAAATACTTGAATATAGTCCAAGTGATGGTTTTAGATCATTACGCGAGAAGTTAGTTGGATATTATGATCAGTATCAGATAAAATTAACTTCTGATGATATAATAATTACAACTGGTGGGTCTGAAGCAGTTTTGTTTGCATTTATGTCGTGCTTAAATCCAGGTGATGAGATTATTGTTCCTGAACCAGCATACGCAAACTATATGGCCTTTGCCATCTCGGCAGGTGCGGTTATCAGGCCAATAACTTCTACAATTGAAGAAAGTTTTGCTCTTCCTTCTCTTGATAGGTTTGAGGAACTTATTAACGAAAGAACGAGGGGTATTCTTATTTGCAATCCGAACAATCCTTCCGGTTATCTGTATACAAGAAAAGAAATGAATCAGATTAAGGAAATGGTAAAAAAACATGATTTGTTTCTTTTTTCTGATGAAGTATATAGGGAGTATATATATACTGGGTCTCCATATATCTCAGCTTGTCATTTATCTGGAATAGAGGATCATGTTGTGTTGATAGATTCTTTTTCGAAGAGGTATTCAGAGTGTGGGATTCGTGTTGGGGCTTTAATTACCAAGAATAAACAAATTAGAGATGCCGTAATGAAGTTTTGTCAGGCTCGATTAAGCCCACCATTATTGGGCCAAATTGTGGCGGAAGCTTCTATTGATGCACCAAGATCATATATGACTCATACATACGAAGAATATATAGAAAGACGTAATTGTCTTATTGATGAATTGAATAAACTTCATGGAGTCTATTCCCCAATCCCAATGGGCGCTTTCTATACTGTTGCCAGATTACCAATTGATGATAGTGACAAGTTTGCCCGTTGGTGTTTAGAAGAATTTCAGTATGAAGGCGCAACTGTAATGGTAGCTCCTGCTTCAGGTTTTTATTCCGAGTCTGGTTTGGGACACAATGAGGTTAGAATTGCGTATGTTTTAGAAAAAGAAGAGTTAAAAAAAGCAATAATGATATTAGGAGAAGCGTTAAAAGTTTATCCAGGTAGAATTAATTAATTTCATGATATGAAGACGAAATTTACTGCCATAGAAAAATATAAGAATCATTATATTAACTCATTTTTGATTCTAGCAATAGATACATTTATTTCTTTGTTGTCATCTTTTGCCGTTATTATTCTGTTAAGATTATGGCTAAGAACTAATATTACAACTTCTTTTGCTTTTTATTGGGTTATAGTATCAGGTATTCTATCTATTCTGTCATTTTATTGTTTCAAAACATATAGAATAGTTATTCGCCATATGTCTCTAAGAGATATGGTGCCATTTATTCTTGTGTCAATAATAAAGATCCTATTCTTATTTTCAATATTCTCATTTTTTATTGATTCAGTTAGGACTTTTCATATTTTTCTTGCTTCATTGGTTGATGGACTATTGACTTTCTCTACATTGATGGTGTTACGAGTGCTGATGATTATCGTGTATGATTTGATACGTCGAAATACAGCTCAGGATAAAAGGCAGAATGTTCTTATTTGCGGAACAACAGATAAGTCTGTTGCACTAGTAAAAAGATTACAGAATTCACCTCATTATAATGTAAAAGGTTTCTTAAAAAATAAAGAAGAGTATTCTCATTGCTCAATTTTAGGACTTAATGTCTATTATTATTCTGGAGAAGAAAGTTTGACATATTTTAGGGAGAAAGGCGTACTGGATGCTATTTTATTGCCGAGTGAGTCTTGCGCATTCAAGTATAAAGATTCAATTGTTGCTGATGCGACAAGTGTAGGTGTTAAAATATTAATTACTCCATCCATCGATGAAACATCAAATGGTATTGTCATGCACAATCAAATTAGAGAAGTGAAAATCGAAGATTTGCTTGGCAGAAATGAAATTGTTGTTGCAATGGATGTAATTAAGAACTATTTTAATCAAAAAGTAGTTATGGTGACTGGTGCAGCAGGATCTATTGGCTCTGAGTTGTGCCGTCAACTTGCAACTTTTGGAATAAAGAGACTAATTCTTTTTGACAATGCAGAAACTCCTATGCATTATTTACGTTTAGAATTGGAGGAAAGGTTTAAAGATCTTGATTTTGTACCTGTAATTGGTGATGTTCGTAGTAAAGATAGATTGGATTTCGTTTTTAAAGAATATAAACCTCAAGTATTGTTTCATGCAGCTGCATATAAACATGTTCCACTAATGGAAGAAAACCCTTGTGAGGCGGTTGCTGTAAATGTTATAGGCTCTAGAAATGTAGCAGATAAATGTCTTGAATATGATGTAGAACGAATGGTAATGGTTTCAACAGACAAGGCTGTGAATCCTACAAATGTTATGGGATGTACGAAGCGCTTAGCAGAAATATATGTTCAATCGTTAGGAGTTGCACTTGAAAAAGGCGAAAAGCAAGGAAAAACTATATTTGTGACTACTCGTTTTGGAAATGTCCTAGGATCAAACGGATCTGTTATTCCAAGATTCAGAGAACAAATATTAAAAGGTGGTCCTGTTACTGTTACACATCCAGATATTACAAGATTCTTTATGACAATTCCTGAGGCTTGTCGTCTTGTTATGGAAGCTGCAACATTAACTTCTGGAAATCAAATATTTGTTTTTGATATGGGAGCTCCAGTGAAAATCAATGATTTGGCACGTAATATGATAAAATTGGTTGGACTAAAACCCGATATTGATATTAAGATTGAATATACAGGTCTTCGCCCTGGTGAAAAACTCTATGAGGAAGTTCTTTCGAATGTGGAAAACACATTACCTACATCAAATGACAGAATACGAATAGCTCAAGTTAGAAATTATAATTATCTAGATGCCGTGCATTATTTTGAACAATTATCTATTTTGGCTACAAATGTTGAGATAAATAGGATGGTTTCTTTAATGAAAGAAATAGTTCCTGAGTTTATTAGTAATAATTCTATTTTCCATGCTCTAGATCGTTAAATTATGTTGTATCTACTCAGGTGCTCCTGCCCAGATTGTTAAGTGAGAGAGACGCGGAGCATTCGCCACTCTTTTGTTTAATTCTAAAAATATTTTTCAAGCTGCGTAATCAACTTTTAACACGCTGTAAATCAGTGAAATATTCGCGTTTTGGGTCGTTAAGATGGTGAAAAAAGTTTTACTAAGGAATCCCCAATTCCAGGGA
>DCHP01000005.1:308-30265 GCA_002315675.1 Rikenellaceae bacterium UBA1749 | reverse complement strand
TTACGTAATCGATACCGAGTTAAGGTTTAATCATACGGGTACGCGCTTTATAGTTGAAAAGAAAGGCTCCGGGACAAAAAATGTCTGGAGCCTTTTTCTATTCAAATATGGGTCTACTTGAAAAAGTGTGCTTTGTCGTTTTTACCAATAGTATAAACCTCTGTAATTGGGGCGTTTCTCAATATTTGGGCTATTTCAAGTGGAATCAAATATATATTTCTATATGTCATATGTCCTGCGCATCTATTTTAGCCTGCGCAATTGATATGCAGAAGTCATAGTGCAATTAAAGTGCTTGTTTGACAATCTGAATGGCCTTTGAAATAGCAGAATCAATACCTTCAGGATTTTTGCCACCGGCAGTTGCATATGCAGCCTGACCGCCGCCACCGCCCTGCATTTCCTTTGCAGCTTCGCGTACAATGTTTCCTGCACTTAGTCCTTTGGCAATAAGTGAATCTGATAGAGCAACACTCAACATAGGTTTCCCTCCATATACTGACCCTATTATTATTGCAACATCTGTGATGCCGGCCTTGATTTTGAATGAAATATCCTTCAAAGATTCAGGTGCAATATCGAATTTGCCTGAAGCTATTGTAACGCCGCCGGTTGTCTTTACTGCTGATGCAGTCAGGTCCTTGAGAAGATATTCGTCGCGGCTTAGGCGGACAGCATCAAGTTTCTGCTGCAATTCGGCAATGTTCTGCTGTAATTTTTTAACTCCGTCAAGGGTGTTCTTGGATCCTATAAGTGAGTTGATCTCGGATAGAAGTGAATCGGACTGGTACATATGCTGTTCAGCATCATATCCAGTAATCGCCTCGATACGTCTGACTCCTGCAGATGATGAACCTTCGCTCAGTATTCTGAACATTCCGATGCGTCCTGTAGATGTGGAATGGATACCTCCACAAAGTTCTATTGATGACCCGAACTTGATCATACGGACTTTGTCTCCGTATTTTTCACCGAAAAGCATCATGGCACCTTTGGCTTTTGCTTCATCAATGGTGCAGTTGCGGAATTCTTCAAGATGATAGTCTGCCCTGATTTTTTCGTTAACAATCATCTCTACCTGTCTGAGTTGCTCGTCAGTAACTTTTTCAAAGTGAGAAAAGTCAAATCTCAGGTATTCTGGAGTTACAAGAGAACCTTTCTGCTCAACATGAGTTCCCAGTATCTGGCGTAGTGCTTCGTGCATAAGGTGGGTTGCCGTGTGGTTGGCAGCACTTCTGTCTCTTCTTTTCAGGTCAACTTCTGCTTCAAAAGTTGCAGAGAAATCTTCAGGAAGATGATCTACAATATGGATAGTAAGGTTGTTCTCCTTGATTGTGTCAATAACACAGAGCACTTCGTCATTGCTTGTAAGTTTTCCGGTGTCTCCGACCTGTCCACCCATGTTGCCATAGAATGGGGTTTTGTCAAGAACAATCTGATATGATACTTTATTCTTGTTCTTTACTTCTCTCCATCTTGAAATACTTGCTTCAATTTTATATTCATCGTATCCGACAAATTCACTATGGTCAATATCCTTCAGTATGACCCAATCACCTGCTTCAACTGTAGCGGCTCCCCTGGAACGTTCTTTCTGTTTCTTTAGTTCTTCAGCAAAACCATCCAGGTCAACTTTGATGCTCTTTTCACCAGCAATAAGCTCAGTAAGGTCAATAGGGAATCCGTAAGTGTCATACAAAAGGAACGCATCACTTCCGCTGATTGTTCCACTTGAACACTTTGACATGATTCCGTCAAGCAGATTAATGCCTGTTGCCAGTGTTCTCAGGAATGAAGTCTCCTCTTCGCTGATTACTTTTTCAATCAGCCCCTGACCGGCAACCAGCTCCTTATATTGGGATCCCATCTGCTCTACAAGGGTAGGAACCAGTTTTACCAGGAAAGGATCGCGGACATTAAGATACGTATATGCATAACGGACAGCACGTCGAAGAATACGGCGGATAACATAGCCTGCCTTTACATTTGAAGGCATCTGTCCATCAGCAATTGAGAATGAAATCGCCCTAACGTGGTCGGCTATCACTCTCATGGCTACATCGCGCATATGATCTTCCCTGTATGCAAAACCTGAAAGTTCTGATATCTTGTCAATAAGAGGGGTGAAGACATCTGTATCGTAGTTTGATTTCTTGTTCTGGATTACCATGCATAGACGCTCGAATCCCATTCCTGTATCTACATGTTTTGCAGGTAGCAATTCAAGATGTCCGTCTGCCTTTCTGTTGAACTGCATAAATACAAGATTCCAGATTTCAATTACAAGCGGGTCAGACTGGTTTACAAGACTTGCTCCAGGGACTTTCTCCCTTTCACTTTCATCACGAAGGTCAAAATGGATTTCAGAACATGGGCCGCATGGACCGGTTTCACCCATTTCCCAGAAATTGTCATGTTTGTTTCCTGTAAGGATGTGGTCTTTTGGAAGATATTTCAGCCAGCATTCATACGCTTCATTATCCATTGGAACCCCATCAGAATCTGATCCTTCAAATATTGTTGCATACAATCTGTCGGTTGGAAGATGGAAAACATCAACAAGAAGTTCCCATGCCCAATCAATTGCTTCTTTTTTGAAGTAGTCTCCAAAACTCCAGTTGCCCAACATCTCAAACATTGTATGGTGGTAGGTGTCATGTCCAACTTCCTCAAGGTCGTTATGTTTTCCACTTACCCTTAAACATTTCTGAGAGTCCGCCGCTCGTTTAGTAAATGCCGGTTCATTTCCAAGGAAAATGTCTTTGAATTGGTTCATACCTGCATTTGTAAACATTAGAGTCGGGTCATTCTTTACTACCATAGGGGCAGAAGGAACGATTGTATGAGCTTTGCTCTTAAAAAACTCAAGAAATGTCTGACGGATTTCTGTTGCTTTCATCAAATAACCGCAAGGAAACCCACAAATCAGTGGGAGGAATTGCGTCGAGCCTTTTTTTTAGGTTAAACAATGCCCGCAGTAAGTATACCTTTTATCGGGCTGCGGATTCCCGTTGTATATCCCGTTTTCTTTCAGTCAGGCGATACGGAGAATGTCAATGGTTACCTCCGGAAAATACGGATTGGGATAGATCACCGTAGATGCCTGTATATTTTTGTACAACATATTGTCGGCAAGTTGCAAGTCTCTACCGGGCAACCTGGCCGGCTTCTCTTTAAGGTTTCAACATGCGTGGGATGAATCCGTAGGAATTGCCTGTAAATACAATGTTGTCTTTTAATATATTAAGTTGCAAAGGTAGACATTATTTTTGTATTTTTGCGATAGTCTCATAACAGATTGTAGTGAATAGCAGTTTCGAGAATTTTTTTCAGAAAACAATAGTTGAGCCATGTAGAAAATGGATTTTCCGTGTAACATGGCAGGCTCTTCTAGTATTGTTTCTGGCGCTGCTTCTTAATTTACTTTTCTCATATGGATTTACAACGCCCAAGATGTGGCATCTGGGTAAGGTAAACAATGATCTTGTCGCGGAATACGAAGTGCTCAATAAAAGGGTTCAGGAACTGAGTAATCAGCTTGATGTTGTTATTGATCATGACAGGAATCTCTATCATTCAGTTTTTGCTGTCGATACTCTGGATATTCCGTTGTCATGGAGTATTGCTGACGATGATTATTATTCCCAGTTTGCATATGGGCGTTATTCAGATATTATGATCGGTGCTGAAAAAAGCCTGGACATATTGTCCCATAGACTCTATGGTGCATCTGTTTCCATGGACCAGATAGAGGAAATCGCTCAGTCCAAGGATTTGATGGTAGATCATATTCCAACAATATGGCCAATAGACCGTTCACTGGTCAAGCATATAGGTGCCTATGGCTGGAGGTTGCATCCTATTCTGAGGTATCGCAGAATGCATTATGGCGTTGATTTATCCGGTAACAGGGGGACACCTATTTATGCTACTGCAGATGGTCAGGTTAAGGTTGCTGAGTATGCCAGAGGCTATGGGCGTCAGGTAATCCTGGACCATATGTTTGGATACAAGACCCGTTATGCGCACCTAAATAAGATAATGGTCAAGGAGGGGCAATGGGTTAAACGCGGGGAAAAGATAGGTGAACTTGGTAATACAGGACTTTCAAAAGGGCCTCATCTGCATTATGAGGTTGTCGTTAAGGGAAAACCTGTCAACCCGATGAATTATTTGCGCAAGGATGTAAATGAAGAAGAATTCCGTCAGATAATTGAAAGTGTACAGACTACAACATTTGAGGCGGATTAATCTCCGGCCGGCTAATAATGTGTATGTATTGAAACAATAATAATGTGTCATGAAGAAAAAAAGAAAGATTCAAAGAGGTCGGATAATAGCCAGTACAGTGGTCACTATCCTACTATCTATAGTGTATTATTTTATCTTTTCATGGCTATTTGACACTCCGATTGAACACGAACTTAAAAAATCTACGGAGAAGCTGCAGGATCATATAAATGAACTTCATGCACGTTGTGATACATTGGAATTGGTGTTAAGGAATCTGCAGCAGAGAGACAGTGCTGTTTTCGGTATTATTTTTGAATCCACGCCATATGTAGCCGATAATAAGATGATCCGTAAAGACGGCTATTATGAAGACGAGGATATAAGTACTCTTTGCGATATCTTTCTGACAAACATACAGCAGCTGGAACAAAGGATTACAAGGCAGAATTCGGTAATTGACACCATTCTGACTCAGTTTGCGATGGATCCGCAGGAGATCAACAGGATTCCTTCAATCCAGCCGGTCAATAATCCTGGGCTCAGATTACTGGCAACATCCTTTGGTACAAGGATAAATCCTTTCTATAAGAGCAGGAGTCAGCATAATGGGTTTGATTATACTGTTCCTGTCGGGACATCTGTATTTGCTACTGCCGACGGGGTGGTTTCAAGAGTTGAAAAAAGTGGTGCTACTACAGGTACCACAGTTACAATCAACCATGAAAATGGGTATCAGACCTATTACTCTTTTCTATCAAGAACTTCTGTCAGAGTCGGCAATCGTGTCAGAAGAGGCGACATTATAGCCTTTACAGGTGAAAATGGTCTATCTTACGCACCTCACCTGCACTATGAAATACATAAGAATGGGTCACCTGTTAATCCAATAGATTATATGTTTCTAGAGATAGGTCCGGATAAGCTTGAAGAATTCAGGGAAATTTCATCTCACGCCATGCAGGCATTTGATTAGAATGGGAAAGCAGATTGAAATAACTTTATCTCCCCGTCAGGCATCAGACTCAAGGGAGATCGCATATAAAATAGCAAAGTCACTGTCGATATCAACCAGTGACATTCTCAGCACCAGGATCCTAAGGCGTTCGATTGATGCCAGGCGTGTCGGAGATATCCGTGTGAATATGCTGGTTGAGGTTTTTACCGAAGAGGATAACGCAGATGCAGAGGGTAGAATCACCTTCAGATGGAAAAATGTCTCGGACTCTCCGGAGGTTATAGTTGTCGGAGCTGGTCCGGCGGGTTTATGTGCAGCACTTAAGCTTATTGAACGCGGAATCAGACCGATAATCCTGGAACGCGGGAAATCGGTAAGTGAAAGAAAGTTTGATATTGCGGCAATCAACCGCAATGAAGATGTTAATCCAGACTCAAACTATTCTTTTGGAGAAGGCGGTGCTGGAACATATTCAGATGGAAAACTCTATACCAGAAGCCGTAAGAGGGGATCAAACAGGGAGGCACTTGAAATTTTGCACTTCCATGGAGCATCTGAAGAGATTCTCTATGAGGCCCATCCTCATATTGGTACGGATCTTCTGCCACGAATTATCGCAAATATGCGCAATACCATAATAGAATATGGTGGTGAGGTCCTGTTTTCTTCTAAGGTTGAGGATATTATTGTCAGGAATAATAAGGTTGTCGGTGTAAAGACAGAAAATGGGAATCAGATTCCTGCACTTGCAGTTATTCTTGCTACGGGTCATTCGGCAAGGGATATTTACAGACTGCTTGACAGGAAGGGAATAGAGGTTCAGCAAAAAAATTTTGCAATGGGAGTCAGAGTTGAACATCCCCAGGAACTTATCAATAGAATACAGTATAAGGGCTATATGGATGAATGGCTTCCGTCTGCTTCGTATCAACTTGTAGAACAGGTTGCCGGGCGTGGAGTCTATAGTTTCTGTATGTGTCCAGGTGGGTTTATTGTTCCTGCAATGACAGAATCCGGACAATGTGTAGTGAATGGGATGTCTCCAAGCGGGCGTAATAATATTTATGCCAATTCCGGAATAGTTACTGAAGTCAGAGCTGAGGATATTCCAGAATATATATCCCATTATGGGCAGTTAGGTGGAATGGTTTTCCAGGAACAGCTGGAGAAACTGATATATTCGCATGTTGCAGATCATCAGAAAGCTCCATCACAGATTTTAACCGATTTTGTAAAAGGTAAAAGTTCTTCATCCGCACTGGGGACATCCTATCATCCTGGACTTGTCCCAGGTGGTCTTGTTGACTGGTTCCCTCAATTTATGTCAGATGCTCTTCGTGAAGGATTCAAGAAGTTTGACAGAAAGATGCATGGTTTTCTTACTTCATCAGCCCAGGTTATCGGACTTGAAAGCAGGACCAGTTCTCCGGTCAGAATTCCGCGGGATAAGGATACACTCCAGCATATATCAATTGAAGGGCTCTTTCCGGTGGGAGAAGGTTCTGGATATGCGGGTGGAATAGTGTCTGCCGCTATTGATGGAATGAGGGCAGCAGAAATGATAAACGTCGGATAGAAATAATAATCTATAATATGAAAAAAATACTTTACGTGATGGCACTTGCGACAATGTTGAGTTCATGCTCAGATAGCGCTAAGCAATCTGACGGGAAAGAGTTCAAACTTGATGACAAGATGACCTCTGAGCAGATAAAGGAAAGAAAATTCACTCCAGAGGTTATGTGGAAAATGGGAAGAATCGGAGACTATCATATATCTCCTGATGGAACAGAGATTCTGTATTCCCTTACAAGGTATAATGTTGCTGATGATAATTCATCATCAGTGCTTTTCATTCAGCCTGTAGGTGGCGGGGATCCTGTTCAGCTGACTGCCTGGGGAAATCATGATAATTCTCCTGTCTGGAGTCATGACGGAAAAACTGTCTATTTCCTTTCTGACCGCTCTGAAGATGGTACAAATCAACTATTCAGACTGGATATTGGAAATGCTTCGCAGCCAGTTCTTCTCTCTTCCGTAAAAGGTGGTATCGGACTATTCGGTATTTCAAATGATGAATCCCATATCTGGTATACTTCAGAGGTTAAGGTTGAAAATGTCGCATCATCTGAACTCTACAATGATATGCCGGACTCAAAGGCAAGGGTATATGATGATCTGATGTGCAGGCACTGGGATACATGGGAAGATGGTTCGTACAGCCATATTTTTGTTGCGGATTTCAATGGACGGAATATATCAAATTCCAGGGATATCAATGAGGGAGAACCATGGGATGTCCCTACGGCACCTGACTTTGATGGTGCTGATGTTACATGGAATAATGCAGGAACGGCTATTGCATATTCGGCCAGAAAATTAACCGGCTATGTATACGCAGTGAGTACAAATACTGATATTTTCTATTATGATTTGTCAAGTGGTACGACAAGGAATCTGACAGAACAGATGCCTGGATATGACAAATATCCTGTATTTTCCCATAACGATAAATTCATCGCATGGAGGTCAATGGAACGTCCTGCCCATGAATCTGATAAGGACAGACTATTTGTTATGGAATCGACAGGTGCTGATATGAAGTATCTGACAAAGGACTTTGATTATAATGCCGAAAATCTCAGATGGTCGGATGACGATAGTGAAATATTCTTTGTTTCACCTATGCAGGCAACCTATCAGTTGTGTAAGGTAACAGTAGCTGACAAACTGGTAAAGGTTCTTACATCCGGTGATCATGACTATACGGGATTTGACAAGAAAGGTGATGTTGTTATTGCAGGTAAAACAACACGCAAAATGGCAACTGAACTGTTTAGCGTAGATATTGCAACAGGTTCTGACAATCAGGTGACATTTGTGAACAAGGAAATATACGATAATGTAGATATGGGTGAGGTCCAGAAGAGGTGGATAAGGACTACAGATGGGAAGGACATGCTGACATGGGTTGTCCTTCCGCCGGATTTTGATCCATCTAAAAAGTATCCGACACTTCTTTATTGTCAAGGCGGTCCTCAGAGTGTTGTCAGCCAGAGTTGGAGCTACAGGTGGAATTTTGAATTGATGGCCTCTCAGGGTTATATTGTAGTTGCTCCAAATAGGCGTGGACTTCCTTCATTTGGTCAGCAGTGGCTGGATCAGATCTCCGGTGACTACAGCGGACAGAATATTAAGGACTATCTGTCAGCAATTGATGAGGTTGCAAAGGAACCTTGGGTGGATAATGATCATCTTGGGTGTGTTGGTGCAAGTTATGGTGGCTATTCGGTTTTCTATCTTGCTGGCCATCATGAAAATAGATTCAAGGCATTCATTGCCCATTGTGGTATTTTTGACTTTACAAGTATGTATGGCGAAACGGAAGAATTGTGGTTTGTCAATACGGACTATGGTGGACCATACTGGAGCAAGAACCCTGTGGCTGTAAGATCATATGAAAATTCACCTCATATGGCAGTCACTTCATGGGATACTCCGATTCTGATATTTACCGGAGAGAAGGACTTCAGAATTCCATATACTCAAAGTCTTGAAGCTTTTACAGCTGCAAGGGCCATGGGTATTCCTGCAAGGCTTGTTGAATTCCAGAATGAGGCACATCAGGTATTTAAGCCTCAGAACAGTATTGTCTGGAACAGGGAATTCTTCGGGTGGCTGGATAAATATTTGAAATAGTTTAAAATGAGGTTGCAAAGAGAGAAAAAATATATATCTTTGCAATCTCAAACAAGGTCGGTTGGCCGAGTGGCTAGGCAGAGGTCTGCAAAACCTCGTACGGCGGTTCGAATCTGCCACCGACC
Organism: Rikenellaceae bacterium UBA1749; assembly: GCA_002315675.1. GTDB lineage: Bacteria > Bacteroidota > Bacteroidia > Bacteroidales > Rikenellaceae > Mucinivorans. The sequence continues at coordinate 21,253 of DCHP01000005.1, read as the reverse complement.
TCAAAAAATGCTATTAGATAATTCTGATAGCATTTTTTTTGTAGTCAATATACATTATGACAAACGTAATAGCTTCTGCTATTGGAACTGCTAACCACAATCCTTGTTCCCCTAGCATATTCGGAACAAAAAGGAAACATGGAATCATGAATATTATTCCCCTTAGAAGTGTATAGAATGTAGCTTTGCCGCTTTGTGACAGGCTTTGGTATATACCTATTATTACAAGATTTATTGTAAAGAAAAAGAAGCTGACTGCAAATAATGGAAATCCTCTTGTAGCAATTTCATAGGCATTGCTTCCTTCATCCAGAAACATGATCATGATTTTGTCACATAACAAAATGCCTATTATTAGAATTACTATGCCAAGTGCTATTGCTGCCATAATGGAAACGTTGATGGTTTTCATGATCCTGGCTTTATCCCCCAATCCATGATTATAACTGATAATGGGCATCTGGCTCTGAGCTATTCCATTTCCAAACATGAAAATCAGTGGAAACAGATAACATACAACACTGAATGCCGCGACGCCGTCCTCATGAAGGAATCTCATGAACATATGGTTGCCGATTACTATCATAAAAGCAAGTGCTCCCTCTTCAATAAATGTCGGAAGTCCCACTTTTGCCATATACTTCAGATTCCTCATTGAAAGGTAAAGACTTGTTCTTGAGAACTTCAATAGGTACAGATGTAAAGTCTTGCTGTATTTCAGAAGATATGTCATGACCATCGTAGTACCAATCAACATTGAAATTACCGTAGCTATTGCTGCGCCCTTGATTCCCATCTGTAAGGGAAAAACAAATACCCAGTCAAGAACGCTGTTTATGAAGGCTGGAATAGCACTTATGTACATTGCATATCTTGGAGCTCCATCAAGTCTTATTATGAATGTTCCGATTATCTGAATGAGAAACAGTACCGGCATAGGGAACAGGTAAACGACGTATTCCCTTACCAGTGGGAATAATTTCTCTGACCCTCCGAATATGTAATTTAGTTCCTTTGGAAACAGTAGCATTATTGCTGATAGAAAGGACATCAGAATCGCTGGAAACAGCAAAGATTGGGTCATATTGATGTTTGCGGCTTTAATATTCCCCTTTGATAAATGTATTGCAGCAACAATCGATACTCCTGAAGCAAACAGCAGGGCTACAGAGGATGATATCAGATACAGTGCGGCAGATATGTTCACAGCAGCAAGTGCATCACTGCTTACTCCTTTTCCTACAATTATTCCATCGGCAATATTAAGCAAGCTGTTTGAAACCATGCCAAGAAGAGTCGGTACCAGTATGTTTACAAACAGTTTTGTTATATCTGTATTTGCAAAATCAATATTATCTCTATCCAGTTTTTTCACGTATCTGTTTATTCCGTTTTTTTTCTTCTGAGCTGCATATTTTCTTTTGAGCTGCAAAGGTATTAAAAAGGAGCGACTTTTATTAGGTCGCTCCCAGTGATTTAAGTTGATTGTCAATCTGTTTTGTCTTTCTGGAATTACATCAGGTCAAGGCCTTTCAGGTATTCAACACTTTTCTTAACACCTTCAAGCCTTGTAAGTCCTTCGCATGGTTCATCCTGTTCTACGCATAACCATCTTGCGCCATTGTCTATTGCTGTCTTAAGAACAGCAGGAATATCTACCTGTCCCATTCCTAGTGGGCGGTATTCGAACCATCCGCCATCATCCTTCATAGAGTTGTCTGTTGATATTCCGATAAGAGCATAAGGTGCGGAATTCAGTTTTCCTTCAAGTTTGTAGTCCTTGCAGTGTACAACTGGAATTTTTCCTGCGTATTTAGCAAGTACATCACATGGGTTGAAACCTGCGTATGAAGCCCAGCAAACATCAAGTTCTGGCATTACGCTTGCTGATTCATCGTTGAATATATTGAAATATGCAGTTTCTCCGTTTTCAAGAGTAACGAATTCGAAATCGTGGTTGTGGTATAGTAACTGGAACCCGGCTTCTTTAACTTTTTTACCAACTTCTGTAATCTTGGCTACAGTCTCATTGAACTTTGCAGGATTATTTCCAGGTCTGCTCGCTTCATCCATATAAGGAAATACGATGTATTGAACACCAAGAATAGTATTTTCTTCAATAACCTTGTCAAGATTGTCAATCATTTGCTGGAATGGAACATGGTTTGAGAAAGGTGTAAGTCCCAGTTCAGTACACATCTTTTTGACATCAGTAACAGAGTTGCCATAGTATTCACCATAGAATTCTACTCCGTGGTAACCCATTTCACTAATTTGTTTAAGTGTTCCATAGAAGTCCTTTTCAAGATCTGTACGTACACTGTACAGCTGTACGCCTATTGGAAGCTTCTTAGCGAACTGCTTCTGACATTTGTTTTCGCATTGACCATTACATTGTTTTTCCTGGCAGTTGCCGCAGGATGTGAATGCCATCAACAAAATAAATGCTGAAAGCAGATAAGTTAAGGTGATTCTTTTCATTTGGAATTATTTTTTCTTGTGAATATTCTTAATTATAGCAAATTTAATAATATTAATTGATATTCTACCAATCGTATTGATAACTATTCAGTCAGCTATGTCCAATATCAACAATAAACCTCTCTCTGGAATGTTTGATTGATACATTGATGGTTGTTTTTACCCAGGGTGAATGAAATAGTTACTCGTATTGTCAAGTGCTACACAAGTAGTATGTCATGATGTTTTAAAGTGTTCTTTGATAGCTGTTTAATAATGGCGCATTTCGCTGTATCATTTTTTTCATCTTTTTGCTCTTCGTTTATTTTTATAATAAAAAATATTTTTTTAACATTTATAAAATTATTAAAATTGTACAAAAGAAATTAGGTTTCCATAACACCTTACTATATATTAACCAACTAATTTCAATTCTATGAAGAAAGTTAGACTATTTGCATTGGTATTGCTCGGTCTTATGACTTCTGTTGCTTTTGCTCAGAATCTCCGGGTTACAGGTGTGGTTACATCTGAAGAAGATGGCCAGCCTCTTCCAGGTGCGATCGTATCAGTAAAAGGTACTGTTCAAGGAGCAGGTACAACTGCTGACGGTTCGTATTCTCTAAACAATGTACCATCTAATGCTATTCTTGAATTCCGCTACACCGGTATGAAGACTCAGGAAGTACCGGTCGGTGGTAAATCAAGGATAGATGTTGTAATGAAGGTTGATGCTCTTCAGGCTGAGGAGGCAGTCGTAACAGCGCTTGGTGTGCGTAAACAGGATAGGAAATTAGGGTATTCTGTTTCTACTGTTACTGGAGATGATATCTCAAGGGCAAGTCAGACAAATGTTGTCGCTGCACTTCAGGGTAAAGTCGCCGGTGTGCAGGTCAATACTTCTACAGTCAGTGGTGCAACTACTTCTGCTAATGTAGTTATCCGCGGTGCGAAATCACTTACAAAATCCGCTCAGCCAATTTTTGTCGTTGACGGAATTATCCTTGAAAATGCTGAAGGAAGTATAGGAAGTAATGGTACTACGGATGCTACTACCTGGGGTAATCAGATTAAAGATTTGAACCCTGATGATTTTGAATCGGTTACTATTCTTAAAGGTGCTGCTGCTACTTCGCTTTATGGTTCCCGTGGTGCCAATGGTGCTATTGTTATCAATACCAAAAGAGGGAAAGCCCGTAAGGGTATTGGCCTTGAAGTAAGCTATTCTCATACAATGAGCCAGATGTATAAGGCTCCTTTTGCTGAAAACACGGAATATGGTATGGGAGACTGGTCTCAAGGTTATGAGGGATCATACAATCAGGCGTGGAACTCTACCAATAATGGCTATTTTGACGCATGGTCATATGGAGAAAAATTTTCTGACTGGAATGGCAAGCAAATGAAACTATGGTACAATGGTGATGATGCTGTAAGTGATTACAAGTATCATAACAACTATAGTGCTTTCTACCGAAATGCTGCAGCAGATAATGTTTCTGCTTCTCTTACAGGTGGATCCGATAAGGTAACATACAGACTGGGGTATGGCTACAACAAGACTCAAGGTGTATATGAGAAGAATGAGTTCTCCCGTCACACAATTGACTTCTCATCAACAGGTCAGATTAATGATATCCTCTCTGTTGATTTCTCAATGAAGTATGCAAATTCCAGGACAGACAATGCATACAGCTGGTCAGGGTGGGATTTGAGTACATCCCCTTCAATGATGCTTGGTTATTATGGTTCACCAACAGCTGATGCTGCCTGGTTAAAGGAAAACTGGTATGATCATGAGACTTATGAAGTTAACAGTAATGTTGGAATAGGTAACTGGAGCTCATATTTTGCAAGGATACTTAATAACAATGTCTCCCGTAACGAAGAGAGTATGATTACCCGTATCCAACTGAATGCAAAATTCACGGAATGGTTAGATGCCAGCGCATCAGTTTCATACAACAAATATGACTATTTCACTGAGACAAAGAACTGGGGGACTGGATTGAACAGGGCCAATGGAGGTCAATATGCGATTTCCACAGCTAAGAATGGCAATTATGACGGAATAGCACAAGTCCACTTCAATAAGCGTTTTGTAAATGATAATCTTGAGGTAGATGCACGTGTTCTTGGCGAAATTTATGGTAATGTACGTACCAATTCCAGTACGAAATCTACAAGAGGTGGTCTTATAGCTCCTGGGGTATTTAACTTTTCAAACTCCGTGCAACCTATAACAGAAAATGAGATAGGCGTTGGTTACACCAAGCGTAACCAGATGACAGTTGGTCTGGCTGCAATAGTCAACCTGTCATGGAAAGACCAGATAAACCTTGAATTAACAGGGCGTAATGATTGGGTAAGTTCTTTGTTATACCCTAGATACCTTCCTGCAGGTTCAGACAACTGGTCAGTTTTCTATCCGTCTGCCAATTTATCATGGGTATTCTCGGATACCTTCAGTATTGACCCTAATGTTATTTCCTATGGTAAACTACGTGCGTCATTTGCACAAGTAGGTATGGGTACAGCTGCCTATGCAACATCAGCAGGTGCCGGTGGCTATAATCAATCCACTACAAACTTACCTGGTCCATCAGGTGCCAATACATCAGTTCTTTACGCAATCCCGAATAATTCTACACTTCCTAACCTTGATCTTAAGCCTGAAATCCAGCAGTCAATAGAATTCGGTGCGGATGTCCGTTTTCTGAATGATAGGATTGGACTTGATATCACATATTACAAATCCAATACATTCAATCAGATTATTTCGTTGACTGCACCTACAGAATCCGGTGTCTCCAAGCGATGGATAAATGCAGGTAATATCCAGAATCAGGGATGGGAGATTCAGATTGATGCAACTCCAATAAGGACCAGAAATTTCCGCTGGAATATCAGTGCCAACTGGACACGTAACCGTGGTAAGCTGAAAGAACTTCATGATGAAATAAAATCTTATCAGTTTATGGGTTATTGTGATCCTGCTGTTCCTGAAGTATGGGCATTTGAAGGTGGAGATTATGGTATTATGGTTGCAGGTAACGGATATTCCGCATGGTCAAATCCTACAGCTTATCAGCTCGATCCTACCAAGAACGGATATGGGAAACCATTTATAAATTATGGTAATCTTTATGGTTGCCAGACTGCTTATTATATGAATACAGGTAATTTCTCAAATTACTATAAGGATAACAATCTTCCATATTCGAAGATAGGAAATGTTCAGCCGGACTTTTATTGGGGTGCAAATACGACACTTTCATACAAAGGATTTGATTTGTTCATTCAGGTTGATGGTCGTAAAGGTGGGCTTGTCTCAACTCCTCTTGTCCGTTATCTGAATTCATCAGCTACTACCGCAGAATCTCTCTATGGCGTAGATCAGTCTCATGGTGGTCTTGCTCGAACAAACTGGAAAGGTGAAACAGCGTATAATGGTGTAATACTGGATGGTGTTTTTTCGGAAGGGACAGTGTTTGACGGGCATGATGTAAGTTACTGGACTATGCAGGAGGCTGTTGATGCAGGATATATTGAACCTGCTTATTATGGCTCAACTGTATACTATAACAACAGGTGGGCTTGTAATACAGACCAGGCTGTCCAGGATCTGACGTATATTTCACTGCGTGAAATTACATTAGGGTACAATTTCCCTGATAAATGGATCAAGCATATTGGTCTTCAGTCAGCGAGGCTTCAGTTATCCTGCCGTAATGTATGCTATCTTCAGAACAACCTTAGTCTGGATATGAACCCGGAATCATTGACAAATATGAATGTCATGACTCCATACGATATGTGCGGTGCTCCGTTTACTAGATCCTACTATTTGACATTAAATCTGCGATTCTAATTGTCTAATACAAGTGTTTAACCTAAATATAGATTTTAATACTGGTAAATTATATGAAAAGTTTTAGATATATTTCGATTGTTCTCGTAGCTTTAATTGCCCTTGTAAGTTGTAAGGATAATATGCGAGAATTAAATACAAATTCGGACCTTGTAGACGATACCCAGGTGAAATATATGTTCACCGGTGCAACATTGAATTTTGATTTTTCAGGTCGTAGTACTCCAAATTACTACAATAGTCTACATAAAGTAATGCAATATCATGTATACTACACCTTAAAAAGTGATCCATACCGTGACCCGGCTTTGGATGGTGCAGTGTATCCTTCTTTCCTTGATGGTGTATGCTATGGTGAACTGTTTACTCAGGATAAGGGTAATCGTCTTCAAAGTATAATAACCTATATAGATACCCAGGTATCAGAGGATGATCAAGCCAAATATGCTGATATCAGAGCAATCTGTGAAGGTATGATTGCTTTTCTTCAGTGGCGTGTCCTTGAAAATTATGGTGCTACTGTATATTCTGAAGCATTCAAGGCTATTTCTGAAAATATCACTCAACCTAAATATGAGTTCATAGAGGATATCTGGTCATTAATTGACGCAACATTCAAGAAGACCATTTCTCAATTGTCCTCACCTGCAGTTTCTGGTGTTGTAACATTGGGATCTTCAGATTTCTTTGCGTCTTGGAAATCCAGTCCGGTTGAAGGTGGAGGAGTTGCATTAACACAGATATCAGACAATAACCAGTGTCGCAAGGCATGGCTTAGATTCTTTAATATGCAACGTCTGGAGATTGCATGGAAACTGCAGAATGTTCAGTCTTCAAATTTTGAGACGGTATATAACGAATGTAAATCTGTTGGTGATGGCTATATGAAGAATATAGATGAAGGTTTCTATTTCCATTATGCTCATGATTATTTGTGTGAAGATGATATGCAGGAACCGGAGTCGTATCATGCGGTATCAGAGCCTTTCATCAATTTCCTTTGTGCTAATGCCGACCCTCGTCTTCCTCTGCTTGCTCGTCCTAATGGTGCAACAGAAGAGACAAGTATTACTTTCAATATGATGCGGAAATATTTCCCTGATTCTCTTGATAAATATCCATTCCTTGATGGTGAACATCCATATATAGGAATGTCGCCTAATCCAGCAAAGCAGGGTCTTTTGCTCAATAAGGAGAATTCTTCTGATCCTAATCAGTTTATCAACAATTACGTTATTACTTTTAACGGGTTGAAAAATCCAAATGGTACAGCTCAGTTCAAATTCAAGGACAAGAATGGTCAGGAGTATGAATACTGCGAAGAAGGAAAAGCCACATTCGATGCTTCTATTCTTCTGGCATCACAGACTCAGTATCGTTACTGGGTAATGTGTGGAGCCCGTCATAATGCGGACCATGCGTATGGAGGTAATGGTATTGCTGGTCTTGGCAGTGCAACATACTATACTAAATATCATGGTGATGGTGACACCGAAGATGAAGGTGGCAGAACCGGACTTGCTGTCCGCGGACGTGTGTTCACTTATGCAAAGCAGTGTTTCCTTCTTGCTGAAATAGGTAAGGAATTTGCCGGCAAATCTGCATCTGATTGGTACAAGGAAGGTGTCAAGGCTGCATTCCAGGAACTGCTTGGTGAAGCTCAGAGAACACGTATTCAGGCATTCACAGGAGGTGATGAGTTCAGTTCTACATCAAAGAAATATCCAGAATCTCTTATTCAGAGTCTGTCGCCTATAAGAAAGACTTTATATACTTTCCCTTACTCATATTCTGAAAGTGATATTGATGAATATATTGCACGTCATCCATTCTCAAGAGAAAATCTGGGTGATCAGGTATGGGTCTATGGTTTCCTTGACCCTTACACTTCCTGGACATGGTGGCGAAAAACAGGATATCCTCAATTCAAGGAACATGCTACACCAGAGGCGGCTGCTGCTGAAGATCACGCATATCTTGAACAGCCATATGTAAAGGATGGTGGAAAGAAATTAATGCCTCGTCGTGGTTGTCTTCCTGACAGAAATGCTTTGAATCCAAATTACAGTGAAGCAAAAACTCATTTGCTGTCTTTGCCAGGTTTCGGTGACTGGGAAGAAACTGAAAATGGTGTATGGTGGGATGCTGGTAATGTCAACCTTTAGCCATTAGAAAAAGAAATCCTTTCACGACCGGTGAAAGGATTTCTTTTTTTTCAAAGTAGAATATAAATAACTGATTAGAATGCTTTTGCTATTCCTAAGAAATCGTCAGCTTTCAATGCTGCACCTCCGATTAGTCCGCCATCAACATCTATTTTAGAGAAAAGTTCTGCTGCATTTGAAGGTTTGCAACTTCCACCATATAGGATAGGAGTACTCTGTGCAGCTTCTTCGCCGAATTTCTCTTTCAGTACATTTCTTACAAAAGCATGAATTTCCTCAGCCTGTTCAGCAGTAGCAGTTTTACCTGTTCCAATTGCCCAAACTGGTTCGTATGCTATGATTATTTTTGAGAACTGTTCTGGAGTAAGATTGAAAACAACTTCTTCAATCTGTTTGCGACATATATCAAAGTGTTTTTCAGCTTCTCTTTCAGCAAGATTTTCGCCAATACAATAGATTGGGGCCATACCATTTGCGTAGCAAAGAGCCATTTTTGCATTCAAAGTCTCAGATGTTTCGCCATAATATTGACGACGTTCTGAGTGACCAAGAATCACGTATTGTACGCCTAGTCCAGCGAGCATAGGTGCAGAAATTTCTCCAGTGTATGCACCTTTTTCATGGTCAGCACAATTCTGAGCTGCAACGGCAATATTAGTACCCCTAACGGCATCAATTACTGAAGCCAGGTGAGTAAAAGGAGCTCCAAGAATAAGTTCAACGCCAGCTTTTGCTTCATCTTTTACAGCAACAACTGCTTTTGCAAGTTCAATACCTTCAGCAACTGTAGTATTCATTTTCCAGTTACCTGCAACAATTTTTCTTCTCATATAATAATTATTTAGTTTGTTCAAATTTCGGTACAAAGATACAAATCTATTTTGAGTGAGCAATTACATCTTCCTTGAAGCATTTGCCCCTATGCTCATAATTCTTGAATAAATCAAAGCTTGCACATGCAGGTGAGAGAAGAACGCAGTCTCCTTTTGTAGCAATTTCCCTGCATTTATTCATGGCATCTTCCAATGAATTTGTATCGAATACATCAGGGACTATACCTGTAAATGAGTCCACCAGTTTTTTGTTGTCCAGTCCCATACATACCAGAGCCTTAACATGTTCCTTGGCCAAATCTGTCAGAAGAGAATAGTCGTTTCCCTTGTCAGTTCCACCTGCAATCCAGATGGTTGGTCTTGTCATAGCTCCAAGTGCATATATGACACTGTCAACATTTGTTGCCTTACTGTCATTTATCCATTGAACTCCATTGAACTCAATTACTGGTTCCAGTCTGTGTTCGACCCCTTTGAAATTTTTAAGTCCCTTTGCAAGATCTCCGTTACATACCTTAGCCTTTTTGCATGCAATAACGGCTGCCAGAGCATTTGCAATATTATGTATACCTTTTATCTGTAGATCACAGACCGGGAATGTAAAATCTTCAAATGTGATATTTGTTCCATCAAAATATGCATCACCGGTTTTACTTTTGGCGGAAAATGTAATCTTTGTCCCCATTGATGTAACTCTTGAAATAGCATTCTGCGTCTCAGGGTCGTCAGCATTTACTACGAAAAATTCAGATTCCTGCAGGTTCTGGGCAATTCTTAGTTTGCTATTTACGTAATTTTCCATCTTATAATCATAACGATTCAGATGGTCCGGAGTTATATTAAGCAGTAACCCGATGTCTGCTTTGAAATCATACATGCCATCAAGTTGAAAACTGCTTAATTCAATTACGTACCAATCAATTTCGCCATCAGTCTCCTTTGCAACTTTTTCTGCAAAACTTTCTCCGATGTTGCCCGCTACTGCAACTTTTGCACCGGAACCGCGCATAATATCATATATGAGGGTTGTTGTTGTAGTTTTGCCGTTGCTTCCTGTAATACATATTTTTTTTGCGGAGGTATATTTACCTGCAAATTCTATTTCAGACTCAACGCGGATTCCCTTTTCTCTTGCCTTTACGACAATAGGAGCGTTTTCTGGGACGCCAGGGGACTTGACAATAACATCTGCGTTGAAAATTCTTGTTTCATTGTGTCCATTCTGCTCAAATTTCACCCCAAGTCTTGAAAATTTTTCAAGATATTCTGGCTTCATCAATCCATTGTCGGAAACAAATACATTCCATCCTTTGGCTTTGCCAAGAACTGCGGCACCATATCCACTTTCTCCGGCACCTAGAATGACTAGATTGTTTTTCATAAAGGAATTTATCGAATTTTAAGTGTAATCAAAGTGATAGCGGCAAGAAGAATCTGAATTATCCAGAACCTAAGTACGATCTTTGTTTCAAACATGTCTTTTTTCTGGAAATGATGATGAATAGGTGACATTAAGAAAATCCTTCTTCCTTCGCCATATTTTTTTCTTGTGTATTTAAACCAGCCAACCTGGATTATTACGGACAGACTTTCAATCAGGAAAATGCCGCATAATATAGGCAACAGTAATTCTATTCTGATCAGTAGTGAGAAAACGGCAATAATGCCACCAATTGTAAGGGAACCTGTATCTCCCATAAAGACCTGTGCAGGGTAACAATTGTACCACAGGAATCCAAGCAAGGCGCCGATGGTTGCGGCTGCGAACACCATCAATTCTCCGGAACCTGGGATGTATATGATATTCAGGAAGTCAGAATGAATGATATTTCCCGAAACATATGCGACAATACCAAGAACAAGTACTATCGGGGCGGAAACACCTGTGGCCAGTCCGTCCAGTCCGTCTGTTAAATTTGATCCGTTGCTTACAGCTGTAATAATGAAAATAGCAACAGCAACATATAGCAGCCACGCCAATGTGTCGCCAACTTTTCCTTCAACGGGAATAATATCACGATAATTCAATGTTGAATTCTTAAAAAATGGAACAGTCGTCGCGGGTGACTTCTCTGCAGTACCCAGTGTCGTGTTTTCGACTTTTGCAATTTTATCATCAGGGTCTGGAACAAATTTTTCTCTTATGACAATATCACTGTTGAGCCACATTGTAGTTCCGACAATTATTCCAAGTCCGACCTGACCGGCAATTTTCATCCAGCCACTCATCCCTTCCTTGTGTTTTTTGAACGTTTTGATGTAGTCATCAATAAAACCGACAGCCCCCAGCCACAATGTTGTCAATATCAGAAGTTGAATATATACATTCGACAAATCAGCAATAATGAGAATCGGAAGTAGTATTGACCCGATAATGATAAGGCCACCCATTGTAGGGGTACCTTTCTTTTGAAGCTGACCTTCAAGTCCCAGGTTTCTGATTTCTTCTCCAATCTGATGCCTCTGAAGAGTACGTATTATTTTTTTCCCTATAAAAATAGCAATTACAAGCGCAAGTATTATTGAACATGCGGAACGGAACGATATGTATGAGAACAATCCTGCGCCAGGAACATCAAATATTGAATCCAGCCAACAAATCAGGGAATAAATCATAATTTCTGTGAGAGTTTTTATAAACTGCAAATTTATAAATTCATTTCGTAATTTTAACTAAAATTCATCGCTTCTAATCTACCCTTCTAAACTAACTATTCAGTCACTATGACTACAATTATTATCCCATAACTACATCATTATCATGACAGGCCGTAAAAGTCCTCAATATCTATACAAGATATGACTACATTATTATCTTATAGACTTTAGTTTTGCGATCCATGGCTGTTGATAGCTTTCCATACACATTTAAGATATAATTTTTCAGAGGGTTGCCGAATATTTTCATTCGAGATTGTTGGAGAACTGATATAGGAAGAAAAATCCACCACACATTATTTAAGTAATGTGTGGTGGTGAATATTACGCTTCTTAAATTTTTCCCAGTAAAAAATAATGAGCCTACTATTTCAATATAGGTACTTGATGAAGTCGTTATAGTGACTTTAGTCTTGATATAAGTGCCTGCCCCTGAGAAATAAACATTGAGTCCACTTTAAAAAGTCCAAAAATTGAGAAATGCCCCCATTCCAGGGGCCTGTAGCGGATATAAAAACTTTAAACGATACTTATTAAAGTAGACTCAACATTTAAAGTAGACTCAATAATGTGAAAAATCAGTTCATTAAATCAATCGTCTGACCAGGTTTTGTGTCAAAATGTAGAACTGTTGTATCACCTGGAAGATTTACATCAACTTTTCCTCCTTTTTCACTGAATATTTCTGCTGATACGACTTTCCCTTTCTCCATCCTGGCAGAAACGAGGAACGCACCGCGTGTACGTAACTTTGAAAAACTTACATCCTTCCATGATGAAGGCAATGCAGGGAAAATACGGACAATACCTGTATGGCTTTGTATCAGCATCTCCTGTATGGCTGAGGCAAAGGCGAAATTTCCCTCAAGGGTAAAAGGACGGTAAGTAAATAGTGATTTCCCGGTTGCTGTCTGATCACCATTGACGTGAAAACTATTTTTAAGACAGAAACACTTGGAAAAGACTCTTAAATTATCAGCGGCTCCATCACCATCAAGAGCTCTTGCTTTCATATTTCCAAGCCAACTATATGTGTAACCACACCAGTAGTCAGGTCCATACTTATCAATATTCTTAATTGTGCTGTTTATGATTTTCTCGGTTTCGATCCCGTCATTTACGTCTAATAGTCCAAGAGGATAGATAGCCATAGCATGTGAAAGATGCCTATGGGAAACATTATATGGAAAACCATGTGCAAAAGTCATTGATGAATCTTCATCTATATCAAATTGAGGCATTTCGCCAAGACATTTCGACCATCTTCCTGCGTCATCATCAAGGCCTAATACCGATGCCATCTCAGCTGCTGCTCCGAATGTAAAGCGCATCAAAGCCAAATCATAGTTGGTAATAGTTCTAAACCATGCTTTTTCACCACACTCGTATATTTCGGGACTTGTACTTAAAGGTAAGCCACGCTTACCTGAAGAATCCTTGATGGATAATTCATCTAGTGCGACAGCAACATCCTTCATAAACGGGTATGCACGGTCACGCAAGAAATCATTATCTGCCGAGTATTTCCAATGAAGGTAGAAATGATGTGCGCACCATGCTCCGGCAGTAGGAGAGAAAGAATATTGAGGCCATCCTCCCATAGGACGCCCCAAAAGATCCATTACTCCTGGAACGATAATCCCATTTACACCAAAGAAATCACTTGTGTACTTCCGATAGGTTTCCCGTTGATTCCATAGGGTATTCAGGAATGCCAGTCCTTCGGATAGATGATTCCCCCTGTATACGGGCCAGTAACATAGTTGAGTGTTTAGGTCATTATGATAATCACCCTTCCATGGAGGTAGCAACCCGTTGTCTGCAGTCCAGATGGCTTGAAGTGAAATTGGACGCGAATTTTCACGGCTTGCAGAACCGAGTTTGTACATTTCCATGTCATACTGATGTTGCAGAATCGTATCAGGAAGAGATACGGAAGATGCATTCCAGAATGAATCCCAGTATCTGGCATGTTGGTTTCTTGAGGCTTTGTATCCTTTGTTCAGGGCGTCTTTTGCCAGTTTGGCTGCATCGCCACCTTTGATTGAAGAGCATACACTCCAAGTCCCGTACATGGTGTCATTAGATCTTTTCCAGGTGATGGCAACATCATATGAAAAGTCCCCTGATCCTTTTTGATGATACAGAATAGTGTTTTCTTTTGAGGATATTTCACCTTGCTCATACCCTAAGGCCATAAGATCAATATTGCTATGTCCCTCTACAGATTTTTCTATATGGGTATTGTAATCCGGAGTATCTATTTGCGGAACAAAATCGTCATTCTTCAATCCTCTGAAAATAAACCATCCTACTGGCTCTGATGCATTTACAAATGTCTCAAGACTTTCTCCACTTTCCCATTTTGTTATACATACCGCATCAAGGAGATACAATCTTGAATATGATACTTTGCCGAAAGACTCTATTGGAAACTCGATGGCAGCGCATGGAATCTTTGTAGGAACAGCCTCATACCCATAAGGGATATTAATTTTGTCATCTATTGAAGTCAAGTCCCCGGCATTTACTCTTTCCTGTACCCATTTGTAGCTGAAATTGCCTTGTTCTGTAATAATGGAAGAAGGTCTCAAATCCCAGAGATCAGAATGATCCAGGGAAAGACGCAACTTGCCTTCTTTTTCCCAGATAAGTTCACCTATTTCCGCATTACCTAGAGGGATTGCTTCATCCCATGTTTTTGAAAGTTCTTTGAAGTTTAGATCACTGTCTGATTCCTTGGGAACACAAGTCCCAAATCTGGAACATGACAGTAAAAGGACAGAAAGAAGGATTAAGGATTTTTTCATATGGTTTCAAGTGTTGTATTTACTTGCTATTGACAAATTTACTCAAAATAGCCATCATCCCAAAATCCATTGTCTTCTGTCAATTCCCCTATATGCCCTGCCAATACCCTGCATTTTCCGGTAATCCTATTCACTTCCTCTAATCTCTCTGCAGGATCAATAATCTATATTTATGTTGCATTTCTAAGCTGACTTTGCAGAATTGAGTCAGAATACTGGCTTTGTGGAAAATATCCGTTTTCTTTATATATTTGTATCTATTAAACAATTATTCTTATGGATACAGTAAAATGCTTGATAATAGGTAGTGGCCCTGCAGGATATACTGCTGCTATATATGCGTCACGTGCTGCGATGAATCCAGTGCTTATTGAAGGACTTCAACCTGGAGGACAGTTGACAACTACAACCGAAATTGAAAATTTTCCCGGTTACCCGAATGGTATTGCCGGTACAGATATGATGGGCGAATTTCGTCAGCAGGCTATCCGTCTGGGAACAACATGCATCTCTGGAATTGTAACAAAAGTTGACTTTTCAGAAAGCCCCTTTAAAGTTACTCTTGACGATGGTACCTTGTATGTAGCTGATACTGTAATCATTTCTACAGGAGCTTCCGCAAAATATCTTGGACTTGAAAGTGAAGATAAATTCAAGGGAATGGGGGTGTCTGCATGTGCAACATGTGATGGTTTCTTCTATCGGAAAAAAGTTGTTGCCGTAGTTGGGGGAGGTGATACAGCCTGTGAGGAAGCGACATACCTTGCATCCTTATGCAGGAAAGTGTATCTTATAGTCCGTAAAAATTTCCTACGTGCCAGTCAGGCCATGCAGGATAGAGTTATGTCAACAGATAATATTGAAGTTTTGTTCGAACATAATACGGTAGAAATTCTTGGAGATGGGGAAGGTGTAACTGGTGTCCGTTTGAAGAAGAATGATGGGGAAATATATGATCTGCCTCTTGATGGTTTCTTCCTGGCAATAGGGCATCATCCGAATACTGAAGTATTCAGGGAGTATATAGAAGTTGATGCTGAAGGATATATCAAGACAATACCAGGTTCTCCTAAAACAAATGTTCCAGGTGTGTTTGCGGCTGGAGACGTACAGGATCCTCATTACCGTCAGGCCATAGTGGCTGCCGGTTCTGGATGTATGGCAGCTCTTGAAGCGGATAGATTCCTGAAATCAAAATAAGAGGTGTGCCGGTATAAGTTCCATCTCATAGCGCATGTGCCGCATGAAGACCTTTTCTAATTATTAATGTGCCATGGCGAGTATTTGATAAATGCTTTCCATGATGCTATTTCAGAAGAGAAAACAGAAATTAGTTCATTTTATTTTTTATTTGTTATGTATAAGTATCAAGAATTATATGATATATGCAAGGGCATTTTTCTTGGGATGGGATGTTCCGATGAAGATGCATCAATTGTAACAGAAGTTTTGCTTGCTGCCGAACTTCACGGATTGTCCTCACATGGAATGTTGAGGGTAAAGGATATATACCAACTCTGGAAAGCTGACAGAATCAATGTAACCCCTAATGTCCATATTGTTCATGAAAGTCCTTCTACTGCCACTGTTGATGGTGATGGTGCCATTGGAATCGTTGCTGCACATTACTCAATGAAATTAGCTATAGAGAAAGCTGAAAAGGCAGGCTCAGGCTGGGTTGCTACATGTAATTCAAATCATTTCGGTATTGCTGGATATTATGCCAGAATGGCTCTTGAACATGATATGACTGGTGTAGCAATGACCAATGCTAATCCTTTGGTTGCTCCGACTTTGTCTACGTCCAGACTGCTTGGGACTAATCCTATTGCGGTGGCAATACCGGCAGGAAAATATCCCGCTTTTGTAGCTGATTTTGCTACAACACCAATTGCTCGTGGAAAACTCGCAATAATGGGTAAAAAGGGTGAAAGTTGCCCTACAGGTTGGGTGCAGGATGCAGATGGATGTCCATCCACAGATCCTGATATCATTACCCGTGGAGGTGCTATTGTACCACTTGGTGGTGATGAAAAGCATGGTAGCCACAAAGGTTATTGTATGGGAGCGATTGTTGATATTTTCTCAAGTGTTTTCTCCGGTGCCAATTTTGGTCCATTTGTTCCCCCTCAGGTCGCTTATCTACCACTAAAATCAGAAAAAGTCGGTGAAGGACTTGGTCATTTCTTTGGAGCTATGCGTATTGATGCATTCAGGTCAAAAGAAGAGTTCAAGGCGGAAATGGATAAATGGATAGAAACATTCCGTGCCGCAAAACCTGCAAAAGGCGAGGAGAGAGTATATATTCCAGGTGATAAGGAAAGAGAGAAGAAAGAGAGAATACTACGTGATGGTATAGAACTTCTTCCATCAATTGAAGCAGATCTCCTATCTATTGCCAAGGAATTCAAATAGGTTGTTATAGTAAGTTAAAAAAATAGTTTTTATGGAATTTTTACTTTTGATTGTTGTTGGAGTCCTAGGATATGCTGTTCAGGCAAGATTGAATTCGGTTTTCAGCAAGTATTCCAAAGTTCCTGCCCGAAATGGTCTGACAGGTGGGCAGATTGCCGAGAAGATGTTGCACGATAATGGTATTTATGACGTGAAGATTACCCACGTCTCAGGAAAGTTGACTGACCATTATAATCCAGCAAATAAAACAGTTAATCTGTCTGATTCTGTATATAATAGCTATTCAATTGCAGCTCAGGCAGTTGCCTGTCATGAATGTGGACATGCTGTCCAGCATGCAGAACAGTATTTTCCTGTAATGGTGCGCTCTGCGTTGGTACCAATAACAAATTTTGCTTCAACAGCATCAACTTGGGTTATCATAATAGGAATAATTCTATTGTCTTCAATTCATAATCCATATGTTTTTTATGCTGGAATAGGACTGCTTTGTATTTCAGCTTTATTCTCAATTGTCACTTTGCCCGTTGAATATAATGCATCCCAGAGGGCTATGACTTGGTTAACCCGGGAAAGAATGATGCCTGAAAGTGAAATGGAAGCAGCACAGACCTCTTTGAAATGGGCGGCAAGAACTTATCTGGTTGCGGCGCTTTCTGCGATAGCAACTATAATATATTATCTTGGTTTTGCCCGAAACAGAGACTAAATATTTATCTTTGTCCAATTAAGTAACAATTTATGATTTTAGATAAACTAGAAGGAATTAAGGAGAAATATCAGAAAATTTCACAGGAAATTAATTCTCCAGAGGTCATGGGCGATATGAAACGCTATATTCAGCTCAATCGCGAATATAAGGAAATGACTCCAATTATTGCTGCAGCTGAGAAATATCGTATTGCTCTTGCTAATCTACAGGAGGCGAAGGAACTCTTGGCAAATGAAAAGGATGAGGAAATGAGGGAGATGGCGAAGCTCGAAGTTGAAGAGCTCGAACCATCCATTGCTCAGATGGAAGATGATATTAAACTTATGTTGATTCCTGCGGATCCGCAGGATGCCAAGAATGCCATTCTTGAAATTCGAGGCGGAACAGGTGGTGATGAAGCTGCTATTTTTGCGGGAGATCTTCTTCGCATGTACTTGAAGTTCTGTGAGCGTAAGGGCTGGAAAGCAGAGATTACCAGTCAGAACGAAGGGGCTGCCGGAGGATTCAAGGAAGTTGTTGCTAAAATTTCGGGCGAAGGCGTATATGGTGTTCTAAAATATGAAAGTGGAGTTCATCGTGTTCAGCGAGTTCCTCAGACAGAGACACAAGGCCGTATCCATACATCAGCATCGTCAGTAGCGGTTCTTCCTGAAGCAGAAGAGTTTGATATTGAACTTAAGACAGATGATATCAGAAAGGATACCTTCTGTGCTTCAGGCCCAGGTGGACAGTGTGTGAATACGACATATTCCGCTATTCGACTGACGCATATCCCAACTGGTATTGTTGTGCAATGTCAGGATCAGAAATCTCAGTTGAAAAACTATGACAAAGCCTTGGCTGAACTTAGAACCCGTATCTACAATTTGGAATATCAGAAATATCTTGATGAGATTTCAAGTAAAAGGAAAACAATGGTATCTACAGGAGACAGGTCTGCAAAGATTCGTACATATAACTATCCGCAAGGTCGTGTAACTGACCATAGAATAGGGTATACAATGTACAATCTTCAGGCGTTTATGGATGGCGATATCCAGGAAGTAATTGACAAACTTCAGTTTGCAGAAAATGCTGAACGTCTTCAAGCTGCTTCTGAAGAGTAGTTTTTCATGAGTAACTTTTAAAATCATAATATTATGTTTTGTAAGTATTGTGGACAGGAGGTATTTGATGATGCAGTGGTGTGCATACACTGCGGAAGATCTCTTGAAGAAGGAAAGACAAGATCCAACAGACAACATGGAGAGTACGAAGGCGTTATTACACTGCTTCTTTGTCTTTTTTGCGGTTTTATAGGAGCTCATAGATTCTATACCGGGCATATTGCAATAGGGATTATCCAGCTATTAACTTTTGGCGGATGCTTCATCTGGGCACTTATAGATCTTATTATGATTCTGGTCGGTTCGTTTAAGGATAGTGAAGGAAACACGATTGTCATATAAGATAAAGATAATTCTGCTTTTACTTCTGCCGTTCCTGTTTTTTCTTCTCCCTGAATCCTTGTTGTCTGATACAAGTCATTCGATTTGTCTATATAAACATTTTACGGGAGATGATTGTATAGGATGTGGAACAACCAGGGCAATATGGTGTCTTCTTCATCTTAGATTTGAAGAAGCCTGGTGTTATAATAAATTAATAATAATCATATTCCCACTATTTTTTTATGTATGGAGCAAGTGGCTCTATCAATCAGTGAGAAATTTAAAAAGATAGATTTGTACTATGAATTACGATGAGTTGTTCTGTAATGTTAAAAGAAAGAAGAGTTTCCTGGCTGTAGGACTTGATTCTGACATTAGAAAGATTCCTGAATTTCTGAAATCAAAGGAAGATCCGATTTTTGAATTCAATAAGGCAATAGTGGATGCCACTGCACCATATTGTATCGCATATAAACCAAATACTGCTTTCTATGAACAGAATGGACCTGCAGGAATGGTTTCCTTTGAAAAGACTGTAAGGTATATAAAGGATAATTATCCGGATCAGTTTATTATTGCAGATGCCAAAAGAGGTGATATAGGCAATACATCAAAAATGTATGCAGATGCTTTCTTTGATACATTTGGCGTTGATGCTGTAACTTTGTCCCCGTATATGGGTTTGGATAGTGCTTCCCCATTTCTGGAGAAAGATGGTAAATGGCTCATAGTTCTCGCCCTGACATCAAATAAGTCTTCACAGGATTTCGAGCAGCAGATTATGCAAAATGGCGACAAACTGTATGAACTTGTTCTTAAATGTTCTTCCAGCTGGGGTTCGAAGGAAAACATGATGTATGTGGTGGGTGCTACGAAAGCCGAGTCTCTTTCTGATATCAGGAAAATAGTTCCCGATCATTTTCTTTTGGTTCCAGGTATTGGTGCGCAGGGAGGTTCCCTTGATGATGTCGCAAAATATGGAATGAATAGCCATTGCGGTCTGATAGTTAATTCCTCCAGGGCGATTATTTATGCTTCAACAAATGAGGACTTTGCTGAGGCTGCTGGTAAGGAAGCAGAAAAAGTGCAGAAACAGATGGAATTATTGCTAGAAAAATATATTTGATTTGTTGCAATAAAAAAAATAGCATATATTTGCACTCTCTCAGCTAAAAGCTGGAGTATTAATAATTAACAAAAATAACTAATCAATGTACGCAATCGTAGAAATAGCAGGACAGCAGTTCAAGGCTGAAGCTGGTCGCAAGCTCTATGTTCACCGTCTTAAAGACTCAGAAGGGTCTAAAGTGAGCTTCGATAAAGTTCTGCTAGTAGATGCTGACGGTAAGGTTTCAGTTGGTGCACCTACAGTAAAAGACGCCAAGGTTGAAGCAACAGTGCTTCGTCACCTTAAAGATGATAAGGTGATTGTTTTCAAAAAACGTCGTCGTAAAGGTTATCAGACACAGAATGGTCATCGCCAGTGCTTGACTCAGATTCAGATCGACGAAATAGTTTCAGCTAATTAATTAACCTAAAAAGAGTATAGACAGATGGCACATAAGAAAGGTGTTGGTAGTTCTAAGAACGG
>DCHP01000005.1:0-208 GCA_002315675.1 Rikenellaceae bacterium UBA1749 | reverse complement strand
AATGTAGGTATGGGTAAGGATCATACTCTTTTCGCTTTGATAGATGGTACAGTAGCATTCAAGAAAAAACAGGGTGGAAAATCATATGTTTCTATCCTTCCTATTTCAACTTCTGCTCCTGAAGCATAAGTATTACTATTTGATATTAAAAAAGCAGTGGATGAATCAATTTCATCCACTGCTT
Organism: Rikenellaceae bacterium UBA1749; assembly: GCA_002315675.1. Taxonomy (GTDB): domain Bacteria; phylum Bacteroidota; class Bacteroidia; order Bacteroidales; family Rikenellaceae; genus Mucinivorans. The sequence goes on along the minus strand of DCHP01000005.1, from coordinate 24 downwards.
TTTTTTGGTTCGTCCAGCACGAAC
>DCHP01000088.1 GCA_002315675.1 Rikenellaceae bacterium UBA1749 | reverse complement strand
TATAATATACCTTTGTAGGTTATATTATTGATATTAAGTTGTACTAACTGCGTTACTATATGAGGAATATTTCAATACTAATATCTGCAATATTTATTGCTCTCTCTTTGTATTCCTGCGAGGATCAAAGTTATAAGGGGAATCCTCATTTGATAGTTACAATAGCTGATGCTCCATCATCCAAGTTTACATCACTGCTGACAAGTGTCAAGCAGGTGGAAATTTATGATGGTACAAAGTGGTTGACTCTTTCTACAAATCAGGTCATGTTTGACTTGATGACTCTTACCGGACGGGAGTATCTTACTTTGTCTGAAGAAGACATATCTGAAGGTTATTATCCTGAAATACGTCTGACGTTCGGAGATGTTGGTTACATCTCTATAAACGGAGAAGAAGGAACTAAAGAACTGAATACTGAAGCTGAAAATCTTGTCTGGACATCAGAACTTTGTTATACTATCCAGAACAATGAGATAGCCGTGGCTGAAATCGATGTGGATCTAAACAAATCTGTGGAATATGATCAGGAGAATGACAAATATTATTTTGTACCAAATAAAGGTTGCAGGCTTATGGATCCTCAATCATGCGGTGCGGTATCTGCCCTCATGGTTGATCAATTCGATGAAGTCATCCGTTCTGTTGTTCAGGTCAATGTATTTCAGGATAGTGTAAAGCTTTTTTCAACATATTCTAATGCTTCCAATGGAAAATTATTCTTCAGGGTTCCAGGTGGTGTATATGATTTGGAATTTATTCCTCAACTTGATACAAAATACCAGTCTTTGAAGTATGAGGATGTTGTGGTGGAAGATTTTGAAGTTGTATCTCTTGATATGGTTACCCTAGAAAGTGCTGTGTATTAGTCTGATGTTTCGGAGTCTATTTTTTCAACTGTTTTTCCTTATTCTTTCAGCGATGCTACTAGTGTCGTGCTCTGCAGTCCGTTATGTCCAGGATGGCGAGTATAAATTAATAAGGAATTCGTTGACAATTACTTCCAATAGCAGCAAAGAGAAGTATGCCATAAAGAAGCAGTATCCTGAAGATTATATTCAGCAGCGACCAAACAGTAGATTTCTGGGCATCGGTCTTAAAACTGCATTCTATAATGCAACAGATTCTTCCAAACATGATGGATGGCATCGTTTCTGGAGCGAGAAGGTCGGTGAAAAACCTGTGATACTGGATTACTCTGAAATAGAAAAGAGTAAAATGGAGATAGGTTCTTTTCTTTCTTCAAAAGGTTATTTCAACTCAGTAATCGATGACACTGTCATAACCCATGGGAAGAAAGCGATTGTTCAGTATTCTGCAACTATGGGGTCTCCATATAGACTCCGGAATATATATTATAGGATTGAAGATGAATTTCTTACTCCTATCATTATGAAGGATACTATAAACAGTTGCCTGAAATCCGGTAATGTATTTTCAACTTCTGATTTTGAACAAGAACGCCGCAGGTTGACATCCTATCTGAATGATAAGGGATTTTTTGGATTTGGAGTGAATTATATTTCCTATTCAATAGATTCTACAGTTGGTAACCACCAATGTGATGTCAGGGTGCGCGTGAGAAAATATATGAAAACCATTAATTCAGAAGGCGTCGAAGTTATGGAAAATCATCCTGTCTACAGGATATCTTCGATAGTTGTCAATACCGAATTTGATGGGACTGATACTCATTCCAAATATGACTCTATTGTAAGTAATGGTATTATAATAAAGTTCAAGAACCATCTGAAGATTAGACCTGATATATTGCTTCAGGCTATTCGAATGTCCCCGAATGAATTCTATGACAGGCAATCAATAGAGAAAACACGTGCAAATCTGGAGACATTGGGATTGAACAACAGAATAGTCTTTAATCTGGTAGAATCTGCAGACAGTAATGATCTGGTTATTACAAATGCATTTGCTGTTGGCCCCCAGCCAAGTACAACGCAACATGAACTTTCGTGTGAAATACAATGTACGCCGGTAACCAGGCAGAGTACATCTGCTGATTTCGAGGCCTCAACAACAAGTCAGTATTTCTCTCTGGCTTTGTCTTTGGGGTATCAGAATAATAATATTTTCAGAGGCGGCGAACAATTCAATATAAACTTCAGGGGTGCATATGAATTTATGTGGCAGCAGGGTAAGAACAATTCATATGAACTGGGATTCAATTCTTCAATTGTTGCACCTAGGTTCTGGGCTAACATAAGCGAGGATAAGGCCGCGAGGTTCAATGATCCCCACTCCAAAGTTTCCCTGACTTTCTCAGCTCAAAGACGTCCGGATTATAGTAGAATTGTCTTTGGTGGCTCATTTGGGTACTCCTGGAAAATAGGCAGTAGGTCTTATGTCACTATTAATCCTCTGGACGTTTATATGGTTTCTGTTCCCAGGATTGATTCCTCATTTCTGGCATCAATCCAGAATCCGTACTTGAGGAACAGCTATACATCACAGCTAATTCCAGGTGGAAGTGTCAGTTATGTATATAACAACAATATGAACTTCAGTCAGGATAATTTCTCTATAAAGGTGTCATCCGATTATGCAGGAAACTGTATGAGACTCCTATCCGGAATTTTTCTGACACCACAGGAGGAATACATACAGGAAACATCATCTATTGATTCCTACTATCAGATTCTTGGAATAAGGTTTGCCCAGTATGCAAGACTGAATTTCCAGATGACAGGCCGAAAGAATGTGGGTAATGCATCCCAACTTGCATGGCGTTTTCTCGTGGCGGGCGGATATGCATATGGGAATACACAGTCTCTTCCTTTTGAAAGATTGTATTTTGCTGGTGGTGGAAACTCTATGCGAGGCTGGCAGATGAGAACCCTTGGACCAGGTAGTGTGCAAATAGATTCTTTGGGCGTGTATCCAAACCAGCTGGGCGATTTCAAACTGGAGGCCAACTTTGAATACAGGGCGAGACTTTTTGCCGGACTTAGTACTGCAATATTTTTTGATCTTGGAAATATCTGGATGAATTCAAAAGGTGAAAGCCGATCTGAGGCTAGATTCAATTTCCAGAATTTTTACAAGCAGTTGGCTTTCAATACAGGAATAGGTTTCAGATACAATATTGCAGATATGATGATTCTGCGACTAGACTGGGGTTTCAAACTCCATAATCCGAATATGATTCAAGGGGAAAGATGGCTTCATAATTTGGGTATTTCCGATACAGCTATCCATTTCGCAATAGGTCTGCCTTTCTAATTTTGTAAAAGAGCTGAGTTGTAGGAAAGGGAATGCCTTGTGCCAGTTTCTGCCTGTTAGTTCCTACTCATCTATTTCAGATTTTTGAAACTATTCAGTCACCTATGTCCAATATTAACAATAGACCTCTTTCTGGAATGTTGATACATTGATGGCTGTTTTTACCCAGGTTGAATAGTTCCAGATTTTTTTTATGAATTATCCGAATATCTTTAGTATGCGATAACTGATGAACCGACAAGGTCATCGTCTTCATATAATGCTATGAATTGACCAGGTGTGGCAGCCCTTTGAGGTTTATCGAAAGTTACATATAACCCATCTTCCTTCATTTTAGCTTTACCATCTTGAAGAGGTTGTCTGTACCTGATTCTTATCTTGAACCTTCGTTCCTCTCCAATTCCAAGTCTGTGAGAAGGGACAACCCAGTGTACATCTTCTTTTTTTGCAAATAATCCGCTTCTCATTAACCCAGGATGGTTTTCGCCCATGCCAAGATATATTATATTCTCTTCAATATCAGTCTGGATGATAAAAATAGGCTCAGGGAATCCTCCGATTTTCAGTCCTTTCCTTTGACCTATGGTGTAGAAATGTGCTCCATTATGGTCTCCGATTATTTTACCGTCACTATGAGTATAGTAGAATGGCTTGTATATGTCATGACTTTCAGTATATCCTTTCCAGTCCTCAGGAATGAGGATCGCCCTCCCTTTCTTTGCTGCAAGTTTCTGCTGCAGGAAAACAGGAAGGTCAACTTTTCCTACGAAGCATATTCCCTGTGAATCCTTGCGCTTTGCTGTGGCTAGACGCATTTCTTCGGCAACCTTCCTTACATCAGGTTTTATCATTTCTCCTATTGGGAAAAGAGCATTTTTCAGTTGGGACTGGGAAAGCTGACATAAGAAATAACTTTGATCCTTGTTTCCGTCAAGGCCCGCAAGTAAATGGTATTCGTCCTTGATAGGGTCATATGATTTACGGCAATAATGTCCTGTAGCAACGAAATCAGCTCCAAGTCTTTCTGCTTCCTTGACAAAAGCATCAAATTTTATTTCACGATTGCATAATACGTCAGGGTTGGGAGTCCGCCCTTTTTCGTACTCGGAAAACATGTAGTCAACAACTCTTTTTCGGTATTGCTCACTAAGATCAATATAGTGGAACTCAATGTCAAGCTTTTCTGCAACAAGTTCTGCGAATGTCTTGTCATCTTCCCATGTGCAGTCTCCATGCAGAGTGCCGGTGGTATCATGCCAGTTCCTCATAAAAAGACCAAGGACTTCATAACCTTGTTGCTGGAGTACATATGCAGCAACAGAAGAATCAACTCCACCACTCAAGCCAACAACTACACGTCCTTTATTCATTTTATTCTTTTTTTTGCAAATATAATGTATCTTTACTTAATGTTAACTTAAAAAAAATATCATATGAGACATCTGTATAGTTTTCTATTGCTTCTGGTCATGACCGTTATGTCAATTGGCTGCAGCTCCACTGCCAGTGTGAGAGTGATTTCTTTTAATCTTAGAAATTCAAGTGCGTATGCGACAAATGAAGATGGAGACAATTGTTGGATGAATAGACGTCCTGCCCAGATTAATATGGTGAATCAAGAAAAGCCTGATCTGATGGGTGTTCAGGAATGTCTGAAAGAACAGGATGAATACTTTGTGGAAAATCTTCCAGGTTACGGAAGAATCGGCGTGGGGCGAGATGACGGAGATAGGGAAGGTGAGATGATGACTATTTATTACAATATGGAAAAATTAGATCTTCTATGTTCAGGTAATTTCTGGTTGAGTGAAACTCCAGATTCTGTTTCGATGGGATGGGACGGAGTTTGCAATAGAATGGTGACCTGGGGCTGTTTTCAGATAAAGGGAACAGATCAGGTTATCTACCATTTCAACACCCATCTTGACCATATGGGTAAGATTGCTAGAGAGGAAGGTGTTAAACTTTTGGTTTCCAGAATCAAATCAATTGTGCCAAAAGAAGGGACAGGGGCTCCGCTTGTTGTAACCGGTGATTTCAATACATTGCCTGACGATCCACTTCTCTTGCCGTTAAGAGAACTGGTTTCAGATACCAGGGTGGTTGCACAGGAAACAGATGACAAAAAATCATACAATGGTTACGGACAATATCCGAGTCTTGTCATTGATTATATATTTGAGGCGAATCTCAAACCAGTCAGATTTACAACTCTTGACGGAGATTATGGTGTCCCATTTGTGTCAGACCACTATCCTGTAGCAGCTGATCTTGATTTATAGGATTTATGAATTATCCCTTTCCTATGGATGATTCAAGCCCAGGGAAAGATGTATGCATCTTAAGGTTTGCCTCCGCAAGATAGAAGAAGCATTGTTCCAATACCGGAACAATGCTTCTTCTGTCTCAGAATTATCCATAATTCATTCTTAAAGTGATCCTTTTCCTGAAGCGTTAGCTCCGAATACTAATGCTGGCTTTCAGAGAAATTGAAGCCATGCTCCTACATTGGATATGTGTATATTGCAAAAAAAAAGACTTACCTAATGATAAGTCTTCTGTGTGGGAGCTGAGGGATTCGAACCCACGACCCTCTGCTTGTAAGGCAGATGCTCTGAACCAACTGAGCTAAGCTCCCGTCTTTCTTTTGCTCTGCAAAGATATGGCGTTTTTTTTACCTGACAAAACTTTTTTCTGTTTTTTTAAAAGAAATTTACAATTCGTGCAGTATGGATGAATGTCTTTTGCTGATAAATGAATTATTTAGCTGTGAATTTTCTTTCCTTTATATCAGAAAAATAAGTTTGAATGAATGCTTTTACTGAAGTTTCAATTTTTCCACTATTAAGAGGTTTGATATTATTTTTTTGCAATGAATCGGTCTTTAGGTCGTAGCACGCCACAATCTTTTCACCATTGAATATATATGCTGTGTCATTTTCTATCCATTGATACTCTCCGTTTGCGTAATTAATGGAGAATGAAGTCGTCGTGTCTGACTTTGAAAAAATACTATGTCCAAAACAATGGTATGGTCCTTTGAAATCCAGTATTGATGCCAATGTCGGCATTACGTCTATCTGCTGGGTTGTTTTATAAGTCTCTCCCTTGATAGAGTGGTCCGGTGTAAAATAGAACATTGTAATATGTGTACTGCCGGCAGAAGTCTTTGCCTCGTCGCTGTATTTTTCAGAACTGACATGGTCTGCTACAAACAGGAATATTGTATTCTTATACCATGGCTGGGTTTTTGCGAAATCGAAGAAATGTCTTAGTGAAAGGTCAACATATGCAACAGGCTGATGTACCTTTGTGTATCCTTTTGGTAATGTCTTTCTGTACTTTTCCGGAACAACAAATGGGTGGTGTGATGACAGGGAAAACAGAACAGATATAAATGGAGATTTTGCTGTGTTCAGCGTTTCTCCCATGTATCTGAAAAATGGTTCATCCCAGATTCCCCAATATCCGTCAAAATCATTTTTGCCGTGAACGAGTTCGTAATCCTCCTTAGTCCTGAAATTATCAATTCCAGCTATTTTTGAGTATGCTACATATCCCATTGAACCTCGTTCGCTACCATTGAAGAACCATGTTGAATAACCTTCATTTTTTGCAAGCTTACCAAGTGCATCGGTTTTTGAAAGAGCCTCAGGAATGGTTGCAAAGGGAACTCCGAATGATGGAATAGAGGATAGGATCGAAGGCAGCGCGTCAATTGACTTTTTCCCATTAGCATATGCTTTTCTTAGCAGATATCCTTCTCCCATCAGTGAATCCATAAAAGGAGTCAGGGTATGTGCATAAAGTTCTGGGTATAATTTTTTTGAGTGTTCAGCGGAAAAACTTTCCAAAATAAATATTACAACATTCTTGCCCTTCTGGGATTTGATGGTAAGTGAATCTCCGTAATATTCTTTTTGAGAGGAAAATACTTTTTCAAGTTCTGGCTTTTCAAAATATTTTGGGCATGATATGGCCTTATTTTCAATTGTTCTCAATATACAGAACGGATTGGAGAGGACCAACGCGCCCTTTTCAGGCGTTGAAGTATATTGGGCGGCGTTGCTTATGGTAATAGGTCTTGTCTGCCTGTCAAATCCTCCTCTCATTCCAATGATGATAAAAAATACGATTATTGCAAATATTATAGAATGTATTGTGTAGTGTGTTCCTGTGGATTTGAATTTCAGATGTGGACCATCTAACTTAATGAATAAGTAAAACCATACTGATATTATTGCAATACCTGCAATAATCAACGGAACATTCTCCTTCAGGAAGTGAATTACCAGGGTTGTATTGTTATTGTTGTCTTCAAGATAAAAAAATTCAGTGGCTGTAAATCTTTTTGCTGCATAATGAAAATAAACGGCATCGCTCAGATTTATCGTAGTAATAAGAATGATGCCGATGGTATAAAGAACCATTGAAATTGTCTGATACTTTCGGCTACAATAGAACTTGTACGAAAAAGGGAATGTCGTGAATGCTGCATACAACCCAAAAGTATAGCAGATGTTTGCCGTGGAAAAAAGCATGAAGCCTTTATATAACTCCAATGATTCTTCAGATGAAATTGAGCCAAAAATAGAGAAGTTATATCTATAGAATATGTACCCGAGGATAATTAGAAATAAATAACTAATCAGAATCTTTACCAGAAAAGTAAGTCCATGAAATTTTTTCATATTTTTCTCAATTATTGAGGCAAAAATAATATTTTTTGTGGTGAATTATCTTTTTTTATCTTGTCTTTGACACTTTAAAA
>DCHP01000084.1 GCA_002315675.1 Rikenellaceae bacterium UBA1749 | reverse complement strand
TCCAAATGTTAATTCAACTTTTTTACCTGATTTTTGAATGTTTTACGACATCAAACCTAATTCTCGCTACAAAATAATGCAAAATTCAGATTACTTTACTCTGAACTTAAATACGAAGGCTTCCTGTCTTACACCTTTTGGAACAGTCAAGACAACTTTGTCGTTTATTATCTTACTTTTAAGCATTTTCCCGCCATCAACTGAAGTAACAGTGCCAATAGGGAGATTGCCTGACCATTCTATAGTCTGAGGGAGTTCTTCATCGTTTGGTAGCGCATATATACCATATATTGTAGAGCCATCCTTAGATGCAGTAAACCATAAATTACCATCGTGATAAATTGAAGTAACACGTGTAGAATAGATTGCTTCTCCATTTCTTCTCATCCAGTCGCCTATCTCTCTTAGACGTTGCTGTGCCATATCATCAATTGTTCCCCATGGTGAAGGTCCGATACCCAACAGGTAATTTCCACCTTTTGCGACCACTTCAACAAGTTCTGATATAATTGTCCTGGTTGTTCTATAGACAGGATTGTACCTCCATCCCCAAGCCAGCAGAGGAGTATTTGTCTCCCAAGGGATATTACGTTGTTCTCTTGGAATTTCATGTTCAGGAGTCTGATACTCCTCATATTTATCTCTAGAGCAACGGTCTGCACAAATCAGACCAGGATGACGTTTCCTTGCTTCCTTAAGTACTTCACCGATATTTACCTCTGCACCACGAATCTGACCACCATCAAGCCATAAAATATCGATATGGCCATAATCAGTCGTCAATTCAGTCAACTGATTCATAGTGAATTCGACATACTTATTCCACCAATCCGGATGTTTGTCCCTGTCATAATTCTGCATACGATTTGGAGTAGCAAACAGTGGATTCCAGTACCACTTACAATGCCAGTCTGGTTTTGAAAAATATTCACCCACCATAAAGCCCTTATCACGGAAAGCATTTAGGACTTCCTTGGTTATATTACTGCGTGGATTCGAAGCAAATGGTCCGTTGGTGATTTTATAATCAGAATATTTTGAATCAAACATACAGAAGCCATCATGATGTTTCGTCGTAAAAACCATATATTTCATTCCTGCATCTTGCATTATATCAGCCCATATGGTCGGGTCAAACTTTGTTGGATTGAACTGTTTACTTAGTCCCCAGTACCAGTCTTTAAACTCAGTGTATGTCATTCCATGTTCTTCCCTGAACTGATATTCCCACCTTACATCTTCTGAGCATAGATTCCACGATTCCATCATACCTGGAACAGAATATATTCCCCAATGGAACAAGACTCCGAACTTCAGGTCCTGCCACTGATCAATCTTTTTTAAGACCTCAGGATCTTCGGGTTTGACATAACACTCAAGTGGTGAATATGACATCGCAGAAGAGTCCACTTGTTCCATCGTAGTAATATTACCAGTCGCACTGGGACTTTCAATATTACATGAAACAGTTAAAAGTGAACTTAATAATAAATGAGTAAGTACCATAGCTATTTGTAATTTTTATAGAATATTATGTTGAAATTTATATTAATATTTTAAAGACAAAGCAAGAAGAAGTAGAAGTCGAAAATAATAATAATCTGAAGGACAACCTAATACTCGAGAACTTGGCCATAGTTGAGAAGAAGGGGACGTACATCAGAGTATTTTACATCAGAGACCTGAATATCCTGATTGATGGCGCAGACTGACATTATTGCCGCACTTTGTCCTAGAATCATAAATACAGGTTCCATACGGATTGAGCCGAACGCAGCGTGAGAACAGGACATAGCCACCGGAACAACCAGATTGCTGCATTGATCGGACTTAGGTAATATACTTTTCATTTCAATCCTATAAGGGGCTACTGGCAATCCAATATCCCCCTCGTTCTGGACATAACCATCAGAAGTTACATAACGCTGAACATTGTGCGAATCAAGTGTATAGGAACCCATTCCGACACTTTCTTCCACATCCTTGGCACCTGAAACTTCGTTTTCTGTCATAACCTTCTGGCCAACCATCCGCCTTGCTTCACGGACATAAATATTATATGGCCAATTATTGTTGTCAGCGAATTCATCAAGAGCATATCCCCATTTTCCCATTTCAGCCCTAATATTTTCTGGGACACGAGAATCTGTAGCAATAAAGTAATAGAGTCCTGCCTGATACGATTTGTGCATTTCAACTATTTCTTTCCTTCGTTCATAACTTGCTTCAGGATACTCATAGTTAGCACCTATCATATCTGAGCTGAAGGCACCATGATTGTTCACATCTGTTTTGGCATTTGGAATTGGATCAAATTTATTAAAGACCTCGTTCCATCCATTCTGGAAATAACGTGCAAGAAGTTCATAACGCATAGGATCATAATCATCGGGAGCATAAAACGGTAATTTATTACTATCAACCATAGTAAGGCATAAACGGAAATTATACGCCTGTATCTTTTTATCCCCACTTCCGTCTGGGCCGGGTTTCTCCTTAGAAATTCCATAAAGCAGACCACTTGTTGAATCACCAGGTATTAAATAAGGATCAACATGTGATAAAAAATAATGCGGATGATCATGACGCATTGACTGTACACCATTATGAGATTCACCATACACATCATTACTTTCACGTCCAATCGAATAATCAACTCCGGATGCTGCCATAAGATCACCCTCATAGGTTGCATCGATATATACTTCCGCTTCAAAGACCTTACCACTTAAGCAACGAATAGAGACAATCTTTCCATCTTGCATTACAACGCCAGATTCCCGGTCAAGCCATTCATTTCTTTGTACTTCTATATTGGAATCCTTTATCAGTGTTTCAAAAGCATCTTCAGCTACATGAGGCTCGAAAATCCACTGAGTTCGTTTTTCTCCGTCAACAGCAGGTGTACCCTGCCCTCTTCCTCCATATTCTGATTTATTCTGCCATATCCAAGCGGAATCCTGCTGATAATGGTTATAAATAAGCCCATAGAATTCTCTGGCAATGCCACCAACAACAGCCTTGTTACCTGTATCTGTAAAGCCAAGTCCTGATGAAGAAAGACCACCAAGATGTTTATCTGGAGAAACAATAATCACACTTTTGCCCATTCTAGACACCTGTACAGCTGCTGACACAGCTGAGGATGTTCCTCCGTAAACAATTACATCAGCCCTGAATATATTTCTCTTACAGGAATTGAATACAGAAATCAATACGATAATAAAAAGATACAATTTGACAAGATTCCTCATTTTACAAAATGTCTAATAGTTAATAAATAATCCAATAGGAAATACTATTGAATTCTACTACCGAATTTTAACTCTCAGTTTTTCTATAGGAGAAGACTGTAATTTTTCTTCTATGAAGGTTGCTATTTCCTCCGAGTGTATATCGTATATAGGTTTAAGATTATCGAATTCATCATTTCGAACAAATAGATTAGAGGCAAGCAATGATGAAACCAAGTATTTTGTGTGAATTGTATGTCTTGAAAAATCGCAAGCATATTGAATCCCTTGTTCAATAGAACATCCTGCTTTTAGAAGACAATATATGTCATAATAGTCGCGAAATGTATTTCGAACCGAAATAGTAAATATCTTCATACCAAGCATTTCTTGGAGCGATGGTGCCACTAGATTATTATGGGAGAAACCGGGTGTAATACTTGGTACTGAATTTGCTGGACGGAAAAAAGAAAGTTTAACTTCATTGGGTAACCTCATCTCAAAATGGTCATTACTCAAGATGTTACGTGTAGTGCCTGGGAATTTGTTTAGCACTTCAGTCATGATAGTTCCAAAATCAAGTGATGGTCTATCTTTTCTAGTCCCTATCAGTTCAAAAACCAAATCCTCACTTAATCTATGTTGCAATTGGATAGAAATTCCCGTTCCACCACAGAGATACAACGATTTAATACAACTCAGATTTGAAATGTCTTCGAAAACTGAATTAGTATTTTCGGTCAGTCCGGACATATAATTATTTTCCATATTAATTTCTCTTTTCATTTTGATTATCTGAAAAAATAAATCTTCAGCATTCGAGAAATAATGCCATAGTATTCTTTTGGAGCCGATTCTATTTTTGATTCCCAAATGTTTTTACATCTTTGGAATCCATACAAGTTAAATAATTGTTGCATGTCCTCAAATTCAAGATACAAAAGGGATTTTAAAATCAAATCATCGTCAGGAATAGAAGAACTGACTTTATTATTATATTCCCAAAAATAGCCATTGTTATTCAGGTATCTAACAATGTCATCTTTAGAATTTAAAAGATTGAAGTATTTATTATTAATACGCTTCATATTAAACCAAGCAACTGATAAAATTTACTTCTAAAAAGCAAAAATGTTCTTAATTACAAAGATAAAACGTTTTTTCTATTTAAAATAGAACCAAGTAAATTAAGGTGAACTATTCAGCAGTGCAAAAAAATAACGTCCAGCCTCAAGTAGTGGTTGGACATTATAGAGTACTACAACAATAAACGTCCACATCAAGGTATTGGTCACCAACTGCCTATAATCTATATGGTACTGCTTGAAAAGTAAAAAAGGAATATATCTGTTTTTATTGGGGCTCTGCCCCAAACCCCGAGGTTTATAGGCATTGGAAAACCTCTGTCTTGTCCTGAAATAGGTTTACACTTTTTTAATATAAATTGTAAATGTAATTTAGGACAACAATACTTGACTAATGCAGGAGCATTATTAGCGGACGATTGTCCACTATGGCAATCTCGTGTTTATTGCACTCGTTGGGATGGTAAAGACAAAAGTGATGCTATCAATGATGCTGAGTTCACAGGTAATATACTTATGTTACTACGTGAGGCAATTAACTTCGTTAAATCTAATACAAGGAATGGCTGGGAAAAGCTTCCAAATGGTCGCAAGAATAAACACGAGTATGCAGAGCGTGCTGTTCTTGAAGCACTTGTAAACCATTCATAGAGATTATACCGTGATGGGTGGTGAAGTGCACCTTGATATATATGACGACCGTCTGACAATAACCTCACCAGGTGGAATGTATAACGGATTGCTCATTCAGAATCTAGATATTGCAAATGTTTCATCAGAAAGACGCAACCCTATTCTCGCCAATGTCATGGCACATCTAGACTACATGGAGAAGCGAGGCAGTGGACTCACTCGCATCTGTAATGAGACAAAAGCGCTGAAGGGATACAAAGATGAATTGAAACCAACCTTCAACTCAACTCCATCCCAATTCCAAACGATCATCTATTCATCTATGACTGACAAAAATGTCGGAGACTATGACGTAGACTTGTCGGAGATAAAACTCACTGAGCGTCAGCAGAAAATCCTAAATCTCATCAAAAAGTCACCGTCAATCACAGCCAAACAAATGTCGGAGACTTTGTCGGTGAGCCAACGTACTGTAGAACGCGATCTCTGCTTTGAAGGAAAAGGAGATTCTGATGCGAGAAGGCAAGGATAATGCTGGAACTTGGAGAGTGTTGATTCTAATATAGAATGAAGAGTCCTCAATATATCGAGTTTTCTTATTGAGTTGTCAATCTTGAAAAGATGAACAAGGGTTCATTTCCTCCTCACAAAATGCTTGAAGTCAGAGCCT
>DCHP01000024.1 GCA_002315675.1 Rikenellaceae bacterium UBA1749 | reverse complement strand
AAGAAATGTGGGGTGTCGCAGATTGTGATGCCCCTTTATTGTTCGGTAAAACTCAAGATAATCATATAAAAATGTCAGTTTGCTATGCCTAAATGCCTGGAAAAACGTTAAAAAAATGAATAAAAAGCAATTTTATTGCGAGTTTTCATTAAAATCTGAGAATTTATATATAAATTTGCACTAATAAAACCTATCAAAATGGTAGAGACAAAGGACATAAACAGAATAAAGGTAATGCTTGTCGAGAAGAAACGTTCTAACAAGTGGTTAGCTGAACAGTTAGGAAAAGATCCTGCTACAGTTTCAAAATGGTGTACAAATACATCACAACCAACAATAGAAACGCTTCTTAAGATAGCAGAGGTGTTGGAAGTAAACTACACCGAACTTGTGAGGGCGGAATCAGTAATTTCCCGAAAGTATAATCAATGATATTTAACTATTGTCACAAATGGATAGACAAACTGCAGAAATAAAACTTAAGCAAATATTTGGGATTAATCATTTTTATGATGAGCAATGGAATGCCATTTCACGCATTCTGTCAGGAGAAAGAATTCTTATGATAGAGCGTACAGGATTTGGCAAATCTTTGTGTTACCAATTTCCCGCCACTCAATTTAAAGGAATAACAGTCATCTTTTCACCACTGATTGCACTTATGCGTGATCAGGTTAAAGGATTGTTAAGTAAAGGCATCAGCGCTGCATACATTAACTCAGAACAAACCAACGAAGAAAATCAAGAAGTTATTGAAAGAGCCCTTAATGGCGATGTAAAAATCCTTTACATTGCACCTGAAAGACAGGAAGATGAAAGATGGATTGAAGCAACTAAGGCAATGAACCTTTCAATGGTTGTGATAGATGAAGCTCATACCATTTCAACCTGGGGACATGACTTTAGACCTGCCTTTCGTAGGATAATTAATCTTGTTCAACTATTACCAGCAAAACTCCCTATCCTTGCTACCACTGCGACTGCAACCAAAAGGGTTCAAGCCGATATAGAGAAGCAGATTGGAGGAAAATTGACTACAATAAGAGGTTCTCTTATTCGTCCTAATTTCATCTTGAATGTTATACGAGTGAAATCGGAAGATGAAAAGATGATATGGCTTGCTAAGAATCTCAACTGGTTATCTGGCACAGGTCTAATTTATACTGGGACTCGTGTTGATACGGAGACTTATTCCAACTGGCTCAAATACAACAACATAGAATCTATTGACTATAATGCTGGCTTAGATGCAGAGACAAGAAAGTCAATAGAAGATGGCTTAATGAGTAATAAATGGAAATGTATCGTATCCACAAATGCTCTTGGAATGGGTGTGGATAAACCAGACATTCGTTTTGTTATTCATACACAAGTCCCAGCTTCACCTGTTCATTATTATCAAGAAATAGGTCGTGCAGGTCGTGATGGAAAACCAACAAAAATAATTCTGTTCTATAACGATAGCAAATCTGGAGAAGATAATATTGAAACGGACAAATTACTTCCATTAGCGTTCATTGATGGGGCAAGACCATCTGAAAAAAAATATAGACGAGTTATAGATATGCTGAAAGAAGAACCTTTATCTGAGCGTGAACTAATCAGAAAAGGAAACTTTAAGTCAAATCAAATTCGTACCATAAAATATGATTTAATTGATCAAGGTATTATCAACGAAGTATTGTATGGCAAAATCAAAAAGTTTGAATATCAATATAATGCTCCTGAATTTGACTATTCTAGATTTGAGACTTTGAGAAATGCTAAATTACGCGATTTGGACTCAATGATAGGTTATGTCAATACTTCTGAACCAAGAATGAAGTACTTGTGCTCATTCCTAGACAGCGATGAAAACATAGGATATTCTAATTGTGATAATACCAATCAACCAAAATTGTATCCAATCGAAGATGATAATTTAAGAAGCAAGCTACAGGAATTCCGCGAAACTTACTTTCCTGAATTAGAGTTGTCTGAGTCCTCTCTACGTTATGTAAGGGTTGATGAAGAAACAAAAACTCAACTATTAATTAGGGTTCCATATCCAAATATTGTTGATGTCTTCAAAGATAAAAATTTGATAGGCAGATACAATGGGAAAGTAAATAAGAATGATTTTTCTACAGAGGAAATTGAAAAATTACAAGAGCTTCTACCTGCGCATCGAGATAAGAGATCCCATATAACAAACGGAGTTGCTGCGTCATATTATGGTGTGTCGAATGTTGGTGGAGCAATCCATCGCTCTAAATATGAAAACGGTGGTGACTTTCCGGACTTTTTATTGCGCTTAATGCTAAAGGCATTTGGTAAAAAATTTGGCAAGTACCATTACGACTTAGTTCTTTATGTCCCACCAACTCATTCTGGAGATTTGGTAAAGAATATCGCCGAGAAATTTGCCCGTGTAATAAAGGTTCCAATATCTCATGATTTACATAAAACACGCATAACAGATGAACAAAAGATGTTTCAGAATGCGTATAGCAAGCAAGAAAATATCAAGGACGCATTTGACATTGACGCAAACATTCGAGGCAAGAATATCATCTTAATTGATGACATCTATGATAGCGGTGCCACAATAAAAGAAATTGCATCTATGCTTACTCAAAAAGGAGCAAATTATATCACCCCAGTTGTAATTGCTAAAACAGTAGGAGGTACACCATTATGAATGAATTAACTTATTGGATTACACTATACTTTATTCAGGGTATAACGTTAAAAAGGAAAAATGAGATATACGTAGAATGCTACAAATGCAATCCACGCATATCAATTGTTCAGTTATTTGAAGAGAGTTCTTTATGGTCAACATTAGGTCTTTCTTCTGAGGAAATGCATTTGTTGTCGGAGTCAAAGAAAGAATTAGCAAATAATAGTTTTTTGGCAGAAAGCCTAATATCCCAAGGATATGAAATAATTTCAATGGATAGTTCTGACTATTCGAAGGCTCTAAAACGTAATCTTCAGACAAATACACCAAGCATAGTATTTACAAAAGGAAACAAGGCACTATTACAGGAGCCAGCAGTAGCTATCGTGGGCTCAAGAAGTGCAGATCCTATATCTCTTCAGTTCACATCTGAAACTGCAAAAAAATGTGTAAGTGAAGGAAAAGTTGTTGTTAGCGGCTTTGCCAAAGGTGTCGATAGAATGGCATTAGATGCTGCACTAGAAGCTGGAGGAAAAAGTATAATTGTTTTGCCGCAAGGAATCACAACATTTGCGTCTGGATTTAAGCAGTATTATAAATATATTATGCAAGGTCGTTTGCTTGTCTTAAGCGCTTTCCATCCTAATGCACCATGGAGTGTTGAATTCGCAATGAGAAGAAATCCATATATTTATGGGTTAGCAGATGAAATTTTCGTAGCTCAAAGCGATGATAAAGGAGGTACATGGTCTGGAGTTATTGACGGCTTACGAAAGAAAAGGACAATCTATGTCAGGAAGCCTCAGGACAATGAAAAAAATGCCAATATTCTGCTAATCCAAAAAGGAGCAATAGCTGTTGATATTAAAGGAAATCCTATTGCATTGAATCCTGAAGAAATGCTTACTTCTGACGAAAAAGAGAAGAAAGAACGCGATGAAAAGATTAAACAGATACTTGAGCAAGGTGGAAGTATAACAAGTAAGTTGATACTTGAAAAATTATCATTGAACTGGTCTGACCCAAAAATGAAAACTTATCTTCGAGCCTTGGCATTTGTTGAAGAATATAAGAGTAAAGGGAAAGTATACTTTAGGCTAAAAGGGAAAATAGATCAATTAGAACTAGGTTGTTCAATTTGACGTTATAG
>DCHP01000072.1 GCA_002315675.1 Rikenellaceae bacterium UBA1749 | reverse complement strand
ATAACGTCAAATTGAACAACCTACTTTAGATTTTCGCAGGAATTAGTACAACAATGGTTACTGTTCAGCTGCTTCAACGGCCACAAACTTGTCAGTGCCATAGTGACAATAATTACACGCCGTAAAGAACTTTCTGGCTCTGATTCTTTTTAATTTCCGTCTAAGTTCATCTCCATTTTTTGAGCAACGAACATCAACGAACTCATCCTGAACCGGTTGAAAAGCCTTGAGCCTTGAGCCAAATGCAGAAGTAGCACAATTGAACAACATCCCATCAAATAAAATGTATCTCTCTCTGCAACAGCGGGAATATTGTTTCATTAATTCCTTATCGTTTCTGTCCTGATATATCAAATTGCCATAATCTCTCCAGACTGAGCCCTGAGATTCAATGGTAACATTGATATCAGGGCTGTTGGCATATTCACTTATCTTGCCTGACAGTTTCCCATAATTGCTGACATAAATATTCAGCCTGTCATTCGGGAACAGACTGACTATTTCTTTCTTAAGCGAAATTGTTCCGTTGGTCACAATTTCCACCATCCCCACCTTTTTGGATTCCAGTACACAGGAAACCACTTTGTGAATATCGGGATACAACAAAGGTTCACCTCCAAGAATTCTAAATACGTCAACCCATTTAATGCCATCTAGAAGTTGTCCGATGTCTCCATTAATAATCTCTGGGGTGGCATACTCCGAACTGTTCCGAAATCTGTTGATGTAGTGACAGCAATGCTTGCACTTGAGAGTACAGTTTGTGGTGATTACAAGCTCAATATATGTATAGTACGAGCGGTAACAGAACGGATAGTCCGGATGACGTAAATACCATTTTGAGATTTTCAGCAATAAAGCCAGATACTTATGGCATTTATTACCGATATGAGACAATTCGCCATCCCTTCCATGTTGTGTAACTTTGAAAAGTATTTTCTTCCACATACCCATAACAATCCTTAGTCCTTCAACCGCACATTCAAAGAGTAGGTCTTAAACTTTTCAGTACAACTGTCACAATGATTGCAAGCTGTCAAATGGCTTATTTTTCTCAATCTTCTTATTTCCGATAAAACCTCTTTTGAATTAGATATCTTATTCAAATCAATATACTCACTTTCATCATTCACGAAGAATCCAAGTGCTTCACCATGTGCACTACGCGGACAAGCATAAACCTTACCGTTCATCATACAGTAGCGCTCTTTCTTGCATAATCCATATTGAACCGTAAGTTGTTCTGTATTTTTCCCTCTGCTCAATTCGTTTCCATAGTCATCCCAAGTATCATAGGCTTCAATATTGACGCTTGGAGACTGGAGAGATGTAAATTCCGATATTTTGTCCGAGTATTTCCCATAATTATCGACCTGGATCTGGATTTTTTTATTGGACAACAGTGCCAACACGTCCTTATCAGGTGAAACAGCCCCCGTTGACACAATGGTGACCATGCCAATTTTATCTGATGTAAGCAGATACTTCACAACAAGTGCCAAATGAGGATATGAAAAAGCATCACCACCTGAAATGATAACTTCGTCCATTCGCTCTATTGCCTCCAACAACTTCTTCATGTTATTGACAACCGACTCCGCCGGTTCAATCTCAGCATTATGATGATAATCTGGAAGAAAATGGATGCAGCATTTACAATTCAACGGACACGATTTTGACAGTAAAAGCTCAAATCGGGGAAAATATTGTTCCCGATTCCTGAAAAGATTCAGATGTCCAAACACCCATAACGCACCTCCAGTAAGAACCAGAGTCCGTCTAAGGATTGGATTATTTATGCCTCTGATCATACGCGTGCTCCCATGATTACGCAATGCAATAAGAATATACCTGGATAAAATCATATTATTGTGTTTTTATACTATCATTTGTTTTGAAGGTCATGTTCAATCAGTTGCCTGAACTTTCGGCTCCATGCCTGCCAGCAAAGTTCATCCCTATACAATTGCCTGCCTCCTTCACTCAAGGATGTAAGTTCATCGGTTTCCATTGAATTCAGAATCTTTTCTGCAAATTCCCGTCCAGTTGATTCCAGTCCTAATCTGTATCCGTTAATCCCATTTCTCACATAATCACCCGTTCCACCCGTATCATAAGTGAATATTGGAAGTCCGTATGCCGATGCTTCACAGAAAACAGTACCAGCGCATTCGGCCTTTGTAGGCAGCAGGAAGATATGCCCTTTACTCCATGTACCAACATATCTCCCATACTGCTCTCTGTCATTCTTACTCAGAAATCCCACATTATCAACATATGGCAAACTGCTTATGCTGACATCCAAATTACGGATTCCCATAATAAACAGTTTTGCATCAACCCCCTTATTACGCATTTCAGCCACAGCCTCAATTGCCACAGCTCCGCCCTTGCGTTCCCAATCCACTCCACTGAATATTACATTCAATGTACCTCCACAATACTTGACACATGGTTTGATATCACTATCATCGATGTTGGCTCCAAACAGCAGAACCTCTGTATTGTTTATATCCCCATGATAATACTGCAACACCGAATCAGCTGCCCAGTGTGATGATTTAATGGTCAGAAAACTCTTTTCTATACAATTCCTCTCACAACGGTTACCCTGCCTTTTCATCCACTCAGACTGGTTGAACCAATAATAATCATTCATCTGTTCAAATGTATGATCATTATATGAGATGATTTTGGGATGGTGTTTCAGAAAGGAAGCATAATAACCGTTATGCTCAGGGCAAAACAAATAATCACAATCATCTATTGCATGGGTGTCAATTCCTTTTGCACACAGCCGACAATGAAACACAGTTCTTGAAGTTGTACATTTTCTACCAAAAAGAAATTTCAAAAATGCCCTATATGGATAGTCTATCCATTTATTCTGCCTTATCGGAATCCATTTGACTTCATATCCGGCAGCCTCCACGCTTTCCCTGATTTTATAGCTTGTACCACTCCAGGCTCCACGATCAGTATATGGATTCTGAAATGACAAGTATCCAATTCGTATCATATTACTCTGTCAGGCATTAATACCTTTTTGCCTTCAAGATTCTAATAATATCATCAAAGCACTTCATCGTGCCAATCTCTTCCGGCTCCAGACTGACATCGAACGCACCCTCCAGCTCAGCCACCAGATTCAGTTGCCCCATCGAATCCCATGCATCACAGGTTGTCTGCGAGCAAGTCCTGTCCACACTGTCCAATTCGAAGGTTCCCTTCAAGATTTCCAATACTTTTTCCTCCATATTTTCCCGAATTGTAATGCTTATTCACTAAGTAACGTGTAAAAAATAACTTGTCAAATTTTGGACTATACAGAAAGGTAGTTCATACATAATGAATCTCTCTTTTTTTGCACATGGTTTTCGTTGTTAAGACATCCCATATTTCTATTTGATTTTTAGATATTCAAGTTTCGCAAGTTAACGAA
>DCHP01000062.1 GCA_002315675.1 Rikenellaceae bacterium UBA1749 | reverse complement strand
AGGGGATAAATTTGCGGTTTTATTAATAACCAAGCATCACGATATCGGTTCCCGGATGGATGATATGATTCGCACCTGATTTAGATTTGCCCCTTGAACATACTGTACCGGTTTGAAGGTCCACTTCATAAATTGAACCGCCCTGTGCATAGTTATCTACGACAGAATCTCCGACACCCGCACGAAGGATAGCCTTGATTACATGCGCCTTGCCGTTCTTGTCAAGGAAGGTGTGTGTGCGTATAGTGTTAACAGATGTATTGCCAAACACCATATGTTTATTTGGAATGATAACCTGTTCTATCAGAACATTCTCATTCTTCAGATCAGCAAACAACTCAGAAAGGTTTGTATCAGGATTCTTTGAAAGAACAAACTTTCTGATGCCCCCACCTTCTACACCATCAACAGGCTTTATAATAACCGAATCATACTTCTTGACAAAGGCTACGAAATCTGTTTCCGTTACACTTTCAGAGTGAAGCCATTCTCTATGTACAAAGTCCTTAAAGTATGAATTGAAGTCAGGCTTTTCGTTGAGAAAATGTATATACTCCTTTTGGTTGTATTTGTCGAATAGTTTTACGATACGATTATAGGTTAAACATTTTTTGCGTTCAGGATTACTTTTTTTCCAGAACTCACCTATAACATACTGTCTTATCAGACATCTATGCTTGATAACAGCCCACATATAATCCCAGTAAACCCAATACAATGGAAGGTTCTCGTCCTTCACCAATTTGTTGAGCCAACTGAATGTTTTCTTTATATATTCAATATACGCATTCATATAACATTTCTCCTTCCTTACATCGTATATATGTCTTTCAATGGATATCTAATATCCTTGGTTCCCAAAAACCTATTAATAACTTCGCTATTCTCATATTCAAGTTGGCTAGTTGTCATTAATGTAGGAAACAGCACTGGGATTTTATAAGTTGGAACTACTTGCTCACCGACTTCTGTCTTGACATTCCTTACAACATGAAATTGAATCCCTGTCAATAACTTTTTCACAGAATCAATATCTATTGAAACAACAATACCATATTCGCCATATACACCATCAATGAAGTAGCCTTCTTTAGGGGTGAATGTAAAATTACCAAGTGATTGAGCCTCAAAATAGTGCCCCTTCTCGTATACGGAAGGTAAAACACAATGGGGATGATTACAAATAGTAATATCGGCTCCAGCATCCTTAACAGTATCTATTATATGACGTGTGTAAGCTCCTACAGCTGAATTAAACTGTCCACCGACATGAAGGCATGCCACAACAATGTCAGATTCATTTTTTGCCTCTGTAATTGTTTCTGTCAACTGCTTAAAATAACGATTGTTTTCCGGTTTATTTATTTCAGATTCCGGTACATTGTCATGATATATGTGATTCGGATATAAAGGATGAATACGATCCTGAATAGAACGTGGTAACCTATAAAAACATTCCAATAATAATTGCTTAAAGAAATTTCTTCTGTAGGCATTAGCTGGCTTTTTTGTAAGATTAACCATATACTCATTGCTACCATCCAATTGCACACCATTGACGTTTGGATTCGTATCATAAGTAAATGAAACAAATGCAATCTTTACTCCGTTTAAGCTCTTGAGCAAATATCTCTTATCGCTTCTGTTTGCAAAAGTACCTGTATGTTCCAGTCCTTTATCGTCTAAGATATGAATAGTATCTTTAAGACCATCAATGCCAGCATCTGTACAATGATTGTTAGCTGTTGTTATCATATTGAATCCTGCATTCTTCAAGGCATCTCCGAATTCTGCAGGTGCTTTGAATAACATATCCATATATGTAAAACCACTATAGCCTAAAGGAGTCTCAAGATTTCCGACCACATAGTCAGAATCTTCAAATATTGGTTTTACTGCCTCAAATATTTTATTGAAGTCGTATGCGCCTTTTATGCGAGATTTCTTTATTAGACTACTATATACAAGTAGGTCTCCAGTAAAGGTCAGTCTAATGCTCATGTAATCAATTTTTCAAATAGTCTTTAAACTTCTTGTAGAAGCCCGTAGTACCATATTCAATAGGCAAATAATCAGGATTATGGTTACCTTCAATCAAGTCAACACCATTTTTAGTAATGGCAATATCCCATCCGATAATCTGGATTGAGGGTAACTTCTTGTGTGCCTCGACAGCACAAGATTTTACCAACTCCCAGTTTGGAATCTCAAATCCGAGCAGAACATTCTTTGAACCAGGATGGAATACAAGTTTTTCGCCATGCTTGCCATAGCCGTATGATGATACATATCCGCCATCGATATCGATATCATAGATTGCACCTCCAGCTGCAAGGTTGTCAATTACAGAATCGCCGATACCAAGTCGCAACATCGACTTCATTATCTTTATATTGCCTTTGCTGTCAGCTACAGTTGTTACCTTAATTGTGTTGACCGACTTAGTACCGAATGCCATTCTTGGATCTTGGATAATAACCTCCTCTACCATAGCATCTTCGACTTGGAGCGTTTTATACAAAGTCCTTAAATCGACATCAGGGTGTTCAGATTGCTTATGGAGTCTAATGCCCTCGCCATCCTGTCCTTCGGCTGGTTTGATAAACAATGCATCGTGCTTCTTTGCAAAAGACTCAAACTCCTCATAGGAAGCATCTGCAATATGCAACCAATCATGATGAACAAATTCCTTATAGTACTCATTGAAAGTCCACTTGTCCCTTAGTATGGCAACTTTACTATTATCAGTATGTGAATCCATCAACCATACCAAACGAGCGTATGTCAAACCATTCCTATGTACATTCTCGCTCAGATTCCAGTATTCGCTATATACATATTGTTTAATAAGGGTTCTATGGCGCAATACACACCATAGATAGTCCGCCCAAAGTTTGCTCAAAGGGATTCCACTACGCATAGAAGCCTCTTTCAGCAACGAATTGCATTGCTTGAAATATTCTATATATGCGTTCATTGTTCCTAATTTATTTGTTATTATTCTTTAAGCTTAAAATTACTCCCCGGGATAATCCTCCTTAGTACCCCACAACTGAGCCATAGGTTCTGTTTCCATCTCGTGCTTGAAGTCGCGAAGCTGATCCAGATAACTATACTTTGGATGGTATGTAGGGAAGTCTTCAAACGTCTTTGTCATATCAAAGGCATTCTCCAATGGGTCTGGCTTATCCTGTACATAGATTATCTCCGAAGGATTGTCCTTTGGCGAGAACACCTCCACGATACCCTTGATCTGGTCTTCCAGCGACACCTGCCAACCGTTGCCCAGATTGTAGCAGCCGCCATCCTTATCACTCTCGATGCAAGCCTGCACCAGTCGAACAAAGTCCTTTACATATACCATCTCCTTCGCTTTCTTGCAGTTGCCCCAGATCTCGATTGGCAGACTCTTGCTGGCTCTGTCCATCAGCATACGGAAAGGCATCATCCTCTTCTTGAAGTCACAATAGTGATATGCATTTGGATGATACTGGTAGATAGTAAAGAAGCGCAAAGCAAAGAAATGGATACCATACTCAGCTCTGTAGTGTTCCATCAGGTCAACAGCCGCATTTTTGGCAATGGTGTAGATGGCATGATCACCGGTCAAAGGGAAGTGACGAGGAGCATAACATGGAATCACACTACCATTGTTATGGAACTTGGCCATATCCGATGGCGTCTGTGGGAACACTATCTTCTTGCAGTTCACCGTACGCATCCAGTTCAGTACATTCAGAGTACCAATGGTAATACTCTCGAACAAGTCGATAGGGTCAAACGCATAACGGCTTGGCAGAGAACTTGCAAAATGAGCCACAGCATACACATCATCCTTAGGCAGCACATCAAATGCTTTCGGATCCTTGATATCCACACTATAGTACGTCATGCCACGGTCAGCAAAAAACCCATTATCATTCTTTCTGTGACCAACACCAATCACATCATATCCCTGTTCCTTCATGTGAACAGCAATATAAGCACCTAAGTTACCTGTGGCGCCAAACACCACAATTTTTTTGTTACTATTCATTTTTTTCTGTGTTACTAGACGAAGACTGTTAAGGAATTGCCTCAAAATAAAATGTTATTTTTAAAGCCTCTAATGATATAGGAAAACCCACCATATGGTCCGACTTTTTCTATATCAATAGTTTGCATTTCTTCATTTGAAATCTTGACACCTTTCTCGTATTTGTTGACGTCTTCAACACATTCAACCTTCAATCCCCCTTTTGTAGTAGTATTACTTATAAGTTTTACAACTGTTTGAATATCTATCAGGGGTTTACCTTCCCAGTTCTTAGTAATATAACAGAAAAGCCTATGTTCGACTTTATTCCATTTTGAGGTGCCAGAGGGAAAATGACAGACATGAATTTCAATTCCAAGCTCTTCTGCCAATAGCGCAATTTGATA
This sequence comes from Rikenellaceae bacterium UBA1749, assembly GCA_002315675.1. GTDB lineage: Bacteria > Bacteroidota > Bacteroidia > Bacteroidales > Rikenellaceae > Mucinivorans. Next base: position 9,437 of record DCHP01000062.1, on the reverse strand, counting down.
TTTCCATAATCTTACGCGCCATCCATTGCTGCCTCCTCCATCGCATGTAATCAATATCTTTTTAGTGTTTGGGAAGTTGATTTTACCTACATGATTCCACCATCGTCTGATGCTCTCTACCGCAAACTCACTGGTGTCATGATCAGTTCCTAGATTGACAAAGGCTGTATTATCATTTTCGACAAATATACCATAAGGAGCAACTTTTTCAAGTCCAAAATCATGATCATTAACTGGTCTCGGATTATGTTTTGGTCTATACTCCACGCCATTATTTATAAAGTTTCCTATCAGCTCTTTCTTTTTTGTGTCAACTGAAAGTACAGGATTACCCTCGTTAATGAATAATTTAGCTTGGTCATTAATGAAAGCGAATATTTCATCTCTTCCTGGATGTTGTGGACCTACTTGTATTAATTTTTGATTTGTCCGTTTACTATAACCGAGTTGGCCCAAAGCACGAGAAACAACATCCTTTCCAGCTATTATTGAACGTTTCTTTAATTCCTCAGATATGTTTCTCAGTGAAAGATTTGTCCATAATAGTATACGCTCGGGATCGCCATATGTACTTCCTTCTATTATTTCTGTTACCGTACTCAGCAACTTTGGCTCATTTACTACAGTAGACTTTCTGCCACCACCTTTTTTTCTTACTCTTGCTTTATCTATTGCTTTACTAAAACCTTGGGACTCAAGTTCTGAAATTCCTGCACTTACAGTACGTTGATCTATTTTGGACAATGATGCTATGTATTTAGCCCCTCCATAGCCATAGCCTTTAGCTAAACTTCCACAAATTAACCTGCGCTGATGTTCATCTAGCACAATATTGATAATGCTACAGACTTCTGTAATTGCATTTGCTAAACGTTGTTGCATCTCCATAATCGCATAGGAAATTATTTTATCACTATGCAAAGGTAATTAAAATTTAGGAATTACAAAATATTTTGCGACATATCCTAAAATAAGATCTAAATATTACCCTTTAAGTCAATAACCTTAGTTTCATTCCAGTTTATCAATTGGTCTGCTTTCTCAAGATTTACGAATTCAAAAGATGATACAAGTTGTTCCATCTCGTTAAAAGCGCCTTTTGTGCCAATCGAACCCTTGATCATACGTACGAAGCGATTCTTGAATGTGCCTGGAATTTTATAGTAATTTTCGAAAAACTCACGGTCATGCATCTTGTATTTTCTATACATCAAATCCTCGATGTGGAAATAGCACATGCCGTAATCTGCGCTTGACAGTACCTTTTTCACGAACCACAATGGCAGTAACCTGAAGTAACCACCACCAGAGTAAGCAAACCCACGACCGAATGCGGTTGTCAGGCAGATGGGGAATTCCTTTATCGACTTGTTGCCTATCTTTATTATACATGGTTCTTTTGCACCAAAAGACGAGAAACCTCCAAAATCACGAGAGGCTGGATACACACTCGCATCGCATTCTATTCCACATTCTGCAAGCACCTCGAATGCATACTTGTTGGATTCGCCAATCGAGAAAGCGGGTGCTCTATAACTGATAACCTTTCTACCAATGGCGTCCTCTATCGAAGCCAACGAATCTCTTGTGTCAGCATACATTTGTTCTTCAGTCAGTTTATTGAGCCATGTATGGGTATTTGAATGGCAGCCAATCTCATGTCCACGAGTATCAATCTTTCTGATAACATCTGGAAAATGCTTTGCCATTTCGCCAACACAAAAGAAAGTTGCCTTATCCCCCTCCCTGTCAAGCATATCAAGGATACGGTCAAGGTAACCCATATAAACAGGATACATCTCCTTGCGGTCACCATAGAGGAATTTCTCGAAGTACCACTCCTCGATATCAAATGATAGTATATTCATGATTCAGTTTCTCTTTGTGGAAATGTCTTAACTACTTTTGCTGGTCTTCCCATTGCAACCGACCATGCAGGTACATCCTTTGTCACCATACTACCTGCTGCAACCACAGCCCCCTCACCAATAGTAACCCCTGGCATCACAAAAGAGTCCATACCTACGAGACAGCCTTTTTTCAGAACAATTGGCTTCAATGTATATCCAAGTTTCATGTAGTCATCCCCCACACAATAGCCACTAAAGTCACGCTGATGGCAGAGGAGTCTTGAACCTCCCGCAAGGCTTACACTATCTTCAAGCGTAATGAGATCTGCATGACCTGTATCAATATGGACACCAGCCCCTATAAAACAACCCTTTCCAACATGGCATCCAATCCTTCGCATCAACCATGGACGCAAGCCACGAGGAGCAAAAGGCTCCAATAACACCCAATCCATCATCTTGCACAGAAGTGCTTTATGTATATTTCCAAAAAACTTTCCGAAGACGCCAAATATACTTACTTGACCGTATGCCTCCTCGGAATAATTAAACCCGAGAGCTCTGAGCATTCTAAATGTCAAACTTAATTTCTTCTTTTCCATATCACTTTAATTTTTCAATAGGATATACAATATATTTTGCGGTTGGCGAAACGTCTCGCCTGATTATTCTTCCAGGATTACCTACAACAATGCTATTATCCGGAACGTCAAAATTAACGAACGCCCCGGGTGCAACTAACACATTGTCGCCCAATTTTACCCCCCCCAGTATCATACTGTTAGCAAAAAGGCAACAATTGTTACCAATTGTCGGCACACCAGCTATTCCTTTGTTAAATGACTCTCCAATAAGTACACCTTGTGCAATATTGCAATTATCACCAATAACAGCATCAGGGTGTACTACCACACAACCAAAATGAACCAATCGTAGACCCTTACCAACTTTGGTGCCACAAGGAATCTGGACCGCCGACTTATATTTTTGTCTTGTACACAAGACCTTCCAGAAAAGTTTTAAGAGCGGATTGCGGGCCTCCTGATGGTGTCTGAAGTAGCACATAAACCTTGTATAAGGCTTGTACAAATAAGACAGGCGCACACTCAACCTTTTATAGTTGTCTCCTTGATATCTGAATATATCTTCTTTTACGGATTGCAACATAACATTTACGCTTCAATTACATCAATCACATGTGGCCATATCACCTTGTGATCATAATTCTCAACTACATAACTTCTACAGTTCGATGCCATACCCCTTCGGTACGAATCATCAAAGAACTTGCTAATACTTTCTGCCAATGACACTGGCGTGATGTCCGCAAACAGACCTGTATAGTACTCGTGTATCGAATCTATGCAACCAGTTGACCTCGATACCACAGCAGGTACACCCATCGCACCAGCCTCGATGGTCACCATGCCGAATCCTTCGCGATACGATGGAAGCACAAACACATCCATCAGTATATAATATGCCGCAATCACATCATGTGGCACATAGCCTGTAAAAACAATATCCTTATCTAACTGAATCTTTTGTTTTGTTGTTTCAGGTATCGAATCACGGATTTCGTTCTTGCCGATAATCATAAGCTTGATAGACCGGTTTGGGTTATCATGTTTGAGTTTTGTGAATGCATCAATCAACTCAATAATACCCTTATCGCAAACAAGTCGCCCACAGAATCCTATGACGAAATCATTATCTTTCAACCCAAGACCTGATCTTAATTCAGAAATATATACCTTTGTAAATCTACTTGGGTTAAACATATTCTCGGTATCAATACCTCCACATGTACCCTTGCCCAACAGATAGTTTTTCTTACTATAATTTATACCATCTCGCAAACGCACATTTGCCACCGACTTACTCACACACACCACCTTATGTGCCATGGCTGAGACCACCTTGTCCATGGTCTTGATAACAAAACGCTTCACACCATGCATTGTCTCGTACAGCACGCCATGAGCAAAGATGATTCGGTTAGGCACCCTCATCAGCCAACCAGCCAAAGTGCCTATCAATCGCGCCTTTGCCTGATGCGCCATGATGGTATCAATATTGTTTGCTTTGATATAGTGGCATACCTGACGCAATGCCTTCAAGTCCGACAGGATGGACAATCCCTCACGTTTCAGATACAGAGGCTGATGCGCAATCCCATGCTTCTCGGCAAAAGACTTCAGTTTGGGATCATCGCAACATATCAGGTGCATATTGTATCCATGTTCGCGAAGATACGAGAACTGTCCGCCAATAAAATTCTCTGCCGACCCGAACAGATTAATTATTACTAGAATATTATGCGCCTTCATTATCTTTTGTTCTTGTGCAGTTTGTTATATATGAATTCCGGTAGCATCTTCACCAGGAACTGTCTAAGGCTGTAGATGCGCATCCAGAATGGTAAATGCAACATGCTTACTGCAAGATTCTTGACGTAGAAGTTATTGTATGCATTCCTCCACTTCCTGCGAGATTTTGCATTACGGTCATCACGCATGGAGTAGAGTGGCTCATCTATATTATAACCTCTGTAGCCTGCAGCATACATTTTTATCCATAGGTGATAATCCTCCACACGAATCAGACGTTTGGCAACACTATAGCCGCCAACAGCCTTCATCGCCTCTGTCCTTACCATACAGGGAGCATGACAATGAGGAGTTGACTTGGGGATGTTCTTCAACTTCACTTCTCCATTGCGACGGCCGGTACGGAAGATTCCCTCCTCATCAAAGTAATGCATTGGAGTGCTGACAATGGCGTATTGCGGATGCTCGTCAAGAAATATTATTTCCTTCTCGAAACGCGTTGGGTCACATATATCATCGCCATCCATACGTGCTATGTATTCTGTATCCGCATATTCCAAGCAATGATTGAGAGTATAATTCAAACCCATATTTTTGGGGTTCTTGATGACCACCACATTGTCATGCAGGCGTGCATTCTCCTCTGCAATCTTAAGGGTGTCATCCTTTGATCCATCATCACAAAGGATAATTTTGAATCCTTGGTATGTTTGAACGTACAAAGAGTCGAGCGCCACCTGTAGGGTCGATGAGCAATTAAATATACCCATCAAAACACTAATTCTGTATTTTTCCATTTTACATAAATAATTTCATGAAACCACCATAGAATATCATATCCATGAATACTGTAAAACACACATGGTATAACATCACCTTGCTGAACATCCTATATTTATTAGCCCCCCAATCCTCATACAGGAATGGATATATCAACACTATCGGATACAGAAACCAACTGAGGTATGCTATACGATTGGTAAACTCTGCATACATACACAACATCCATAATCCGTTGACACATATATACAGATGCAGCAAATCACGATATAGCGGACTGATATTTAACTTTTTCTTTATTTCGGCATAGTAACCCACGAGAACAGGTATTGCACTGTACAGAATGAAGTCGATACGGAAACCTCCTAAAATCTTTGTGGCAACAGTCGAACCATCTCCACCAACAAGATAACTAGCACCTTGATCATCAGTCAAACCTCCAAAAAGGTACTGAAAATATGTGACACGCAGTGCTGCCAGCATTAAGCAAAACAGCCATCCACCGAAATAATATTTAGGCTTTTTGAAAAGAGTTGTTAGAATAAAGGCGGTTACCAGCAACTGCATACTGTGATGGAAACCCCATGACAATAGCACCAATGGTATGCACACCTTTAGATTCTGGCGATAGCTAATAGCCCAAATAAACAATGAAGCAGCAGCACCACCTTTTATACCATTTGTACCAAAGCTGAATGTTGAAAACGCGCCAAGGAAAACAAGGTATGCTGCCAAAGAATGATTGGGAAATAATCTGCGGATTCCTAAATATGCTGCGCCAAAGTAGATAATAGCAATAGCAAAGAAGAATGTCCATATCTCAAGCTTCATAGCGCCCCACCAATGGAACATATTGTCAAATAACAGATTATCCGTATTCCAATCAAATTGGAATTGCTCTCCATAAAATAATGCATGGAAATGCATATCATAATTCTTCATATCGACAAACACGCCATTTATGGGTCGTAAGCCGATAAAAAGGATCATAAACCACACTAAAAGCAATTCTGACCTTTTGCTATTCGCATATCTATATTCTATCAAGCCGTCCCGTTTGCTATATTTACTTGAAACTGCAATCGTAATGATAGATACGATTAACAGATATAGAAAATTATAATAATTTGCAGGTATAAATTCTGGCATGGCAATTACAGTTATAAATTTTTACGATAGTAGAAGTATAGAAGCGAAGGCATTCGAAGACAGAACATCAACAAAAGTATTTTGTACTTTCGTATTAAAACACTACCACTCCTTGCAAACAAAGAATGGGTGTATCCTGCTTGTCGGATATGACGCACCGTTTTTCTATACTCGGGCAATCCCTTAATAGATGCATTCCTCAGTGATATTAATATTGAGTTAATGTAGAAACCATCTATCCTACTTTGTACTTTTGGATTGTCGCAATCTTGTATATAAACTGTTACATAGGTCATCAACCTCATCAACATCTTCCACATTCCTTCCCTATACTTCAGGGTAAGAGAACCTGGATTGATGCAATAATAATACAATGGCATATGAACGACCTCAACAGTTGGACTTTTGATATTAAGCATCAAAGACATTATTAGGTCCTCTTTGAAAACATTTCGTTCGCTAACAAACATGAATTCGTCGAGTATTGACTTTTTAACCATCCTCAACCACATAAATGATGGCAATAATTTATCATCAGCTTTGGTACTTGGTAGTTGTGGGAGCAGGTATTTATCCAGGTATTCTTCAGGAGTTAAACTGCAATCTTCACCAAAATACAAACTTTGAGATCTCTGTTCAATACCATCGTCAATAAAATAAGAACAAAGACTGATATCAGCATTATTCTTTGTAATAGCAACATATAAAGTCTTTAAATAATCAGGATGCAGATAGTCGTCACTATCAATAAACGCAACGAACTCACCAACTGACTCATTATAGCCGCACAAGCGTGCACTTGACAGACCACCATTTTGCTTGCTGACCATGCGCATATTAGAATATGGCGCAATCAACCTCTGGCATAGTTCTGCACTATTGTCAGTAGAACCATCATTAACAAAGATGGCTTCAAAATCCGAAAACGATTGTCCAGCAATGGAGTCTATGCATCTCCAGAGGTACTTCTCTACATTATAGACAGGTATTATTAATGAAACTGCAGGCATGTATTGCTATTGTATTTATCTATTATTGTTTTATGGGAATTGTCAAAATTGCATGTAGGATGGAATGTATCAATATCACCAAGCGACTCGAATAGCTTGATATAACCACAATCCTTGATCCACTCAAAACAAGCACTAATCTTATAATTTGAATTATCGAATGCGAGTGCAGGTGTGCCTGTGATGTAGCACAGAATCATTCCATGAAGACGATCAGTAATAACTAGCTCGTGAGTGCGAAACATTTGCATTACCCCTTCAAGCCGCTCGTAACGGTTATTTACATCAACACCATCAACCTGCGTGTCCTGATAGTCAACAACGCCATACTTGTCTTGGAGTTTAGAGATAAGTTGTTGCATTTGAACATCAGACACTGCTTTTTCTTTGTCCGAACGCATACAGATAAGTACTCCCTTGCGTATTGATTCCTTCCGCTCGTCAAGCGTCATGACAATATCTGGCATCATAACAGCATTGACCCCATGGAAGTCCTTCTGCAAAACATTCATAGTGTTCTGTTCGCGTGCCATTATTGTAAGGTCACCTGCTTTTCCATACACAAATCGCGCAACACGCTTGAAAAATCGACCCCTTGTAGAAACTGTGAAATCGAATGTTTGTGGAAAGGCCACTATCTTCTGTTTGCGGAAGTGCCATATTACAAGTTGGCGGAAGAACTCAATGTCATCATACAGGTCGCTGGTATTGCCGCCACCTATCGATGCAATGACATCATCTTTGCCAATAACCTTCTTCACAGCTTTCATACCGGCATAGGTCTGACTTATTGGAATCTCGACAACGTTGTAGTCTACGTATCGTTCCTTCAGGTATTTCACTTGTGCATACGTAATTGCCACATCACCAAGATTGCCATAGTCAGCTCCAAGGAAAAGGAAGATATTCTTTTTTCCGATCTGACCAAGTTCGTATTTTGTTTTGTTGCGCAGAAAAGTAATGAATAATTTCAGACGCAAGATGAGCATGTGTATCATAAAGATTCTATAAGATCTTCTACAGACTTAACAGACCTCTCCATGGAGAAGTATTTGCCCCTCTTTTGGGCTGCTTTTGTGTATCGCTCAAATAGTTCCTTGTCGGAAAGTAATTTCTTCAGACCCTTATATACACCCTCTGCTGAGTTCTCTACTACAAGGCCGTACTCGTTGTTTTCACCCAATTGTTCCTTGGCACCACTTACATCTGTACTCAGCACTGGTTTGCCAAGTATCAATGATTCAGTAACAACAGTACTGAACCCTTCGCTCAATGACGTACACGCAAACAGGTCTGCCTTGGCAATGTACTTGTATGGATTGGTCTTAAATCCGAGTAGATGGAAAGTGTCCTTAACACCCTTCTCGTCAATCATAGACTTCAGTTTCTCCTCTAAAGCACCACATCCAACGATATACACATGATGCTTCATACAATCATTGATCAGCCTTACATGCGCATCAACCAGACGTTCGAAACCCTTGACTGGTATCAAGCGGCCAGTCGATATCACATTAACAGAATTAGAGAACTCGATATCATCGACATCCTCAACGGCCATTGATTGTATACGCTTGTCATCATTTGTGTTGTATATCACATGATTGTTTCTAAGTCCTGGGATATACCTAACAAAGGCATCCTTAACATTCTTAGATACGTATGCAATGCCATTGAATGATGTATAGCAGTCGATGGTTTCCTTCTCGCTCCTAAAACTATAAGATATTTCCTTGAGGCTGGTAAAAGTACAATGTATCCATTGCAATTTCTTTGTCTTGGGATTTGTACAACCTGAAGCTATACGTGCCGACTGACCCTCAAGATATGAGATTACAACATCATAGTCCTCTTTGACAATGCGTTTGTACAGGAAAGATGGCGAAAACAATTTCAGTAACATCACACAACCGGAGAATTGTTTCACTCTGCCCTGTATGAATCTGATACCTTCAGCCAGTGATGACGAATGTACACCTGCCCTATATATTGACTGTACAGTAACATCGTACATCGTCAAATCCATCCCGTTAACAAGGTTGACCAGCACGCGCTCTGCTCCACCTCCACCAAGGGTCGGTATTAGGAATAATATTTTTTTCTTTTCCATTAAGAAGCTGTTTTGAAATCATTGTATAAATTTATTAAGTATGATCTGAACTAAGGCCAGTTGGATTACAGCCTCAGCTGTTTCAACCAGATATTCATAATCAATGGTGAGCAGTCTGAAGTTTTCCAACCAAGAAAAAGATCGTTCGACAATCCATCTTTTTGGAAGTACAGAAAATTTACCTGGGCATTCATTAGGCCTGAGAACT
>DCHP01000053.1:472-5667 GCA_002315675.1 Rikenellaceae bacterium UBA1749 | reverse complement strand
AGACGTAACTGCGGAGACGCTTACCTTGTGTGAACTCAAGTTTTCTGAAAACAAATTCACCATAACCGAGAACTATGCAGAGTCTCTGGCAAACAAAATATCAGCATTCAGAACCTCGAAACACCACAAACCATCGCACTCCATCCTTTTAGTAATGCTCACAACAATGGGCCTGAGCAATTCAAAACACAACAGCATTGCAAACGTATCGGTCTGTCTGAATGACTTGTTTTGAATAAAAATATCAAGTCCAGCATGTTACTCCAAATATGAGATTATTTTGTTTTTGGAAAAGCGGACAAATTATCGACGAGTCTAGTTGGAAAAGCGGACAAAATTTAAAATAGTTGCTTCCCTCTCGAAAGCAACTATTCTTTTCTCTCCTTGCTTCCGGAAATCAGGGCTTTTCCCGGAAGCAACGCCCCATTTCATTCCTTGCTTCCGGAAATCGGGGGAAATCCCGGAAGCAACGTCACAGGCATGTCAACAAATAACTCTATAATGTGTAGTGTTTTACATTTTGGACAAAAGCATCCGAGATGCGCTTTGGCGCCCCTTCGCAAGCCCTCAAATAGTTTCTTTTTAATGCTAACTGCACTAAATGCCAAAAATTCCAAACCCCTAGAATTGCGCATAAATAAACGCATTCACGTCTCGATAGAACCAGAATATTGCAAAGGCAAGAAACAGATACAGTCCGTAACGTAAAGGCCAAGAAAGTTTTGTTGTAAATTCTAGAGGAGTATTATTTTTTCGGTTAATCCACTCGACACATAAAGAAAAAACTGTCAAACAAGAAACAACTCTTAGCCCAGGCTGAAGGAAAAATCTCGGGATAGCGCGAACAGCCTCAACATCCATCATTCTAACAATATAATCACAAGCTTGAGAAATATTTTCGGACCGGAAAATAATCCATCCTAATGTCACCAGTGCAAAGGTTAATAGCACTCTGCCCAAATCTCCGACAGACGGAAGGGCGCTATTTTCAGCAATAATTCCTTTGAACCGTTTCTGCTTGTTTGTCAGCAGCAGAGGTATGAACAGGATTGCATGATATAAACCCCATACAACGAAAGTCCAGTTTGCCCCATGCCATAATCCGGAAACCAAAAAAACAACAACAGTATTCCTTATGTGCTTAATTTTTGTTGTCCTGCTTCCTCCTAAAGGAATATAAATATAATCCCTGAACCAACTTGTCAGAGAAATATGCCACCTCCTCCAGAACTCTGCAATATCCCTGCTGAAATAAGGCAGTTCAAAATTCTTTCCAAGCCTTATATTGAATAACTTCGCCGTTCCAATGGCAATATCCGAGTATCCCGAAAAGTCAAAATATATCTGAAATGAAAACACTATGGCAGCCAACAACAAAGTGCTACTGGACTGCGTTGAATAGCAAGACCACACCTGATTGACATAATCAGAAAAATAGTCAGCAATCACTATCTTCTTGAAGAAGCCCCATAACATCTGACGTAAGCCACTTACTGCCGTAGAATAGTCAAACGATTGTTTTACCTGAAACTGGGGAAGACTTTTTGTACTCCTTCCGATAGGCCCTGCCAGAAGTTGAGGAAAGAAACTTACGTAAGCAAAATATGACAATATCCCAGAGGCCGGTATTGGCGGCGTATCTCCTCTATATACATCTATCGTGTAACTGAGTGCGGCAAAAGTATAAAAACTGAGACCTGCAGGAAGAATAATATTCAGAGTTGGAGCATCAAGAGAAAAACCAACCGCAGAAAAAAGGTTCACAAAACTCTGAATGAAAAAATTACAATACTTGAAATAACCGAGAATCAGCAAGTTGATAAGCAAGGCACTCCAAAGAGCAGTTTTGCGATAACCCATTTTGATAATGACCCCACTTATAAACGTTGTCAATGTTGTAAAGGCTATCAACAGACACAACTTCGGATCAACCCAGCCATAAAACACATAACTGGAAATAATGAGAACGGCGTTCTGAATAATTAATGCATCTCTTAATTTACCAACTGTCCAATAGAGGGCAAAAACAACAGGAAGAAAGAAAAGGAATGTATATGATGTAATAAGCATGGCTACAATTTTACTAGGATAGAATCACATAATGCTGAGGAAAAGAGAGCGGCATCATCTTTATAGATATGATTCCCATCAGTAGTTCTGTATTTTTCATTCTGGTCAGTAAAATCAAAATAACATACACCAAACTCTTTTGCAATTCTCCTCATATCATCATTGAAATCTAACCATTTCTCATCCTCCCATTGCATCATCGGCTTACTTATCGGTAACCTCACCAAAAACACTTGACCATTCTCTTGAAACAATTGAATAATTCTCCCTAGCCATCGGAGTCTGTATTCAGATTGGGAAATAAAAATTTGATTGTAATCATTCATTTTAGCCTCAGTCCTACTTGCAACAGAAGAAGAATCTATTTCTGCATTAATCTGAAGCCAACCATCATCGTGGAGAAACTCATAATACTGATTCCGCCACTCATTGGGACGGCAGTAGCGGAACAAATAAGAAAAATTGGGACGACAGAAATGGCAAATTTTATCAAGCCTACCACCATATTCTCTTCTCTTGTTCCCAGGGAAAAGCTCATCTTCGGTATCTGATAAGGCATAAGGATCAACACAGATGACGAAAATAGAATTGTGTTCAGGAGTATCTCCCAACTTCTTTCGGATTGCATTGTAGTATAACTCACCAAATGGAGACTCACTGACATTAAGACTGAAATTGTAGAAAGGAATATACACGCCTGATGTCTTCAACCTTTCATTTAGAATCGCGGGAACAACTCCCTGCGCAGCTCGGCTCGTTCCCACAATCAATGACTTCTGGCCTTTACTTGTGAAATGCTTATATGTACTGTCTGACCATCCTTTTATGTCAATAAGAGTAAAAAAAACAGACACACAAATTATTAATATCAGACAACAGGTAGAGAACTTTACTAGAAAATGTTTCATATGTCACATGTCAAATCCATCTCAACACAAAGATATTGCAATAAACCATTAAGCAAAAATTTATTCCTAAATTTGCACGACACATCAACATAGTATAAATATGGCCACGATTTCCATCGTCATGCCGACCTACAACCGCAATTGATGAGCAGATTATTATCTTCAACTATCTTTTTTTTGCAAAAACCTTTTCTGGAAAACCTCTATTTCTTTGCCAGCATCTGGGTGCTGGTATCTGCTGGAGACGTCTTCTATCATTGCTATTATGGAGAACCGGCGTTTGCTATTTATATGAGCCTTCATGGCTTTATACAATGCTATGCAATAACGATCTTACTAGGCGTATCTGACAAAAAGATATGGAAGAAAAGTTTTTGCTCTGTATTCTTATTCCTTGGTATTATCAATATCATCGCAGATGTCTGGAGTCTTCATTCCCTGCATGTGGGTTTCACAGATGAACTTGTTGCCATTGTCATGGGGACTAATCTTTCCGAAAGCGAAAACTTCATCAAGGCATTCTTTGATTGGAAGCCGATGATAGTTATAGCTGCCTTTACGATTCTTTCTTTCTTCTTGTTTTTTTGGTTAAAAGGCTTTGAACAAAAAAAGACTTCAATTTTCTTATCCAAAAGCCTTGCGTTCGCTCTCATTATAAGTATAGCTCTGGTGTCTATCAAACACTCTCGTAATTGGGATGGCGTTTTCTTAAACAAAATTGGGCTATTCCTGAATTATGAGAAGATTGAAGACCTTAATAAATACAGAACAAACCCAGTATTAACATATCTAGGAAAACAACCTCAAATCATCACACTGATTATCGGCGAATCCCTGACAAAGAGCCAATGCCAATTATATGGCTATTCAAGGGAAACTCAGCCGAACCTTGTCCAAATGGCGGATACTTCAAACTTTGTTTTGTTCAGAGACGCACACTCCCCTTCACAATACACAGCAGAAACATTCAAGTCATTGTTAACAACTTGGAGTCCTGAATGTCCCAACGACTGGTATAAAGAGACCTATCTGTTTGATATTATGAAGGCTGCTGGTTATAAATCAATATGGATATCTAACCAAAACCAAAATGGAGTTTGCGACAACCTTCAGGCATCATTTTCGAAACTCTGCGATGAGGCGATATGGACAGGTGAACATCATTATGGATGGGGACCAAGAGATCTGGATGAAGTCATTATTCCTTGCGTAAGGGATGTCCTTGATAAAGAAACTGAGAAGCTTTTTTTCGTTATCAATTTAATGGGAAGCCATGAGGAGTTTTCTGAAAGGTATCCCCATACATTCCATCATTTCAAATCAGATGAATATGTAGAATATTTGCCGGAACAAAGAGAAACGATGGCTCATTACGACAATACCGTCCTTTATAATGACTTTGTCACTTCCGAGATTATCAAACAATTCGTTGAAAAAGAGGCTTGCATTTTCTATCTACCTGACCATGCTCTAGATTTATATGTAAGTGACTCGACTTATGCAGGTCATGGAAGATCTGCAGATCCTATTTCTTTCGAAACAAGTACCTCAATCCCTTTATTGTTTATTTCTACTGACTCCTTTGATAATCTTTTCCCTGATCAGTTAGAGTATTTGAATAGCATTAAAGATTCATATTTCAACTCCTCAAGTTTGCCTTATCTGATAATGCAATTAGGAAACATCAAACTAGAACAATAATTTATATTAACAATGGCCACGGTCTCCATCGTCATACCGACATGCAACCAAGCAGGCATCATCGGGAAAAACTCTACCTCTTCCTAGCACAATATTATTGCGACTGATAATGCACCTGTCGTAGATGGCACTACACCAACAACACAAAATAAGTCATCTCGTACGCTTCCCTTGAGATTATCAATACGTTGAAAAACTGCAAGCACGGCGTAAATGAGACTCGTTATCACAATAGCATCACGCATATAACATTCTGATATACTTATTTCTTACAAATCTGTCTGTCAAAAAGAATATCAGATAACAAAGTATATACACAAGAATACAAAAGTAGATAGTTGATGAGAATGATTCGTACCTTATGAAATTTAAGATTTTGATCATAATCAATGCCACTAATCTATGAAGACAATAAATACCCAATGTGTAACTAGAAATGATTCCCACTATTGACAACGAGTTCCCCTTCGATTCAACTGTTTTTCTTTGCAGATTCAGTTTACAGTGTCATTCTTT
>DCHP01000053.1:0-360 GCA_002315675.1 Rikenellaceae bacterium UBA1749 | reverse complement strand
AACATCGTCGCTGTTCTCCTGACTGCGTGTGCACCACTTCAGGCGTCCATAGAATAAACAAGTATTATCAATGCTGTCCTTTTATTGATTGTTTCAATCTCTTTATGCGGATGATGCACTTAAAAAAAATATTTTGAAGGCGAAGGTGCTTAGATAATAAATATCTATACCAATCGGAGTCAAACCAGCGAATGTGGTTTAAACCATCTTCGCCAAAATAGCGCTTCATTTCATCGGAAACACACAAATAATAAGGCCCAACCCAAGGTCTTTCCTTGTCGACCAAATAAGTAGAATGATGTGCATCAATATAGGTAATATGCAAACCGGTAATGCTATTAATTAATACTTTCCCAATTA
>DCHP01000105.1 GCA_002315675.1 Rikenellaceae bacterium UBA1749 | reverse complement strand
TTAATTATATGGCAAAGTTGGGTTAGATTATCGAACCATATTAAATCAGGTCACCACTGCCATCCATTAATGTGTGCGAAAAGTGGCGCATATGTAGCCATTTGAACAACGTCGGCATTCCGCTCAATAGTGGTCATAAAGGCTGCTTCCATCAAAGCTGCATGAAAATGATTTACAGCACATCCCTTATATCCATTATCATGGCAAGCATATTCTCCAGCAAATACTTTTGGACCTTTACGATCATAGTTGTCATACCTGTCGCCTTGAGTCATGAACCAGTTTCTAGGACAATAGAAATGTTCGTCAACAATGTCGACATTCAATCTTTTCATTTCTTTCCATAAGAAGTCAAATCTTCCATCATTTGGATATGGGCCAGATGAACCGACAATACTAATATCCGGATATTTGTTTTTTATGGCAATAATGAATGGTTCCTGACGATTAGAATAGATCGAATCCCATTGTTCGTTCCCTATTGCAATATATTTTTAGATCAAAAGGTTCCGGATGTCCTAACATTGAACGAAGATATCCCCACTTTGAATCCACATCTCCGTTTGCAAACTCAATAAGACCATGGGCGTCCTGAATATATTCATCCAGACTATCCACCCTGGCATGCGCATTAATATCGTTATTCTGGAATTGACAGGCTAGACCACAATTGATGACAGGTAGTGGTTCTGCACAAATATCCTCGCTAACTAGAAAATATTCGTAAAAGCCAAGACCATAACTTTGATAATAATCCGGAAATAATCTATCACCAAATGTATATTGCCATCTATTGAGATTAAGTGGACTGTTTTCTACTGGGCCGACACTGTTTTTCCACTGATACCTGCTGGCAAGATTAGTCCCTTCTACAATACACCCTCCAGGGAAACGGAATACACCAGGATGAAGATCAAATAAGGCCTGAACAATATCTCTTCTCAAACCATTTTCACGACCGTTCCACGTATTAACAGGGAAAAGTGATATATGTTCCAGATCAACACTAACTTTTTTATTCTGTTGAACAATACGCAAACTTGATTCATCAAAAGTTGATTTGGGCTGAAGGAGAGTTTCATATTTTTTCCATTGTTTTCCAGCTACACATACTTCTGCGGAAGCTATTGTCATACCACTATTTGAAGAATTATCGATCAATTCAACTCTTATGAGCGAACTGTCTCCTGATGTCATTGCCCAGAAAGTTAATCTATATTCCTCTCCAGTGCGGACACCTATTCCAAAGAAACCCTCATTTTCTATTCCTGTACTCATATGCGGATGTCCAGGATTATCCAGATGCACATAATGTGGATTATTCTCAAAAGGACCATCATCTCTCAACGACACATTCCCGAAAACCTTCCACCACTGCAATGGGTTTCCAGGGAACTCAAAGTATCTATTCTTTATTAATTCAGCATATAAGCCACCATCTGCACCATAATTGATATCTTCGAAGAAAATGCCATACAAAGTTCCTGGGATAGGAGCACCGGGTTTCAGATTTACATCAAATTTATCCTGAGCAGAAGCAATTGCAATGCTTGCAAGCATCAAAAATGAAAGGAAAAAGAAAAAAAACGATTCATAAAATTGTTTAGAATAAGCTTTTTTATTTAATTGTAAAGCCATTTGATGAATTCTGAAAAGTTCAAATGGTTTGCTTAGGTATGAAAAAATATGACGAAACTCAATGGCAGATTGAATGAGGTCAAAAAACTGAAAATTTCTTATCATGTATTATATCAGTCACTCCTTCGTTCATTGATGGATTTGACACTTCAATTTTTCTATTTCATATGACTACAGATTAATAATTTTCTCAAATCAGCAATCAAATCAAATACTTATTTTTAGAAGATAATGAGAAATAATAAAGTATTTTTGTTAATAAAAAACTGTGGCTATGACGACTGATACAATTCACAAAATTTTAAAGTGTTCAGGAATCTTCTTTCTGAGTATTATTGGCTTATTTTTTCTTTTACTTCTCCTTACAAACATTGCTATCAGACCGCAGAATGTTCAGAATCTTGTCGAACGATACAGCAAAGAGTATCTAAATGCAGAAGTTAAAACAGATACAATTGAAATTCATCTTTTGAAAAATTTCCCTTACGCATCACTTTCAGTAAAGGATTGCAGAATACGTTCTATGGCTTTTGACGCGCTCGACAGCATCAGTCGGTCACTTGTTCCTATTGAAGCTGACTCTCTTGCCAGAATAGGACGACTGAATATATCTGTTTCACTTGTTGACCTGTTTATAAATAAAATAAATATTAAAGGTATAGAACTGGAATCAGCCCGGATAAATGCATATGTTTCTCAGTTCGGAATCAACAACTGGGATATAGTAATACCAAGTGATGACACTTCAACAGAAGATTCCACATCATTTGATATTAATATCAATAGAATTGCAATAGATAATGGTGCAAACATATCATTCAATAGTATTCCGGACTCCGTTTTTGCTGATTTCTCACTCGACAAATTATTACTCAAAGGTGAATTTTCCTCTAACATCAGTGAAAATTATGTAACTCAAGCCTTGATCTCAAAACTGGTCCTATCTGCGGGTCATTCCAACGAAATCATAACAGATTCTACGTTTGACAACTCCCTAACATTCTCTATTGATTCTCTGGATGTGAGAAAGAGACATAAAAGCGATAAAGCAGATGTTGATATCAGAATGCGTACAGACATGAAATTTCACGGCATCACCATGGCAAACAACATTCCACTGAATCTAAACGGCAGAATTGAGCTTCAGGAACTTAGCAATGAAAGACTTGGGATTAATCTGGATAATCTCAATCTGTCTATTGCTACCCTACCGATTGCTATGACTGGTACCATGATTGTTTCAGACGACAGTATAGAGATTCCTGATCTAAAAGGTAATATTGACAATTACAACATAAAAAACATTCTGGAATACATTCCAAAAGAAATAATAAACACAGATATTATTGAAACTGACGCTGCGATAACATTACAGGCTCATGTAAAGGGAAAGTATCAGTTCACAACCGGTGCTCTTCCAACAATTGACATAGCATTGGATATCCCTTCAAATACACTCTCCATCTACGATGAAAAGACCAGAAAAAAGGGGACTTTCAAAAATATTGAAGCAGCAATGAAACTTCACTTTGACCAGAATGTCCCAGTGAACAACACCTTCAATATTTCCAAACTATCAATTGATGGACATGGATTATCAATAAACCTGAGGGGAAAAATCGATGATTATACAAGAGATCCTATTATTGATGTAAAATTAGGAAGTTACATTAATCTTGACACTTTGAGTTCAATAATTCCATTGAATATGAAAGTAACCGCAAGAGGTTCTGCAGAAAGCAATATTTCCCTTAAAGGAAGAATGAGCACACTCAATTTGTTCTCCATCAGTAAAAACGATATTGATGGCGAAATATCCTCTGATTCACTGAAGTTTGAAATACCAGAAGAAGGGATAAAATTTAATTGCAACAAAGCATACATCCATGCAGGGATACTAAAAAACAGAACAGATTCTCTATTAACCAAGGGAAAACAGATTTTCGATATATGCCTTAAACTTGATACATTATTTTTGAGCTATAAGGACAGTCTCCTTGTCAGTGGATCGAAACTTTCATTATCTGGAAGTCAGGAACCGCCAAAGCATGATAATATAATCAAATCCAATACCACTTCGAATAATAAGGTAAGAAAATCACCTATTCCTTCTGACCTTAAAATAAACGGGAAATTCAACTTGAACGGAATTTCAATTGTTACTTCAGATTCATCCAAAATAAAACTGAGGGGCACGACGAGTTCGTTCAGCATTATACCATGGACCGATGGCAGGACTCCTGTAATTGCACTTAATGCCGGATTCAGAAGATTTAGCATGGTTCAGAGAGATTCACGCTATTACGTAGGCAATTCCAATCTTAATCTTAAAATAATTGCCCATTCTCCAAAGCGCAGAATGAATGATACAACTGCATACCTTAGAGATACGACAAAGTTTCATCGCGAAAGAAAACTTAATGAAATTCCTGATTCTATAGCACAAAAACAATTAAAGGAAAGACGATTGCTTAGAACTATCTTGAAATACTGGGACATTAATGGCAATGTTAAGGTTTCAAGTGGCAGGATTATCACGCCATTATTTCCTCTTCGCACAAGAATTTCAGACTTTGACATTTTCGTCAGCAACAACAAAATATTTTTCCAGAACACCAAACTCAATATTGGAAACTCTTCCATCTCACTTTCCGGAAATCTTGAAGGACTGGCTAAAGCCATTACCGAACACAAACATTTGACGTTCACCGGATCCATCCTTTCTGATACGCTTGATTTAAATCAGATAATGCAGGTATCCTCAAATTCCATGGATATGCAAATTAACGACAATCGAAGCGATGAAGTCATAGAAATGGAAATGGAAAAAGTATCTATGACAGATACATCCACAATGAAAGCACCATTGGTTCCTGAAATAATGGATGCCGATATCAATTTGAACCTCAAAAACGTGAAATTCAAAAAGCAGACATTAACTGCCGTCAAAGGTAACCTTATTGCGCATAACAGCATATTCCAGCTGAACAATTTCAAAGTATCTACAGAGTCCGGAGAAATTGACCTAAGCGCATTCTATGCCGCAAAGAAATCAGATGACATATCTCTGGGGTTTGATATGAAAATGAAGAAATTTGAAGTTGCCAATCTGATTGAGTTTATCCCTAATATTGATTCGTTGCTTCCAATGGTCCGATCTTTCAGAGGAGAAATAACATGTACAATATCAGCAATGACAAAGGTCGATTCTCTTTTTAACCTAAAAATGGAAACATTGAACGGATTCGCATCCATAGATGGCGAAAATGTAATTCTGATGGATGGAGAGACCTTCACTGAAATTGCAAAAGCCCTGAAATTTAGAAGCAAGGATCAAAACCCTATAGACAGAATTGCAGTCCAATGCGTTGCATCTGACAATAAGATTGAAATATTCCCATTTGTCATGACAATGGATCGGTATAAAGCAGCAATAAGTGGGACTCAGAATCTTGATTTATCTTTCAAGTACCATATTTCAGTACTCAAATCACCAATTCCTTTCAGGATTGGCCTGAACATCAGCGGAACAACTGATGATATGAAATTCAGGATAGGCAAATGTATATATAAGGACGAAAATGTTCCTGTATATTCGCAAGTAATAGATTCTGCAAGAATAAATCTTGGGCAACAAATCAAAAATATTTTCCGCAGCGGTGTTGACAAAGCCATGACCAACGGGAATACAGAAAGACTGGCCAAAGTAGCTGAAGAGGAATTGAAGAAGGCAAACAGCATGGAGGAACTATCCAAAAGTGAGCGCCAGGTACTTGATTCAACAAAGGTTGAAAAGAATTCAAGTTCCCTACATTTCTGATATGACCCCTAAACAAAGGATTATCATTAGACTTGCAAACTCGTATCTAAATATGTGAGTTAACAAGTTATTGCTTGCCTACAAGCAAAAATTGAGGCTATGAATCCCGCAAACTATTTTTATCAACACCTAATACTGAATTATATTCAAGCCATCGTAGGCCGCCTCAATCCGTTGACTGCCATTTCAAACCATAGTCTTCTATGTGAACGTCGTAATTTTGCATACTACTTGCAAGACCATTCAAACCAAAAAGGTAATAGAGTCCCATTAAGGTTGTACATCTATCCACTCGTATTCACCGGTATGTTTTCTGGAGACTATAGACATGAGTGCCATCAAATTAAGGTTGTACATCTATCCACTCGTATTCACCACCCCACAGGGATAGGAACTTCAGAAAATCATCTTTTGAGATTACCACGCTTGCTGTATTTTCACATGGATGGAAACTTATTCTGCCGGCAAGTCTAAGATCACCATCAATGAAATATTTTACCCGATGACCATTTTGAAATAATTCTTTTTCATCAACACAATCCGAAGATGTCGACAACTGCATATCGTTGATAAGTCCAAATGCAGAAACAGAGCCCGGATGAACACCCAGACACCTTATCATTCTTTCTGGTGAAGCAAATGAAAGTTTTCCCTCCTTTATTTTTTTCTCCAGAGAATGAATATCAAACTCCTTATGACATTCTAAGCTAACCAGATAGTGCCTGTTACCCTTGTGATTCCTAAAAAACAAATTCTTGCAATGAACTGCATCATGAATATCTTTCCAGTACTCCAAACATTCGGTGATAGATGAAAGTTCAGGATGTTCATAGAGTTCATACGCAATACCATTTGATTCCAGGAAGTCCAGCACTTTCTTACGTAATTCTTCTCTTTCGGTCATTTATAAAATTTCTACAGATGAAAAACAATGTATTTCAAATAAATCTCCTCATGTACTACGCACATGAGGAGAATAAAATGTATTATGAAAAATATATCCGGACAAATTATGACGGATATGATAATATTAATTATTTATTATCTTCAAATATCTTGTATCTGAAGGAAGTGAATTAGTAGCAAAATACTTCAATGTTGTTGCACTTTGCCAACCAAGACTAAAAAGTTCTACATATACTGTAGTGAATACACAATAGGAATCGTCATCAATTGTTACATCAGGCAGGATCTTCCTCATTTCACTCACAGAAAGAGTCCCAGCTTTTTTTTCTGTCAGCCTAGTACCATATACCCAGTGATAATAGTTCAATGATTCACATGCCGATTTTGGAGACAATATAGCATAAAAAGTATACTGTCTGCCATGATTTACTTCCTGAGTACCAGGATATATTTGGACTGTATAATCTTTACCGTCAATCATCTCGGGAGCATGGCATGATGAAGCAAATAGCACTACAAACAGCAGAGGCAGAAAATATTTAATAACAAATTTCATATTTGAATAACTATATTATTTGAGCAAATGTACAATAATTAAGATGAATTTAAAATTATTTTTTGATTCTTTCAAGAACTAAAAGTCATCAATATCAGCCAGATACTAACATGGCCAAGACCATCAGGAAATTGGGAAATAGGGATTTTTTCGACAAAAATAAAAATTACCAACACATAAAGCATTGGTAATTCATATAGTTATACAATCTATTTTGCAGCTCATAGGGGAATCGAACCCTTATTTCAAGAATGAGAATCTTGCGTCCTAACCGTTAGACGAATGAGCCTCACATTCGCAGAACAAAGATACTTATTTTTTCTACCTTTGCAAGAAAAAAAGACAACATGAATAATATTAGGACACGTTTTGCTCCAAGCCCTACAGGTTACATGCATATTGGCAATCTCCGTACCGCATTGTTTGCATATTTATACACTAAAGCCAATAACGGAGATTTTATTCTAAGAATAGAAGACACAGATCAGAATAGATTCGTAGAAGGGGCTACTCAGGTTATATACGACACTTTAAGGGTCGCAAACATTAAACACGATGAAGGTCCTGATATTGGGGGGAAATATGGTCCATATATACAGAGTGAGCGTAAATCCATCTACAAGCAATACGCAGAGCAACTTGTAGAACAAGGTGATGCGTATTATTGTTTCTGCCAGAAAGACCCAGAAAAGGAAGAAGAAGCCCAGGACTCCAGCAATGGATACGATAGAAGATGCAGGAATCTGACAAAAGAGCAGATAAATGAAAATCTTAACGCAGGCAGATCATATGTCATCAGACAGCGTATTCCACTGGAGGGAAATACCAGTTGGGATGATCTGGTATATGGCAGGATTTCTGTTGAAAACAACACTTTGGACGATCAGATACTGCTCAAAAGCGACGGAATGCCAACATACAATTTCGCAAATGTTATTGACGACCATCTAATGGGAATAACCCATGTTATCAGAGGATCCGAATACCTGTCATCAAATCCGAAATACCTTCTGCTTTACAAGGCATTTGGATGGAATACTCCTGAATACATTCACCTTCCTTTAATATGCGGACGTAATGAGGATGGAACTGTATCTAAGTTATCAAAACGCCATGGTGCGGTGAGTTTCCAGGCGTTGATTGAAGATGGTTATCTTCCTGAAGCTATCATAAATTACATTGCCCTTCTTGGATGGAATCCTGGAACAGAACAGGAAATATTCACTTTAGATGAATTAATATACAAGTTTTCAACCCAGGGCATTCATAAGAATCAAGCTATTTTTGATTACAACAAACTGGACTGGGTTAATTCTGAACACATAAAAAAACTGGATCACGAAACTTTCAAGAAAGAGGCTTTCAAGTTTTCCGGTATTGAAGGCACTATTCTGGAAAGTAAATGGGACTATATATCAACTTTGGTCCAATCAAGAATCCAGAAATATTCCCAGATACCTGAAATGATAAAATTCATGTATCAAATTCCTCAATACAGCACGGAACTATACATAAACAAGAAGAACAAATCAACTTTTGAAACATCCAGAAATTATATTCAAATGGCAATAGAATGCATCAATAGCATTCAGGACTGGAATATTGATGTACTGAACTCTTCATTTATGGATCTCTCCGCAAACAAGGAAATCAAGATAGGTCAGTTAATGTGGCCTATCAGAGTTGCGGTCTCCGGTCTTACCATCACACCTGGAAGTGCTCCGGATATTATGTATGTAATTGGTAAGGAAGAATCAATTAAACGTCTTGAATCTGCAATTGAAGTACTTCCGTAAAGTCATGAGAAGATTACTGTGGATCGCCGTTTTACCTATCTTTCTTTTATCATGTGCAAATGACGGATGGGGAGTTTACGAAAAGCGAATCATCAATTCACCTTCGGATATTTTGAGGGTATTACGCATAGACAATGAAGATGACAACTCTTTGTTACGAATGCAATCCTCCGGTCTCTCTGTGGCAGAAATCCGCACAGACACATATGACACCTTAGCAAAGAAGATGATTGCCACGGTTCAATCACCAGACCAGGATGGTGTCGGAATTGCCGGGCCTCAGGTAGGGATACTCCGCCGAATTGTTGCAGTACAGAGATTCGACAAGCCTGACAAACCATTCGAAGTCTATCCAAACATTTCAATTATTGAAATGCGTGGGGACAAGGTTACTGGCACGGAAGGATGTCTCAGCGTACCTGACAGAAAAGGCGAGGTACAGAGAAGCAACGATATTACCATTTCATATATCTCTCCAAATACATATAGAGATACGACCGAGATTGTAAAAGGTTTTACGGCTGTAATATTCCAGCATGAGTGTGACCATCTTGATGGTATTCTTTACACAGACAGGATATGGGAAGATCCGAGTTACTGGTACAACAACTGTCATCAGGTAAATGAGAACTATGCTGATGTTTTCTACATAACATCAACAAACATAATGTCATCATTTGATCAAAACGGAAAAGAAGTATTTACCATCCCACTTTCCGAGAAAAACAAGGAACCTCTTTCAAAAGAAAACGATTATATCTCTTCGACATTGTTTGGAGATTCGATTAATTTCTTCGCACCATATTACCACCAGTTCACGATGAGCACCTGTTACCTTCCTGAAGATCAACAGGATTCAGTATTTGAAACTGTTGGCAAGGAAGTATTTGAATCATTCAGGTATTACATGAATAATTTCAATAATGGTCGCAAGTATATTCTTGCAGGATTCAGTCAGGGAGCACAGCAAGTTAAATATATATTAAAGCATATGAACGCTTCCGAGTATTCAAATATGGTTGCAGCTTATGTTCTCGGTTTTGGTATCAACAGCAAAGACCTTGAATGTGCAAGAATTAAGCCCGCACAGTCTGAGACAGATACCGGTGTATGCATTTCATTCAACACGGTAAAGGACACATCATCAATATGGTCTTTGGTTCAGGATAATAGCTGTGCCTGTATTAACCCTGTCAATTGGAAAACAGACAACACTCCTGCCAGATTTGAATATGGGAATAATAAATATACTGTTTCAATTGATACATTGAAAAAAGTTCTGGTTGTTCCTGACTTCAATGAATTTACAGAGCTTGGATTCCAGGCACCATGGCCAAAGAATAACCTGCACCATTACGAAATTCTGTTTTACAGTAATTCACTGAAAAAGAATGCACTCAAAAGAGTGCATGGAAAGACTACAGATACAGATTGCGATATGAGCAATTGAGTTTGAGCCTAAACTCCGAGTCAAATGGTACGGATACACAACCTATAGAAAAAAACGGAAAAAGTCATAATTTTACTTGATTCTATCATGACTTGTAACAGAAGCGATGTCAGATTCTATTTGTATACGTAATTCCTCCATACTTGAAAATGTTCTTGTTTCCCGGATAAAACGAAGTAATTCGATAGTCATTGATTTTCCATAGATTGCACCCGAAAAATTCAAAATAAGAGTTTCAATCGTAGGTTTGGACGATGTATCATCTGTAGGTCTGAGACCAATATTAGTGACTCCCGAATAGATACTTCCATCAAGAAAGACTTTCACTTCCCATACTCCGAATCGGGGCATTTCATATCCTTCGTATAGTTCCATATTGGCAGTTGGAATATCAAAAAGTCGACCTCTTCCTTTCCCATGCACAACGACACCGGAAAATCTGCGTCTTGCAGTCTTGGCACCAATTGCGTAAAACACCATTCCGCATAAATATACAACAGCTGTAAATACCCATAGATCCTTCCCACCTGTGAACAGGTCCGGAGCGTAACATGACAGAAAAACAAAAAGAACTGCAAATGGTAGAAAACTCCCAAGCGGTGCCCTGTATCCACTATATGCTCCATTACGTTTTCTTGACACTATTAAAGACACGCAAGTTATCGACATTGACAAAACATTCAAAGCTGCACCGAGCATTATCAATTGCGCTGTACAATCAGGGAAAAAGCATAAGACTATTGCGGCTATCGAAACTACAATGATTGAATACACTGCTGTTCCGTCCCTATCATCAACCGCAAACTTATCATGAAAAAAACCATCTGTTGAAATAGCTTGAAGAGCCCTGGCATTTACCCTTATAAGTGCAATGATGGTAGTAACAAGTGCCAAAGTTCCACTTAGTGAAACCAGGGTCAACAGCCAACAATGAGAACTTAGACCACTGTTTGAAATAGAAGCAGACAAAGGAATAAACTGCAATGATTCATTATTTGATATCATTTCCACAGACAAAGTCCCAACAATTGCGGCTATAACAAGAGTATAGATAACAGCAACGGCACCAATTCCTGAAAAAAGCGACCTGTGCACATTTATTTCCGGGTTCTTTACTTCCGAAATCATAAAAGGGACAACAAGACACCCCCCATAGGCCACCATTGCCAATGGGACGGAAATAAGAAAGCCTGAATTACCCTTTACACCTGATGAAAAAGCCATTTTAAAGTTTGATTGTTCAAAACTTCCACCCCAGAAAGCAAAACCGCAATATATCAACAACAAGATAACAAGCGATGCCACAAAAAAATTTTGAATATTCCGGGAACTTCTTTTTCCAATCAAGACTATAACCACAGACAATAATATTGCCAAGATCGAAACAAAATATCCCTCTATGTTTAAATAATGACCGACATAAATCGCCGAAAATGAAATTGCTATCACATTTGATACTATGTATCCCCAACCACTGACAAATCCCAAGAACGACCCTTTTTCACCACATATTGAACGCCGTGGAAAAACAAAGATTCCACCTGAGTTAGGATACTTTGCAGCCAGCTCCGCGACAAGCATACCATACGCATAGTAAATCACTGCTGCCAAAATCCAACTGACCAGTGCTGAAGCTCCTGCATAAAATACGGTCATGCCTGAAATAGAAAAAATAGCACTTCCTATGCATGCACCGACAATCAGCGCTACACATGAAAAAAAACCCATTTTTTCCGTTGGCATAGTAGACAGAAATTGAATGACAATTATTAATTCTCGTAATAAGCACCCATTTCTTCAGATGCCTGATCATAGGTCCGCTCGGTTTCCCATCGTTTCGCCGCACGTCTGGCTTCATCTCCTACGACCAGCGAACGCACTTTTCCAATATTGGAGAAAATGTCATCCAATGTATCCTCAATGGACATAGCGTTACGAATAGCCCTTTCGCCGTTTGGTCCACCCGGTATGTTGGCAAGGAAACTTGGCGTTCTTGTTGAACCTAGTGTTGCACACATAACATCAACACCAGTCTTTCTCATCTCGCAGGCAGCCGCCTCAGTCATTTTCTTTATATACGCCTTTCCTGCTCCATATTGACCATTGTATGGAGAACTTGTAATAGCAGTCAGCGACGATATATTGATGATAAGTCCTCTATCCTGTTTGGCAAAGACGCCAAGAAAATAATAAAAACATGAAAGGAATGTATTGATATTAACATTCAGCATCCTTTTATGATCTTCCCAAGGGGTATCCTGAACTTTCCCGAATTTATGAAGACAAGCAATGTAACTCATAAAACCTATATCAAGTCCGGATATTTCAGAAAAAATCCCTTCTGAAGCATCATCCTGGCTGAAATCTGAGACAATGACTTTTGTTTCCCTATTGTATTTTTCCTTTATCTCTTTTTCGACAGCACATAAATCATCATAATGATGGCCAACAAGTACTACATTCATACCATATTCAGCAATCCTCATTGCCATACCTTTACCAAGACCTTCTGATGCACCAAGAACTATTCCCCATGCACCATACCGACTGCGTAAATCAAGTTTTTCCATGTTCTATTTCAATAAAATTCCTTATTAATCACAAATATAACCATAATGAATGTTATCTTTGCAAAAAAGGCAAGAAAATGGATTACAAAGAATTGGCAGACAGATGTATTGAATGGACCCGCTACTGGTTTATGGAAAATGGTCCGGAATGTTCTGCTGTTATTGGAATGAGCGGTGGAAAAGATAGTACGGTTGCAGCTGCTGTATGTGCAAGAGCACTTGGAAAAGACAAGGTTATTGGAGTTGCCATGCCATCTGTCGGACAAAGCATAAATGAAGCCGACGAAATCTGCAGACATCTGGGGATCAGATATATCTGCGCAAACATAAGTGAAATTGATTCTGCCTTTTCCAGACTTGGAAATGGTGAATTCTCCAGACAGACACTTATGAACATTCCGCCCAGAATCAGAATGACAGTCCTTTATGCCATAGCTCAGTCAAACAATGGAATGGTTGCCAATACATGTAATCTCAGCGAAGATTTCATAGGCTATGCCACATTATTCGGGGATGCTGCTGGATCATTCTCTCCTCTTGGGAAATTATGCGTAAGGGAAATAAGGGCAATTGGTCATGAATTAGGTATACCATCAAAATGGGTAGACAAGGTTCCTGACGATGGACTTCCCGGGTCATGTCCTGATGAAGTAAAGTTCGGGTTCTCATATGACACACTTGACAGATATATTCGAGAGGGAATATGTGAAGACAGTACTGTCAGGGAAAAAATCGATTCAATGCACAAACGAAATAAATTCAAAACAGATATTCTCCATATCCCATCTTTTGACCCAAAGATCGAAATTGCAATTCAATAGAAAAGAGTATCAGCTTATCACATTATCATATGCATATTTTGAGACATAGCATTTTATAGGATTCTGTTGCTGACTTCTGCATTCCATCATTTACAACAATGGAGCACTATATGGCAATTGCGATATATTTACAAAAGTCATAGATTGTAATTTTTCTTTCCTAAAAGATACGATATCGGGCATTTTCAAGTTATTAATCCTATATTTTTAATACCTTTGCAAAAACACGTACCCTTATATCGGATTCAAATACAAACAATGGATGAGTGCTTTCAACAAAAATATATATCAAAACAAAAGGTTTTTATTCTATCTAGGGTTATTGATATCTTTTTTTGTCACTTTCGCTGAGGTTATCAGAGGGACGCATTACAATTTCCTGGTTTTTGCAAATGCAACAAGAGACTTTTGGAATGGAATATTACCATATACAGATGAATTCTGCATCAGAAACCTAAGAGAATATCTATACACTCCCGTTTTTTCCGTATTATTTACACCATTTGCGTTTTTTAACGATAATATCGGAGCATTCCTATGGAATATATTCAACTACATAATGTTCTATTTTGCCGTATTTACTCTTCCTGAGGGCAAATTTTCAGATAGGACGAAGTGTATGATTTTCCTCTATGCATTGCCAATTCTTGCACAGAGTCTATTCAGTTGCCAGTACAATGTAACAGTTGCATACATTTATATTTTTGCCTACACCCTTATGGAAAAGGATAAGTCTTTTTGGGCAATCCTTCTTATCCTAATTTCTGGGCTTACAAAAATCTATGGAATATTCGAGATGGCACTCATATTCTGTTACCCAAAATTCTGGAAGAATGTTGGATATGCAGCAATCATGTCCATAGTACTTCTCTCACTTCCACTGCTTAAGCTGTCATTTACTGAAATATTGCCTTACTACGAAGAATGGTGCAATACTCTGATGATCCACCAATCATCAAGAGTCTGGGAGTCAATATTCTATGCAGAACCTCTTTCCCAGTACCTATTACCGAATTTCAGAAT
The DNA here is from genome assembly GCA_002315675.1 of Rikenellaceae bacterium UBA1749. GTDB lineage: Bacteria > Bacteroidota > Bacteroidia > Bacteroidales > Rikenellaceae > Mucinivorans. The sequence continues at coordinate 27,902 of DCHP01000105.1, read as the reverse complement.
CATCCAGATAGGATCATTATGTCTTCTAATTATATTATTTTTCCTGTCATACAAAAAATGGGACAACAGTTCTTTTAGAGCTCAATGTATTGGGATACTTACAGGATGGATTGTTCTTATGAGTGATTCGTCTGAAATCCACACATACCTAATTGCCATTTCTGGATACTTGTTATGGTATTGGACCAGGATTCATCATTCCATGCTGGATAAAATCCTGTTCTGGTCTATTTTCTTTCTGTTCTGTATAGTTCCGATTGACATTATCTGCCCAGTGCCTGTAATGTTGTTTTTGACAAAGACACTATGGATTCACATATGGATATATATGGTTACATGGATTGTTATGATATACAAGACATTGTGCATCAAGCCAGAGCAGAGTAATCCTGTTCATTTCAATGAAGTTGGTGGAGATGATGACGGTATTGATATTGTCTGTCCCGTATACAACCCACATGCAGGGTTTATAGACAAGCTGAAAAAATGTATTAATGACATCAGAGCTCACTACCCAACCAGACAGATACATCTTATTATTTCAAATGACGGATCAGACAGAGGGTTTGATTCATCAGTCAAATCTGAAATTATACAGAGTATCGATGACGCAGAAATTATTGACAATACCCATAAAGGCAAAGGATCCGCAGTCCGTTCCGGGATTGCTGCATCCAAAGCAAAATATGCCGTATACACAGATATTGATATGCCATATTCAATTAATTCCGTTATTACAATTATGGATTATTTACTGAAAGGTTACGACCTGGTTATTGCTACAAGGGATGATGAATATTATTCAAATCTTACCCTTAAGAGAAAAATTCTGTCATATGGTTCGAAATTATTAAACAGGATTTTCTTGGGAATCAGACATACCGACACCCAGGGCGGATTGAAAGGTCTTTCAATTATGGCAAAAAGAGCTATGGCCAAGACTTCCATTGATGGATTTCTCTTCGACACTCAATTTGTAAAAATCGCAACCGAAGACAACCTGTCAATAATAGACATTAAGGCAAAACTTAATCCAGGTATCCGGATGTCTAATTTTTCAAATAAAGCAATTGTTAGTGAATTAAGAAATTTCTTCATAATATTACTTTCTATAAAGTCATGACAGCAACATTAAGTTTCGACATTGAGGAATTCGATTTCCCTATAGAAAGAGGACATAATATCTGTGAAGAAGAGCAGTTTAACATTTCAAGGGAAGGTCTGGATTATATAATCAGCACCCTGAAAGAACGAGATATCAAGGCAACATTCTATATTACTGCGAACTTTGCAGAGCACAATACAGACCTAATAGATAAAATTGTTGAAAATGGTCATGAAATTGCATCCCATGACTACTACCATTCAATGGTAGCAAGATCCCAAGCGCCAGAGAGTAAATTACTTCTTGAAAAAATTTCCAAACAGACCATTTATGGATATCGAGCGCCTAGACTCTCTTCTGAATCTTCTTCCTCACTATTTGATGCCGGATATAAATACAATTCTTCCGTTAATCCAACATGGATACCCGGCAGATACAATAATCTGAAAAGTCCACGTGCTCCATATTATGAAGACAATTTACTGATATATCCTGTTTCAGTTGCATATCCTATAAGGATTCCACTATTCTGGCTGTCACTACACTTATTTCCATTTAATGTCTACAAAATTCTTGCACGTACTGCACTAAAACACGATAATAATATCCATTTATATTTCCATCCATGGGAATTTTCGGATGGCATAAGGAACAGGCAATACGGCATTCCTTCTTACATTTCAAAGACTTCAGGTCATCTACTGAGGAAAAGGTTTGAACAATTGTTAAACTGGTTAATCTCTATCGATGTGAGATTAACAACGACAAGAGATTATTTAGGATTGGAAAAGTAATATCACCTAAGTTCTGATTCTTATTTTTAATCGCAAATCATATAAAAAGAAAGGCAGGGTATCAGATCCCTGCCTTTCTTTTTATATGAAACTGATTTATACCTTGAAATTTATTCTTGACTCTGATTAAAAATTATCCTTATGCAATTCAAAAAAAGCTTTTGGATGAGCACATACCGGACAGATTTCAGGAGCTTTTGTACCAACTACAATATGACCACAGTTACGACATTCCCATACTTTTACCTCACTTTTTTCAAACACCTGAGCTGTTTCAATATTCTTCAATAGAGCACGATAACGTTCTTCATGACGTTTTTCAATAGCAGCAACGCCACGGAATTTTTCAGCCAGTTCAGCAAAACCTTCCTCTTCAGCAACCTTTGCAAAACTATCATACATATCTGTCCATTCGTAGTTTTCGCCTTCTGCAGCTGCAGAGAGATTATGCAAGGTATCGCCTATACCACCTAATTCCTTAAACCATAGTTTTGCATGTTCTTTTTCATTATCAGCTGTTTTAAGAAAAAGTTCTGCAATTTGTTCAAATCCTTCTTTTTTAGCCTTGGAGGCAAAATAAGTATACTTGTTTCTAGCCTGTGATTCACCAGCGAAAGCCGCTTCAAGATTTTTCTCAGTTCTTGTACCTGAATAAATTGTTTTTCCCATTGTCTTATGTAATAAAGTTGTAATTAATCTAATAAAAAGTCTCTTACTATTTAGCCCACTTTAACAAAAAACATTTTGTAGCCCTCCCACTAGTACAAAAATCTGCAATTGGGGTGATTCTCAATTTTGAGACTTTCTGAAGTACCTATGTTTGAAATAGACTTAATTATTTTTTCACAAAAATAAACAAATATTTTTAGAATTATTCTAATATTGGAATAATTACACAAGAAAATTATTTCAAAAAACTATAGAGACAAGACTCTTTCAAAGGAAATCAATTTTGTATAACTTTGAGAAAATTATCAACAGCTGAAAATTAAAATCAATGAAATCTATAATTAAATCATCGATTCTTGCTGGAATATGTATTGGCATCGCCGGTTTTGGATTCCTTGCAATGGGAGGGGTTGTAGGAGCTGTAATGTTCTCATTTGGTCTAATTACAGTAGTATCATACAAATTAAAGTTATATACCGGAACAGCCGGATTTATAAAGAAAAAAGAGACTGGAACTTTACTTTTGATTCTCTTTGGCAACATAATAGGCTGTCTTGCCGTGGCTCTACTGGCCAGACTCTCACCTCTTCAGCTACAGGACACAGCACAGGGTATTTTGAGTTCAAGATTATCGGTCGGTCCATTGAAAGCAGGTTTGCTTGCCGTAGGATGCGGATTCCTGATGACGACTTCCGTAACATTTGCAAGAAAAGGGCAATGGCTCCCATTGCTTTTTGCCGTACCACTGTTTATTCTGTGCGGATTTCCTCACTGCGTGGCAGATGCCTTCTACTATCTAACAGTTCCACTGAACTTTCTTTCATCTAGTATTATTGATGTCTTGATATTATACATTTCAATTGTAATCGGCAATTTCATCGGATGCAATTTATACAGACTCATAATGGCTGGAGAAGAGAAAATTCAATGACATGGTCATAGGTACTTCAGCAACAGTATAATAAGTCAATAGTATTTCCAGTTGACCTGGATGGTTCCGGAGTTATCTTATAAAACTCTGGAACCTTATTATGAAAATTCCGCAATGAACTATTGGCCCGTTAAACCTTAAAATTTACATATCCCAGGACGCAAACATTCAAATGAATTCCAGAGTATTCTGCCTGAGTTATTAAAGAAAATGATAAAATGAGTAAATACGCAATATACATTCATGGCATGGGATCTGGTTCAAAATCAGGAACGAGTTCTGCATTCTTGAAATATTTCAAGGATTACGAATGGATCTGCCCCGAAGTTAATGAAGACCCATATGAGAGTTTGCAGATAATTGATGAATACATAAGAGTATTTTCACCGGAAATAATTGCTGGAACCAGTCTTGGAGGACTTTACACAGCATTTGTAAATGCTCCGGATTCTATAAAGATCGTATGCAATGCCGCCATTGAAATCGAACATGTTATCCGTAAAGTTGGTTACGGAAAACATACTTTCTTCTGCGAAAGGGAAGATGGACGTAAGGAATACGAATTAAGCGAAACAGTGGTTAGAAGATTTAGTGAATTCAAAAAGAATCATGACATTTCACTTGGCAGAATTAATCTTGGAGTTTATTCCAAAGACGATGAATTCGTCGGACAGGTGGAGTCCAGGAAAAATGCAAAACTTCTTGAAAAAGCAGGTTTCTCAATAATATGGTCAGATAAATTTGGGCATAGAATGAACGAAAATGTAGCAAAAAAAATTCCGGGCTGGATTGAGGAACTTTCCAAGTAGTTCAGCTATTCTGGGTTGTGATTCAAATAGTGTGTCTGTAAGATAAATTTAGGACTGATTACAATTCAAATGGGAAATCATTTACGTCCAGGAAATCATTTATCGATTGCATGTAGCAATAATATAGGAGATTGCATCTGAAACACAGAAGCAATCTCCTACAAAAACCAATTGTCCAATACTTAATTCTATACCAATTACAGAAAAAAGTTAATGGAGAGTAAAATTATTACTCAGCAGAGAACTGATCCTTTCCGACTCCGCATAGTGGACATACAAAATCTTCAGGAACATCTTCCCATGGAGTACCAGGTGCAATTCCATTTTCAGGTGAACCTACTACAGGATCATACTCCCAGCCACAAACATCGCATGTATACTTTTTCATAATTCTAATAGTTTATTACATTAACTTCAAAGAATGCTTTTGGATGAGCACATACAGGGCATATTTCAGGTGCTTTTGTACCAACAACGATATGACCGCAGTTACGGCATTCCCAGACTTTAACTTCACTCTTTTCAAATACCTGAGCTGTCTCAACATTCTTCAATAGAGCACGATAACGTTCTTCGTGACGTTTTTCAATAGCCGCTACAGCACGGAACTTTGCTGCAAGTGATTTAAAACCTTCTGCCTCTGCAGTTTTTGCAAAACCTTCATACATGTCTGTCCACTCATAGTTTTCACCATCAGCAGCAGCTGCCAGATTCTGAGCTGTTTCTCCAAGACCACCCAGTTCCTTAAACCATAGTTTTGCATGTTCTTTTTCATTGTCTGCAGTCTTCTGGAAAATCTCAGCTATTTGTTCAAAACCTTCCTTCTTTGCCTTTGATGCAAAATATGTGTACTTATTTCTAGCTTGAGATTCACCGGCAAAAGCAGCCTCGAGATTTTTCTCGGTCTGGGTTCCAGAATATTTATTTTCCATAATTACATAAATTTTTGATAAGACAAACTTAACTATTATTTCCCAAATTCTTCCTTCAGAAACTGAAAAAAAGAATATAAAGCTGAAAAACTATTTATGGTGGTTCATAAAAAACGAATGAATCCGCAAAGACTTTCATAACTATTCAGTCACGTATGTCCTATATCAACAATAGACATCTTTCTGGAATGTTTGCTTGATACATTGATGGTTGTTTTTACCCACAGCGACTGAATAGTTACAGACTTTCTTAATGGCAATTATGTATATTATTCTCAAATAAGTATCTTTGCAGAATATAAAAAAACAAAATTGCGACATGATAAAACAACTGAATGAGAAGGTAACTTATATTGGTGAAGATAATTGCGAAGGAAAAATATTTGAAAGCCAGTATTCAATTCCTGATGGTATTTCATACAATTCATACATTATTGAAGATGAAAAGATTGCAATATTAGACACTATCGACCCTATCAAGGGGGAACAATGGAAATCGGATCTGTTGGAGATTCTAAAAGGTAGAACACCAGATTATCTTGTGGTACATCATATGGAGCCGGATCACTCTTCATTAATTGAATGGGTTGTAAACAAGTTCCCATCAATCAAAGTTGTTGCTAGCCCAAAGGCACTGCAAATGATTCCACAGTTCTTTGAGAAGATTAATCTTGATAATAGAACAATCGCCGTTAAGGAAGGAGACACCATTGCACTTGGAAGGGATCATAGCCTATGCTTTTACGCTGCGCCAATGGTTCACTGGCCGGAAGTTATGGTCTCCTTTGACAAAGCTGATGGCGCATTATACAGCGCAGATGGATTCGGAAAGTTCGGGGCTCTCTGCAAATGCGGTTTTTATGGCAGTGATGACAGTAACTGGAAAAATGAAGCTAGACGTTACTATCTTAATATTGTCGGCAAGTATGGGATTCAGGTTCAGAATTTGTTAAAGAAAGCCGCAACACTGCCCATCAAGACAATACGCCCGCTTCATGGTCCAATACTGGAAGATGATCTTATTAAATACATTCAGCTCTATGACAAATGGAGCAAATACGAGCCTGAAGTTGAGGGAGTTCTAATAGCTGTTGCCTCCATTCATGGAGGAACAATGGTTGCTGCTGAAAAATTAAAGGAAATATTTGTTTCCAGAGGATGTGAAAATGTAATAATTCGGGATCTATGCCGTTCTGACATGGCAGACAATGTAGCTCAAGCGTTTGCATACTCACACATAATACTCGCTGCCGCCTCATATGATGCCGGAGTATTTACTCCAATGAGCGATTACATACACAGACTTCAGGCAAAAGGGCTATGTAATAGAAAATTTGGAATCATTGAGAATGGTTCATGGGCACCTTCTGCAGCCAGAGTAATCAAGGAATCTCTTGCCACTTTAAAGAATGTGTCAATATCAGACCAGATTGTTACCTTAAAAAGCAGAATGAAACTGACTGATATTCCTGCACTCGAAGCTCTGGCCGATAGTATTTTTTAATTATTTTCTTTTCGAATATTTCAACAAAGGGTTATGAATCAGGTCTGGATAAGTGCTGCAGGTTTAAGTATTGCGACAATAATTGGATCGGCACTGGGTTTTGCCATAAAGGAATTACCTCACAGATGGAATGACACATTTCTTGGATTCTGCGCCGGAGTAATGCTGGCGGCATCTACAATTGGCCTGATCCTTCCAGCAGCACATTCTGCAGGCATCAGCAACTGGTGGCTGGTTATAGCCGGAGTTGTACTTGGAATGTTGTTTCTCAACATGCTTGATTTTGTCACCCCCCATCTTCACAAAATTACAGGTCTTGAGAGCGAGGAGCACAAAAACAATTCCTCCTTGAACAAGATACTTTTATTTGTTATGGCAATCGCCCTTCATAAACTTCCAGAAGGGATAGCTGCCGGAGTCGGTTTCAATTCAGCTGAGACAACTGACGCCTGGGCTGTTACATTAGGTATTTCAGTTCAGAACATTCCAGAGGGGATGGTTGTTATTGCCCCACTCCTGATTGCAGGAGTCAGTAGATTGAGAACATTTGTTATTTCACTAGCAATAGCATTACTCGAAGTAATAGGTGTATGGATTGGATTTGGGATTGGATCCATATCAGAATATCTATTACCGGCGATGCTTGCCTTTGCGGGAGGAGCAATGCTATACGTTGTAAGTGATGAAATGATTCCAGAGACACATAGTCATGGATATCAGAAACAGGCGTCATATGCACTGATACTTGGATTCGTTTCCCTGATGTATATTGACATATGTTTGTAATTACAATACCCCCGAATATGAAAAAACACCTATATCTACTACTGATACTTTGTAGCATATGTTCGTGCGGCAGGACTATTGAATTATACGATTTGCAATGTGAAGGACTTAGCAGTCCACTTGGCATTGATACTTTCACACCTCATTTCAGCTGGAAAATCAATTCATCGATTCCTGAATTCAAACAGTTCGCATATGAAATTGAAGTAGCATCCGATAAGGATTTGTTACTAGACGGCTATGCGGACATCTGGAAATCTGGAAAAATCATATCGGATGAACAGGTATTTGTTTCATATCGTGGCAAAAGCCTAAACGCAAGGCACTTATATTTCTGGAGGGTCCGGGTCTGGTATAATGAAGAAAAAGCTTCTGATTGGAGTAATATAGAAAGGTTCTCGGTTGGTATAATAGGACCAGAAAAGCTGAAGGGCAAATACATCGGATACAAGAATGGTTCTATTGTCCGGAAGAAATTCCAATACGACCGGAATATCAATTACGCATTTCTACATATCAACTCACTTGGATACCACGAGGCATATGTCAATGGTGAAAGAATCTCAGATGCAGTGCTTACTCCTGCTGTTTCACAACTTGACAAACGTTCCATGATTGTAACATACGATGTAACATCATTTTTAAATGACGGGGAGAATGAAATCTCAATAATACTATCTCCGGGATGGTATAAGAAACAGACTTTTAATGCTGAATATGAAGGTGGCATATTAAATGCAGAACTTGACATAAATGGAATACCTGTACTTTGGACAGACGGAACATGGGCAGGAAGGGAAAGTGGATACAAAGATATTGGAAACTGGAGATCCTGGCAGTTCAAGGGAGAAATCATTGATGCTAACATCATTCCTGAATCAATGAAAAACTACGACCTTGATTTGCTATCATGGAACGACGTTGACATAATATCAATTGACAGCATTGAAGCCTCACAACAGATGTGCGAACTTTGCAGAGTCAAGGAAATAACAGAAGCCACAGCATTAGAACCATACAAGGACAATTGCTGGATTGCTGACATGGGGAAAGTTATCAACGGGATGTTTGAAATTTCCCTTCCTGAATTTCCAAAGGGAGACACTGTCATTATATCCTTCAGTGACCATATTCAGGATGACGGGAAGATTATGGAGACAAGCAGAAACATCCTGATTTCACCTGGAAAAGAATATACATTCACCAACAAATTCAACCATCACGTTTTCAGGTATGTCATTATTAAAGGATGCCCAGAAAAACCAGAACTATCCTCAATAAAAGCACTTCGAATGAGGACAGACTATCCTCGTACCGCAACATTCGAATGTTCTGATTCCAACATGAACAAAATTGAACATATGATTTCATGGACAATGGAAAACCTTGCATTTGACGGTTATATGGTTGACTGTGCAAACATAGAAAGACTAGGCTATGGAGGTGATGGCAATGCATCAACACTATCACTACAGACCATATTCGATGTTTCACCATTGTACTACAACTGGTTACAATCATGGATTGATGTTATCAGGGAAGACGGAGGACTTCCACATACCGCACCATGTCCATGTTCTGCAGGAGGCGGTCCATACTGGTGTAGTTTCATTATTCAGGCACCATGGAGAACCTTGATGAACTACGGGGATTTCCGACTTATTGAAAAATGCTATCCAACCATGAAAAAATGGTTGACATATGTTGACGCCTGGTCAAATGACGGATTACTGAACAAGTGGCCGAATACTGAGTATAGAAACTGGTACTTAGGAGACTGGCTGGCTCCTGATGGTGTTGATGTAACAGACGAGGAATCAATCAATCTTATCAACAACTGTGCGATCAGTCAGAGTTATTCAGAACTTATTGATATTGCATCATATTTAGGACTTGAAAACGATAAAAAAGATTTTATCGAAAAGCGTAGGAATCTAAATATCCGAATTCATGAAACATTCTTCCATGAGGAAAGCAACATTTATGGAACAGGGTCACAAATAGATATGGTATATCCATTGTTGGTTGGGGCTGTTCCAGATTTGTTACAGGGAAAAGTTGTCTTGAAACTGAAAGAGAGATGCACTGATATATACCACGACCATATTGGTGTTGGACTTGTAGGAGTACCTGTTCTTGCTGAGTGGGCTACCTTATCTGGGAATTCTGAGTTATTATACAAGATGTTAAGTCAAAATGATTACCCAGGATATCTTTACATGATCAATAACAATGGTACAGGAACCTGGGAAAGCTGGGATGGGAGACGTAGCAGACTGCATAATTGCTATAACGGGATAAACAGTTGGTTTTACCAGGGACTTGGAGGAATCAGACCTTTACAACCAGGATACAAAAAGATTGAAATAAAGCCTCAGGCTCCTGATGGTATCACATGGATGAAAGCAACCAAGGAAACACCCTATGGTATAATATCAGTCAGTTGGGAAAAAGAGGAAGGAAAATCTGACCTTGACCTGTCCGTTACTATTCCTGTAGGTATAACGGCAATTATTGATGGCAAGGAATATGAATTTGGAACATACAATATTAAATACAATGAAAATTAAAGAATTATTTATTCTAACCATCATCACCGCAGTGATGATATCATGTACCGACCCAAAGATAAAGGCAGCATATGATCTGATAGAGCGGGTAACACCAGGTTACTCCAGTCAGTACAAGCTTGAACTGATACCTCAGGTTGATAGTTTGGATACTTACGAAATTGACTCTGAGAATGGGAAGGTTGTCCTTAGAGGCAGTAGTACGATAGCATTGGCTACCGCATACAACCAGTACCTGAAGTACACTTGTAATGCTCATGTTTCATGGTTTGGAAACCAGTTGAACCTTCCTAAGGATCTTCCAATGCCTGAAAAACAACAGAATACAATAAACGGTAAATATCGTGTCTACTTTAACTATTGTACCCTAAGTTATACCTGTACATGGTGGGACTGGGAAAGATGGCAGAAGGAAATAGACTATATGGCTATGAATTCCATCAACATGCCACTTTCCATGATTGGATTGGATGCTGTTTGGTACAATACCCTTCTTAAATACAACTTCACTGACGAGGAAGCAAGATCATTCCTGGCAGGCCCTGGCCATTCTGCATGGCAATGGATGCAGAATCTTCAAAGTTATGGTGGGCCACTTCCAAAGTCATGGATAGACAAGCATATCACACTTGGGAAACAGATTCTTGACCGTCAACGTGAACTTGGAATGACACCTATCCAGCAGGGATTCTCAGGATATGTACCAAGGGAACTGAAGGATAAATACCCAGATGCAAACATTCTCCTTCAGCCAAAATGGTGCGGATTTACCGGTGCCGGTCAACTGGACCCTACAGATCCATTGTTTGCACAATTCGGCAGAACATTCCTGGAAGAAGAACAGAAATTATTCGGAACAAACAGCATGTTTGCTGCAGACCCATTCCATGAGAGTGCTCCACCGGTTGATACAAAAGAATACCTTTCCGCTGTCGGACACGCCATTGATAGTTTGTTCAAATCATTTGACCCATCATCAAAATGGATAATGCAGGCATGGAGCATGCGCGAACCTATTGTCAAAGCTGTTCCTAAGGAGAGACTGGTAATCCTTGACCTCAATGGCAGCCATTGTGCAAAGGAAAATGCAGGCTGGGGCTATCCTATTGTAGCCGGCAACCTTCATAATTTCGGAGGCAGAATTACACTTCACGGTGACCTTAGACTTCTTGCATCCAACCAATACATGAATGCACTTAAGATGAACCCTAACATATGCGGTTCTGGTCTTTTCCCTGAGTCTATTGAACAGAATCCGGTATACTATGACCTTGCATTTGAAATGCCTCTTCATAAAGAAAGTATCGACATTAACAAATGGTTATACAAGTATGCCCGGAGAAGATACGGAAAGGAATCCGACAACGCAAACAAGGCATGGGAATTGCTTCTTGAAGGACCTTATCGTCCAGGCACAAACGGAACTGAAAGAAGTTCCATAATAGCAGCACGTCCAGCAGTGAATGTGAAGAAATCAGGGCCAAATGCAGGTCTTGGCATTCCTTATAACCCGATATTGCTACTCGATGCAGAGCAATTACTGCTTGCAGATTCAGCCGACATGAAATTATCTGCACCATATAGATTTGATTTGATAGATGTACAACGTCAAATCATGTCAAACCTCGGTCAGGCAATACACAAGAAAGCTGCTGAAGCATTCATGGCTAAGGACAAGGAAGCCTTTGCCCTTCATAGTGGAAGGTTCATTGAAATGTTAAAGGATGTTGAGACACTTCTTCATACACGTTCTGAACTGAATTTCTATAGATGGGTATCTATGTCAAGAAGCTGGGGAGAGAATGAAGATGAAAAGAACCTGCTTGAAAAAGATGCATCATCACTTGTCACAATATGGGGAGCAGATGGTGATCCTATGATTTTTGACTACTCATGGAGAGAATGGGCCGGTCTTGTAGGATTGTTCTATTTACCTAGATGGGAAAAGTTCTATGCAATGCTTCAAGAGCATCTTGACAATGGCACAGAATACATAGAAGAAGGTCTTCCTCAAGTGTATGGAAGGGAAGCCTTCAGAGCAAATGAATTCTACAGCAATCTGGGAGACTGGGAACTGAATTTCGCTTTCTCAGGCAACAAGACTACAGATATTCCGATTGTTCAGGGAGACGACTACAGCACGGTTGTTACCATGTTCAACAAATACAAGAAAATTGCAGAGGAGTATTATTCAGACTATAAAGCTGATAATATCGTTGACGGCAAAACATATGAAAACCTTGGCGAAGAATATCTGGAAAAATAGATAGCTTTGAAAAAGATACGCCCTGCGCTCCAACAAAGCGCAGGTTTTTTTTTATATGGTAGTATATCAACAGCGATTTCCCTACTGCCTTTACTCCTTTTGCCATTATTTCTTTTGTGAAGAGTATGGCGCACTATATCTTCCAGAAGGCAATTTCACTGTACACCTAAGATTAATCCCGCCTACACTCAATGGCAAGGCAAATGGGCCATCGTATAGCCTTCCGTTATACTGAGGATCACTCCCATCTGTCGTATAGTATATCTGAGAGCCACGTACAGGTATCTTAAGATCGAAATGGGCCGTGCCGTTTTCAACAACAGGATTGTCAAGTCCTACAGGTTCCGGTATACGGAAAGGAATCTGATCCCTGTCCATAGAATAAAGAATATCATTAAGCCTGTCTCTGAAATCCTGATAGTTTTTACTCCTATCCACCGACCACCCTATTTCAGCACACGCCAGGGCGCGTGGAAATGTCATATACCATGCGTGATCCGGTGAGTGGACATATTCACACCACAGGTTCGCCTGAATGCCCATTACGAGTTTCTCCTGGTCACCACTAAACTCACTCGTTATTGGTTCGTAGCCATAGACTACATCCAGAGGAAGATATCCACCTATAGCGAAAGGTTCGTACTGACAGTCCTTACTTTGGTAATAGTCAATATACATATAACTTGTCGGAGACATTACTACCTTGTTGCCGAGTCTTGTAGCATCAAGTCCGCTTTGAGAATTTCTCCAGCTCATTACAGCAGCATCCTTACCAAGCTTGCCGCCTTCCAGTATTTCATCCCATCCTATTATCTTCCTGCCCTTTGATCTGACAAATTCGTCCATTTGTGCAGTCAGCCAGCTCTGAAGCCCCCTCGTGGTCTCTATTCCCTCCTTCTCCATCAAGGATTTGCACTTTGGACAATTCTCCCAATGCTTATGAGGAGCCTCATCGCCTCCGATATTGATATATTCACCATCGAATATATCAATAAGTTCAGAAAGAATATCCTTGATCAGATTCATCGTCCCTTCATTACCTACACAAAGGACATCATCCCATATTCTCCAGTGGATTTCAGGAAAAACCTGTTTTCCGGTACAATTAAGTTCGGGATGAGCAGCAAGTATTGACACTGTATGACCTGGCAGGTCAACTTCTGGAACAATTGTTACATTTCTCTCCTTCGCATATTGCACTATCTCCCTTATCTGTTTCTGTGTATAATAACCGCCATGGGGAACATTATTCTGTGTCCCTGCTCTATCAATCTGTGTAGAGCGTCTCCATGCTGATGTTGCAACCAGTTCCGGATGACTTTTAATCTCAATTCGCCATCCACCATCCTCAGAAAGATGCCAGTGAAAGACATTGAGTTTGTAGTAGGACATCCTGTCAATATACTGCTTGATGAATTCCACCGGGAAATAATATCTTCCGCAGTCAAGCATAAGCCCTCTCCACCCAAAACGGGGAGCATCTGAAATTTCAACATATGGAAGTGAGAGGCCGTATTGATCCATCAGTTGTTGCAGGGTCCTGATGCCATAGAATACACCTGGACGGCTTCCTTCAATCCTGATCCCTCTTTTATCAATCCTGAGAGTATACGCCTCATCTGATTGCAGCGTACTGTTTTCCTTCAATGAAATATCCGCATGACTATTTTTTCTGACAGTCTCAGTGGCAAATGCACATTCAACATATTCAGAAAAAATATTGACATCAGACTGGAAGATGTCCGGCGACGAAATGGATATAGGACCATCAAAATTGTAATGTCCATCTGACATTATAACAGAAGTAGGCTTAGGGAGTAATGACTGTGCAGACAATGTCACTGATGTCACAATCATAAGACTGAGTATCAACAATTTGGATTTCATTGGAAATATTATCAATAAATCATTAAACATCTCTAAGTTACGAAAAAAATAATAATTACCTTTGCCGGACAAAACATAGTTTATTCAGATATCAATATTCTACAATTATTTTTTTTACAAGAAAATGAAAAAAACACTTTTACTGCTTCTATTTACAATTATCACCTCTACTGCATTCTCTCAAATACCTTTCTACGCCACTCCACTTGGGAAGGGAACAATCTATGGATATTTCGAGTATCAATTTCAACCCGGAGAGAACAATCAGGGGGCGTATACATACTGGCAATATGGTCTAACAAACTGGTTGGACCTTGGTTTCGATTTCCAAGCCGGTGTTGATTACCATTCGACTGCTTTTACAGCAAAATTAGGCTACACCTTTTCAAAGTGGTTTTCAATCGGCGCAATGATTCAGCCATGGTTCAACAGCAGTGACAAATTCAAGTTTGGAGGACTTCTCAATACAGTTCTGTTACAGGGTAGTCTTACGAACAATGAGAAATTGTTCTGGCTGACAAATACAGAAATTGGATGCTTCGACGATTTGACGGATTATTATAATCAGCAATGGTGCCTTGGTTACAATTTTGAACTGAAAAATGGAGACATTCTTGGTCCTATGACCGGAATTAAACATTCACTGCATTTCAATGAAGATGTCAAGCCGTTTCTAGGATTGTATTACAATCACAAGCGCCTTGGTGTATATCTATGGGGCAATTCATTAGCTGAAAGCAAACCAGAATTCTCTGTTGGCTTAGAGTTTACATTCTAGATTCATGAGAAGATTTTTATTCCTTACATTAGTGATGATAATATCCGAGAGTGCCTACTCCCAGGAAATCATCAATTCATTGAAGAAACAGGCTTTCGATGTTGCCGATAAGGAACTTGTAAAGTTGATAAACAAAGTATCTGGCAAGGATACGCCTGAACAGAAGACGACATCCCTTGATACAACCGCAAAAGTATCGATAGAAAAATGGGATTGCCCAAGCTGCGGTACAAAGGACAACAGTGGTAAATTCTGCAAGGAATGCGGCACAAAGAGACCTGAACCGGTGACACCATGGAAATGTCCTAAGTGCGGAAATGAAGGTAATGAGGGAAAATTCTGTACAAATTGCGGAGAAAAGAAACCTGAAGAGTGGACATGTCCCGATTGCGGAAAGCATAATACAGGTAATTTCTGTACTGAATGTGGCGCAAAGAAGCCAGGTGCCGGCGGGAAAGAGGCAACAGGTGCCCAGTCAAAGGATTACAAGAAATACATTCAGGATTTGACCCCTGCAGGCCCTGCAGACTGGAAAATGCAGCTTAACATCTATGATAATCCTACTCCATCATCGACTCTTGATTTTTCCAATTTTCAGGACGCTATCAGCAACATTGTTCAACTACCTTCCGCAAAATGGATGGTAACACCGGATAGTTCTGCTGCCTGGAAACTTCAGCAGCAGAATGTAGAAGCAGCATTGTCTATTATGACCGTTAAGTATTCAAATTCCATAATCGAACTGCAAAACGCTCCAAAAAAAGAGAAAGAGAATGTTATTCCAAAGCTTAAAATATCCCAGGAAGACAAGGATAGCGCAGTGAAAGCAGCAGGAATAGACATAGGAAATGTAACAGAAGAGCATATCTACGCTGCACTATGTCCTTATCTTTCAAATAAATGGGGTATAGATGAAAAAGACGCTGAAAAGATTGTCAAAATGTCAAGGACTGATGAATCGATAGCTGTAGACTACATAAAAGAAAAATATCCGAACAAATTAACTATTGCAACCAACATAGAATTGAAGGAAGATAAATACAAAGCAATTGCTGACTCATTGAGGCAATTGAGTAATGACATTGAATCATCTTCCCACACTACCCTTGAGCAGGATCTGAAGGTGCTGGTAGAAGAGATTTCATCATCATGGCAGTCATCTGAAGAGGCTCAGAATGTAATAGAACTCGAAAGTGCACTGGACAATCTTATGAGCAAATACAATAGCAACAGCACTATGGGTAACGAGCAGACACCTTCATCCTGGGCTGAAGCAAGGAAAGCTGAAAACACTATTATTCAGGCGTGGAATATGCAGCAGGCAATTAAATGGAGAAAAACTGTACAGGAACACCTGTCCATCTACAAGTCCTATGCCACGCGACTGGCATCATATGAAAATGAACTGGAAAGAATCAGAAACGGGGAGCAGTACGACGAAGAGTATATAAAAACTAGAACTTTATGTTCAAGTATGATTTCAATCGTCGTAAAATATGTAACTTTACCTGCAGCAGTTCTTAATATTCCACTTGCAAAATATGTCAGCGAAACAAAATAATTTGACAAACATGAAAATACTAAACTCAATTATCACATTATTGGCATGCGTTCTGATTTCATCATGCGCACAGGAGCCAATATCAACAATCATAATTACCGGACAGAACAATCACAACTGGCCAGTAAGCAGTATTGCTTTGCAGCAGACTCTTAACAATTCTGGTCTTTTCACTGCAGAGATAGCCCAATCACCTGCAGCCGGCGGTGACATGGAAAGTTTCAATGTTGATTTCAGCAAATACAGACTTGTTGTACTTGATTATAATGGAGACAACTGGAATGAAAGCATGAAGCAGGGATTCCTTGACTATATCAACAATGGTGGCGGTCTTGTTGTATATCACGCAGCAGACAATGCATTCGGCAAATGGGAAGAATTCAACAAGATAATAGCTCTTGGTGGATGGGAAGGCAGAAACGAGACAGCCGGACCATACATATATTGGAAAGACGGTGGACTTGTAAAAGACACAACAGCCGGACCAGGCGGACACCATGGACAGCAACATGAATATGTTCTTAACTGCAGAAATGAATCCAATCCTATTATGAAAGGTCTTCCATGTAAATGGAAACATGCAAAGGATGAACTATATGACCTGATGAGAGGCCCGGGTGAAATCAAAGATCTTCTTTATACCGCATATGCGCCAACGGAACTTAGCGGATCTGGACGTGAAGAACCTCTGATTTTCACAGTAGATTATGGCAAAGCAAGAATATTCCATATAATGCTTGGACACGCAGGTGGAACACTTGAAGATAACCCTGCGATGCAATGTACAGGATTCCAGGTTCTACTTCTTAGAGGTGCTGAATGGTGCGCAACCGGCAGGGTGTCTCAAAAAGTTCCTGAGGACTTCCCTGATGAAAATAATGTATCATACAGACCTGAATACAAGGCCGTAACAAAATAATAAATAAGGGAGGGAGGCGACAAAGCCTCCCTCGCCGTTTTAGTCAGATTACACTGTTCTCATCATCAATAATACCTCATCATCAATGTTATCCATCATCAGCTTCCAATAGATGAATTGTAAAAGATATATACTGATTCTTATTATTTCGTTACTTGTTCCTAAAATTAATGCACAGGATTCCTTAAGATCCAGGAACATAAAGGGGCAGGTATTCCTACAGGACTCCACCAATGTTCCTGCGAGATACCTGATGGTATATATCAAGGAGACTGGCAACACAGCACTGACTGATGAACAGGGAAAATACAACATACGAATAAGCGGCAATTATGAGGATTCCGTTAGTCTGGAATACTCATTCATAGGATACAAGAGTCAGGAAATACGGCTATTACCAGAAAAGAAGAAAGATACAACAGAAATTGCCCCTGTTTTTCTACTACCCCAGCCTATCATGATTTCCGCAGCCTACATTTTACCAAAAGGAAAGACTGCAGCTGAATACATTATTTCCCAGGTCTGGAAAAGGGCTGATGAAAACGAGAAAAAGCTTAAGAATTATGGTGCCGAAGTTACCTACAACCTATCATCCCACGAAGCACCAACTATTGCAAAGATTATTCCGTCTGCAATGCTGGCAATAGCAAAGGGATGGGCCACGATTTCAGGATTCGGGCCAACAGCAAGACTATGTTTGAAAAATGATGATGTCAATATAACAGCGACCTTAAACAGGCATGTAATAAATGGGAAAACCAT
Organism: Rikenellaceae bacterium UBA1749; assembly: GCA_002315675.1. Lineage (GTDB taxonomy): Bacteria > Bacteroidota > Bacteroidia > Bacteroidales > Rikenellaceae > Mucinivorans. The sequence continues at coordinate 9,629 of DCHP01000105.1, read as the reverse complement.
CGACACAGACAACAGAATCATAAGTAGCAATATTGAACTTGATAAAAAGACAGAAGAGAACTTCAAGGAGATTTTCAGTCATTTTGACTTATTCGATTTGCTATATGGATATCATGGCTCGTGGCGAAGAAGGTTCACCAAACATGAGACGTTCGAGCTTGTAGGCACATATGAGTATGGAGATAAGCTTGTCGATGTACTTGAATGGAAAAGCGAAGGAAGACTTACTGCCAAAGCACATATAATAGAAGATGACTGGGGAATACTTAAAATCCAGATAAATTATGGTCCCGAAGCTATAAGATGCGAAGCCAGGGATATCGGGAATGGCATATTCATGCCTGTAAGTCTTGTTATCAGTCCAAGTGCGACATTGATACCTGCGGAGAAAATACCAAGGGCCATTGCAGTTGTCAACAATATGAGAACAATCAACAAGAAAACAAAAAAACGTATTACTGATATCTTAAAGTCACGCATCGGACAGGATTTCAACCCATTCATGACATTCGGATACAACATCCGTTACGACAAGATCAACCCAACGCCTCAATATTGATTCCTTACCCTCCGACAGATTCCAGGATTCAACTCTTACACTCAATTTTTTAGAAAGAACCTGTATGTTAAAGAGTGATATTAAAATCAAATGGTATATGAAGCGTCTGGATACTGCCCCAATGGTAGATACTGTCCCAAATAGTGTGTCTGTGCTAAGATAATAGCCTGTAGACCTTGAACCATATGCAAAAGATCTAAAGAACTTTAGCTTCAAGCTATCTTGAAGCCTGCAATTAACTTTATGTTAGTCATTTACAAAGAGTTGAGCACGCAATTTGAGCTATAGGCCGAAAACTTGGGGTAGAATGCGAAGATGGCAAATTTAATTTATTTAGCAGCACGATATCACTGATCTTAGTTAAGATGATGCCCAGATTATTCATGCATGACCAATTAGCGTTAGTTATGCATTTGATTTTTGAGTATTTTTTCAGTCAACCAGTTACGTACAGGCAGGTCGTATGCTTTGTATATGGTCCACGCAAGAATGATTGAAATAATCACGACACCGAGGTTCAATACAATGTGTTGCCATAGCGGAGCATCAGGATGATTTCCTACCCAAGCCATCTGCATATACATAAACGGGAAATGAGTTATGTAAAGAGGGTATGACAAATCTCCAAGGAACCTGCAAATTCTGGTACTTGTCAGATCGGTTGTCTTTCCACCGGCACCGATAAGGACAACGATAGGAAAGACAATAATAATACATATGGCCTGGTACAATCCATTTACAACACCTTCTTTTCCGCCGATGCACGGAATTGAGAAAACAGCAATAAGCAGAAGTGATGCCCACCAGAAACCGCCTTTCACAATGATGGGACTGCCACTTGTATTGTTCTGAGTAATTCTCTTAGGAAGAATGCGGGAGATGATTAGACCGCAGAGGAAAGTATATAAAAGTCTGGTAAAACCAATATACATCTGCGCCGGTGTCAAAGACCATCCTCCTATAACTCCATATTGCGGCTCGCCATTTTCGGCAGTTATTATGCCGAATATATCCCAGCCGAGTGTAAGGTCCAGAGTCAGAACAGCAGAAAGTACGCACAGAGCTATGAGGGCCAAAGTAGGAAGATGTCTGAAGACAAAGGCATAGAGAATGTTACCGATATACTCAAAAGTCAGCGACCAGTTGGGACCATTGAAACTGTTCGTTTCGCCCCAGCCCCTGATGTCAAGGTTTTTTCCTGTCGGAATCATTAGAATACCCATGATAAAACAAAGTATAAACTTCCACCCCGGGCATTGTGATATTTGAGGGAAGCCTGCGTACTCTCCAAAGAAGAACAAAGATGCGCCTATAACTGTACCTGCTATTACCATAGGGTGCAGACGTACCAATCGTCTTTTAAAAAATCCCCAAGGAGTCATCTTTCCCCATCTATCATCATATGCATAGCCAACCACAAAGCCACTCAACACGAAAAAGAAGTCAACGGCTAAGAATCCGTGATTTATAATCTGAGTACCTATTCGGGGAATGTATGTCTCGAAACAGTGGAAGAATACGACCATTATTGCGGCCACTCCGCGCAAACCATCAAGGATTCCGTACCTAGGTTTTGATAATAGGTATTCGTTCTTCATACTCATTTTATGATTTACCAGACTTATGTACAAATATTAGAAAGCTACCGGTCTACTGGAGTTCAGATCTATTTTGATTTCAGTGTTACCTGCCCCATTGTATCTCCATTTGCAGCATTGCATATAGAGACCTGCAACTGTCCATTCAGAACTTTACCTTCAATAACTGTCGGTGGATTGCCAAGAGCTGGTCCACCACCCACTATCTGAGTCCATGGACGTTCCTTTGTCGGTCCGTCAATTCTTACAGCATGTTCATGTGCAGTTATCACAAGTTTACATCCTGCCTTTTCGAGAACAGGCATCCAAAGATCAGAACAGGTACGTTGCCATTCTGCAAAATTTGTATCATACCTTGAATCAGTATCATTTGGATAGACATCACCAGGATTGTGTCTTGGATTGCTGTCAAATAATGGAATATGACAAAAAGCCACAATAAATGGTGCATTCTTAATATTCTTAAGGGATAAAACATGCTGAAGCCATTTTACCTGAGCTTTCCTATACTCGGAACTTGAGAATAGTCCTGCAAAGATGGGATTTTCATCAAGTTTATCCTCAGCCGTATCAAGTCCTATCATTGCAATATCACCAAGTCTTATAGCAAAATTTCTACCAAGATCCCAATCCCTTGATAGCCTTTCCTCAGGCTGACGGTACATCCATATCTTCTCCAAGCTCCTATTTGCCATTCCTCTGCTGTCGTGATTTCCCGGACAAAAAAGATATGGGATTTCCGAAGCATAATCTGAATTCTTTATTGGAGGATAGAAAAAGATTTCCTTCTGACTATCTATAGACTCTTCACAATTTGTAGCATCTCCATTCCATACCACACATGACGGATTTAACGCCGTTATCTTCTCCTGAAGTAGCTGGAATGTAGAAAAGTTCGCATGCGTATCATTGATTACACAGAAATGACTACTTGTCCCCGGACCGGAAGTAATAAAACTGTATATCTTAGGATCTTCTTCAGTGGAAACAATCCGCATTCTATACCCACCCTCATAACTTATCCTATCAGCACCTATAGTATAATAGTATCTGGTAGATGGTTTTAACCCAGTAACACGTATCTGCATTACATCAGCGTTCATACCTGTTACACGATATCCGCCGCACTTGATAAGCCTGAAATTCGACATATCATCAACTTCCGATACTTTAACAAAGCCATTTGCCATGGCGCTGACTGAAAATGCGACACCGATTGACGTTTCTGCGAAATTCTGAAGCATGGGAGCAGAAGTAATCAGTTTTCCGTCAACAGAGCCCTGGATATTCTTTGTCTGATTGTCTGATGATGCGATTGCATCGGGACATATAATGCCAGCTGCAGTAATTACAGCCGTATTTCTAATAAAATCCCTTCTGTCCATTCTACTTTATTATCAGTTATGCGATTTTCTGTTATGATATGGGTCATTATGTTTCCTGTTTGTCCGGTCAGGCATTAACCTATAGATTTTTCATATAGCATCTTGCCCTTTTATGCTGGCGGGGACTGAACTTGTTGAACAGGTTCTGAACATTATTGTTTGATTCAAGTTCACGAGTTGTCTCCAGGAATCTGGCACCGAATTTTTTGACTCCTACATACATTTTATCAAATATCATGGCACTTAGGCCCTTTCTTTTATAATTGTCATCTATAGAGATCAACAATGTATCAAAAGTATCATTTTTATGAAGTGCCTTGAGAATATGAATAAACCCAAATGGGAACAGATGTCCCTTTGCCTTGATCAAGGCCTTTGACAAAGATGGCATCCAAATGCTGAATGCAACCACCTGTTCATTTTCATCGAGTATTATTGAGACAAGATCAGGATCTGCATTTGGAACAAACTGGTTTTTCAAATCTTCCAGTTGACCTTCTGTCAATTCAGAATATCCATGAATCGATGCATAGCATTTGTTCATTACGTCAAAAACCCCATCAAGATACTTGTAGATATCTTTTCTGCTTTTCAGTTCAGCCTGGTGCAGATGATACCTTTCAGCTATCAGATCTGCAGCACGTTTATCCCTTTCCCTGTCATAGTTATCAAGACAGATATTGAATTCAACCCAATCTGTCTCTTTTGAATAACCCAGAGCCAGAAGATGATCATTATAATATGGATCATTATACTTGCCATAGGCTGTTGGATACTCATCAAAGCCTTCTACAAGAACGCCTGCCGCATCAAATTCAAGGAACCCTACTGGACCACTCATAACATCAAGTCCATGTTCCTTCGCATATGACTCGACTGCATCCATCAAAGCTTTTGAAACGGTATTATCATCAATAAAATCAAGGCAACTGAATCTGCAAATTTTCTGATTGACCTTTTCGTTGTATGCATGATTGATAATACCTGCTACACGTCCTACAATTTCACCATCGCCATTATAGGCAAGGAAATATTTTCCTTCACAGACCTGAAATGCATGATTCTTTTTAGGATCAAGCATATCCATATCCATTGACTCTAACTGAGGGACATAGTACTTATTATTTCTATACAGCTTATTAGGAAACCTAACAAATTTTTTAAGATCCCTGCGTGTAATGACTTCTTTGATGAATACTTCCATTAGCGTTTTTCTATATCTATGTATTTATTTTCCTCGGTAATACATTTGTATGCAGGACGAATTATTCTCCTGCCTTCAAAATTAAGTTCCTCATTTCTGTGAGCACACCACCCGACAATACGGGCCATAGCAAAAAGCGGGGTGTAGATTTCCTTCGATATACCTATCAGATCATAGACAAAGCCAGAATAGAAATCCACATTGGCGCATAGAATTTTCTTCGTCCCCTTAACTGAATAAACGGTTTCAATAGCAACTTTTTCAACACGTTTCAAGAAGTCAAATTCCTCTATCCTGTTTTTCTCTTTCGCCAGATCTTCAGCCATTTCCTTCAGTAGAATTGTCCTTGGATCAGACTTTGTATATACTGCATGACCGATACCATATACCAGACCTTCCTTGTCAAAGACTTCCTTATTAAGTATCCGTCTTATGTATGTTTCTATTTCAGCTTCATCCGTCCAGTCAGACACAGACTTCTTCAGGAATGAAAGCATATCACAGACTTTCAGATTCGCCCCTCCATGTTTGGGGCCCTTTAACGAACCGATACCTGCAGCTATTGACGAATATGTGTCAGTACCCGTTGAAGAAGTCACCCTCACTGTGAACGTTGAATTGTTACCACCACCATGTTCTGAATGCAGAATCATCAGAAGGTCCAAAGTCCTTGCTTCCAGTTCAGTATAGCCCGTTCCTTTCAACATGTATAGGAAGTTCTCAGCCAGAGACAGACCTGGCTGTGCATCTCTGATATGAAGAGAACGACCCTTCTCCTTATGTCTGTACATATTGAACGCATAGGCAATGATTGAAGGGAATTTTGAGACCAGTTCAATACTTTGACGCATCAAATTATCACGTGATGTATCAGCCGGATTTTGATCAAATGTATAAAGTTCCATTACGCTGCGGGCAAGAATATTCATGATATCATTACCTTCAAGTTCAATGATATGTAAAATAGTCTTTTGCTCCAGAGGCATATTATCATAGATAAGCTCCTTGAAGGACTGTAGTTCTTCAGCATCAGGCAACCGACCTGAAAGTAAAAGGAAACATATTTCTTCAAAACCGAATCTTTTTTCTCTGGTAATTGCATGAACAAGATCCTTAACTTCATATCCACGGAAGAACAATTGACCTTCAATAGGTTCCAGTGTCCCGTCAGGTTTTCTGTCATAGCCTACAACATTTCCGATATTTGTAAGTCCGACAAGAACTCCTGTTCCATTTTCATTTCTTAAGCCCCTTTTGACATCTAACTTCTTGAAAAGTGCAGCATCCATTTTTGTGCAACTTTTCATAGCATCAGACAGCTTATATATCAGGTATTCCTTTTTAGTCCTTTTTATCATAATAATATAATAAAATCTGATTGAATAGCTATTAGTCTATTTATGTATGAGTCTACTTGAAAAAGTATTTTTATCATTTTTCCCACTATTACAGGTCCCTGGAATTGGGGGTATTTCTCAATATTTGGACTTTTTCAAGTGTGCTCATGTATAAAAAAATATCTACAATAAATAAATCTAAAGAAGTGAAATTATATGTTGGGTAAACTCCCTTGTACCAAGAGGGTGTCCATTATCCATCAACCTTGCAAGATCAATGGTTGCATATCCAGCTTCAAATGATCTTTCAAGAGCTGAATTAATCAGTTCGCCTGCCTTATTCCAACCAATATGTTCAAGCATCATTACACCTGAAAGAAGATTAGAGCAAGGATTGACAATATTCTTCCCTGCAATATCAGGAGCTGTACCATGAGTCGCTTCAAAAATAGCATCACCGGTCGAATAATTGATATTTGCACCAGGAGCTATTCCAATACCTCCAACCTGAGCAGCCAGCATATCGGAAACATAATCACCATTAAGATTCAATGTAGCGATAACTGAATAATTTTCAGGTTTCAATAACGCATTCTGCAGAAATGCGTCAGCAATACAATCCTGCATCCTTAATTTTCCAGATTCTATTTCCTCATGGAATTCTCTTTCTGCCAGTTCATACCCCCATCGTTTGAAGCCACCTTCAGTGAACTTCATAATATTTCCCTTATGCACAATTGTAACGGAAGGACGTCCATTGTCAATAGCATATCTGCAAGCAGCCCTGACAAGTCTTTCTGTTCCCTCCTTTGATACAGGTTTTATACCAAACGAAGATGTCTCTGGAAAGCGCACCTTATTCACACCCATTTCCTCATGAAGAAACGAATATACTTTTCTTGCCTCATCACTACCAGCATCCCATTCTATTCCTGCATATATATCTTCCGTATTTTCACGGAAAATAACCATATCCACATTCTGCGGTTTCTTGACAGGTGATTCAATCCCCTTATAATATCTCACAGGCCTTAGACAAACATACAGGTCAAGTGTTTGACGAAGTGCTACATTCAAGGACCTGATACCACCACCGACTGGCGTCATTAGTGGTCCTTTTATACCTATGTGATATTTTTTGAATGCTTCTAGTGTCTCATCCGGAAGATAGGTACCTAATTGGTCAAAAGCTTTACCTCCGGCTATAACCTCCAACCATTCTATTTTTCTTGTTCCATTATATGCTTTTTCTATGGCTGCGTCAATAATATGTTGCATTGACTGAGTTACCTCAGGACCAACACCATCACCTGCGATAAATGGGATTACTATTTTTTCCATAAACTATTAAGGGCTGAACCCGCATTAAACCATTTTATCTGCTGTTCGTTGTATGTATGTCTTACATTGAAGGTTTCGCTGTTGCCATCCATGTGGTGAAGTACAACCTTAATTTCAGAGTCTGGCTCAAGATTACTGCAAAGTATATCAATCTTGTCGCCCTGCTGGACTTTACAATAGTCATCAGGGTTCTTGAATGTCAGCGCTAACACACCCTGCTTTTTAAGATTTGTTTCGTGGATTCTTGCAAAGCTCTTGGCTATTATTGCTTTTACTCCTAAGAATCTTGGTTCCATTGCAGCATGTTCACGACTTGATCCTTCACCATAATTATCTTCTGCGATAACGACACTCTGACCAAGCATACGAGCACGTGGAGCAACAGGACCTGTCTCGCCTGTAAAGGCATCAACCGCACCAAGTAGCATATTCTCAGATATATTGTTTAGATGGCCTCTAAACCTCAGCCATGGACCAGCCATGGAAATATGATCTGTTGTACATTTTCCTTTCACCTTGATAAGAAGAGGGAGGTCCTTGAAATCCTTTCCGTCATATGGCGCAAAAGGCTCAAGGCGCTGAAGTCTTTCACTTTCCGGATTGATTATTGGTTCTGGAGCTCCATCGGAAGGGGCATCATACCCATTTTCACATTTTGCAAATCCTTTTATCGGAAGTTCTTCACCGCAAGGAGCAGAAAGTCCTTCCGGAATTGCAAATCTACCTGAAAGGGATATGGCAGCAGCAATCTCTGGAGAGACAATGAATGCATGAGTTTCAGGGTTCCCATCAGCTCTTTTTGCAAAGTTCCTGTTGAATGATGTTACTATTGAATTGCGTCTTGTATTATCATCAGTTATACGTTTCCATTGACCGATACAAGGTCCACATGCACATGTCATAATAACGGCACCGGCATTTTCAAAGGTATCAATCAGTCCATCACGTTGAGCTGTGGCCTTTATTTGTTCACTGCCAGGGTTGATGATCAACTTTGCCTTTGGTTTGAGCCCCAGCTTTTCGCCTGCTTTCAGCACTGATGCAGCTCTAGTAAGATCTTCATATGAAGAGTTGGTACATGAACCAATCAAAGCAACTTCAATATTCGTTGGATAATCTTTTGATGAAGCATGAGATTCCATTTCGGACAGTCTATTCGCAGCATCAGGAGTAAATGGACCATTGATATATGGTTCAATATCTGACAGGTTAATGTCAATTACTCTGTCATAATATTTTTCCGGTTCTGCAATAATCTCAGCATCAGCACAGAGTTCTCTTCTGCACCTTTCAGCCATACGTACGACTTCCAATCTGTCAGTTGCTTTTAAATATGCTGACATCTTTTCATCATATGGGAAGACAGAGCATGTCGCCCCAACTTCAGCACCCATATTACAGATTGTCGCTTTCCCCGTGCATGATAGACTTTCTGTCCCCTCGCCAAAATATTCAATAATGGAGTTTGTTCCACCCTTTACCGATAAAATACCTGCAAGATGCAATATTACATCCTTAGGAGAAGCCCATCCTTCAAGTTTTCCTGTCAGATGTACACCTATGATTTTAGGGACTTTCAATTCCCACTGCATTCCTGTCATTACATCAACAGCATCTGCACCGCCGACACCAATTGCCAGCATACATAGACCACCTGCATTGGGAGTATGGGAATCAGTACCTACCATCATTCCTCCAGGGAATGCATAGTTTTCAAGAACAATCTGATGGATAATACCTGCACCTGGATTCCAAAATCCCATTCCATAACATGAAGCTGCAGACTTCAAAAAATCATACACTTCACTATTTATCTTTTTTGCCTCTTTCAAGTCATCTTGAACACCAGTGTGAGCACATATCAGATGATCGCAGTGTATTGAAGTCGGAACGCAAACTGATTTCTTCCCTGAATTCATGAATTGAAGAATGGCCATCTGCGCAGTTGCATCCTGCATTGCTACTCTATCTGGACTGAAATTTGCAAAATCTGTTCCCCTCTGAAAATTCTCTAATCTTTCACCCGGATACATATGGGAAAACAATATTTTCTCAGTCAATGTAAGTGGTCTGCCTAATCTGTTTCTGATAGAACTTACCTTACTGCCATATGCATCATAAAAATCCTTAATAACCTGTAAATCGAACATATTAAACATTTATTGAATATACAATTTGCAAAGATACGAAGAATATAGAATTTAT
>DCHP01000003.1 GCA_002315675.1 Rikenellaceae bacterium UBA1749 | reverse complement strand
ACCTAATGGCGCATTATGTGCGCCCGCGCAGGTATTTTATATAAGGTGGAAAACAAAGTAACTAAACATATATATGAAACAGAAAACAGCTTATCAAAAACCTGAAATCCAGCATGTTATGGCGCTTACTGCCGGCGGGTTCGCAACGTCAGTCATAATGAATGCCAAACTTCATGGTGCGACTTCGAGCGACGAAAACAAGTATGTTGTCACATCCGGCTCGTGGGAATAATCAATATATCATTTAAACATTTTCAGTATGCGAAATATGAGCAGAATATACTATCAGATGGGCATTTGTGCAATCATGTGCAGTTTGGTATCATGTGGAGAGAAGGCGCTTGAACAGGACAATAATATTACAGATCCCAATGCCTTGTTCGTTTCAGTTGAAGACTTTGGAACACCTTCGTCAAAAACGACTTTGACGGGCGACGACAAGGTTGAGACCGATTGGAAAACGAGTGACCGCATTTGTGTTGTCAGTAACGATGGCTCAGGAAATCCCGTTTCTTCAATGTACGTCTTTGAATCAGTAAACAGCACCGGTGTTGCAGTGTTTCTTCCGGAAACAGAGGTGACTGGTTTCTCTTTAGACAGGTTTGTTGCTGCTTATTACCCTGGTGGAGATGTGACTTCATGTGATCTTTCCGGAAACTTTACCGTCAAAATTGGGTCAACCCAGACTTATGTCAGCAAATATGATATCAGTGAAGCTCCGATGGTCAGCAATTCCATTTCAACATCATCAAACGGAGTCACAAAGGAAATCAAATTCAAGAATGTGTTCGGTCTTCTCAAGCTCCAGTTTGTTGGTGTCACAACAACGACAGTGCAATCTGTTGACATATCAAGCAGTACATGCGCATTGTACGGACAGGCAACTGTCAATGCATCAACCAAAGCAGTTACCATGCCTGATTTTTCGAACGGTGTGAACAACGCCATTACGCTTGACTGCGGCACGCCGGGACAGGCTCTGACTTATGATTCTGACAATCCCCTTACTTTCTATGTGGCTATGCCAGAGGTTAGCAGCGGTACAGTTACGGTTATTGCCAACACTCAAGACAACGGTTCTGCGTATGGCAGAGAGTCTCATTCCATGAATGCTGCAGCATCGGGCAATGCCATACTTGCCAACCACATTCACGTCATGCCCGTTTGTCCGATTTTGCCTGCGGGATACCTGCATGTCAAATATCTGGAATCGGCAGGAAAACAGCGCATTAATACCAAAATGTATCCTGGCTCCACTCTGTACACGGAGATAGAAATCAGCATTGACAAGAACAAACGTACTGGCGAGAATTTTCAGTTGGGACATTGCTTTGACAATGCAATCTTCGGCGCTCATTGGGACTACAAATCTTTCTTCCTTCAGTTGAAAATCGATCCACAAAAAGAAGGAGGTGGCACTAGTGATATTGTGAAATCAACCAAAGGCCCATATGTTAGATATCACGATGGCATGAATAATACAGAAACAACTGCAAAAAACAATTTGGAAGTTGACGACAATGGTCATATCATCGTAAAAACTGGCAACTGGCATATTTCGTCAATACAAGGCAGTTCATCATTAACATCATTCGTTGATACTAGTATTGAGAGAACATACTATGTAGGTGATAACGATCCTATCAGCCTTTTCGCTACAACAAGTAAAGGTGGAGGAAATGCAATAAATGACTATAATGGACAAGGTTATTTCAAATGCTACTATTTCAAGATGTGGGAACAGTCGGCATCGGCCTATACTACCGAGAATGATATTCCTCAGTTATTGGCAGATAATCTTAAGCGGTATTTCTGGCCCTGTATACGTACCAGTGATGGAGAAGCCATGATGTATGATATTCGATATGGTGCTGAATACACAAAACAACCATGTAAGATTGGGAAGGGAGAATCCGACTACACCGAAGCAACAGGTAGCTTTGGTCATCCGGGGCATGCTGCAATCCCAGCGAAATCACCATATCCTGAATACACAGAACGGGCAGCTGCCAATCCCGATGCTATAGGTACCCAGCTTCATTTTCAGTAATTTGACATATCAGCGTAATTGTTGACCTTTTACGCGGTTGAACTTCGTAGTTGCAGCGGGTCACGGAGACAGTTTCGCACCCCAGCCATATTAAATAATAAGGTAACCGGTAGTGATTCTTTTGCATCTGGATTGCCTATATCAGACGGCTAAAACAATTGGGCCACAACCTGCTTTTTTGGTTGTGGCCCAATATACTATGATACGGGTAGAGATTTGGAATTGAATTAGTTGCCCAATCTCTTCAATGATTTTAATTTGTCAATACTGTTCCTGCAGTAAATGATCCGCTACCGGCATTCTGGTAGAATTTGCGGTTGACAACGTCAAATAATCCCAATGTGTTTTGCGGGGCATTATTACCGTTAACATCGGTAACGCCTGCAGAAGCTGTGACTTTTGCCGGGATGAAATATCTGGCCAGTGTTGAACCATCGTAAAATTTCAAATAGTAAAGATCTGCCGTTCCATATTCACTTACTTCTCCTCCTTGATTAAGAGCGAATATATATACAGGACCATATGCTTCATATGTACCTGGAGAAACAGTTTGAACTTTTCCTTTGGCACTTGCAAATTGATTATTGATGTATTTGACAACATTGACACTGTCAAAGCTAAGCTCACAATTGTTCTGTCTATTCTCTTCTGTGATAGATGTGGAATTTGCTGCATGTTCAAAACGGCCAGTATTTGAAAATGCATAATCTGACTTAGCTTTATTCCAGTTCATACCAAACTGTCGGTGGTGGTCCGTTTCTCTTGCCGAGAACAACTGTTCCCACGTTCCTTCACCTTTTGGGTTAAATTTTACCTCGAAACCGGAATTATTATCAGCATTCCAACCTGAATTAATATAAGACTTTTCAGTATTCGTACTCTTCAAATATTCCAACTCTGCAAAATCAGATGTAAGCAGCGATGCAATTTTAACCGGCATTTCCTTTATTTGGGAACGGACAATGGTATTGGTAGCGGTTGCAGTGACAGTACCGTATATAGGGGTATTTGTGGAATATGTATCACCAATATCGTAAATTGTGACAGTAAAACCGCTTGCAAAAGCACCAACAGGTACAATGATATTGAAATCAATGTCGCTGCCTGAATTGAGTTCAACACCCCCATCTCCAGCATTCAATGACGTCTCACCATAGTGTGAGCAATCCAATGTCAATGAAGTTCCGCCTCCACTTACGTACGATGCACCCGTTGTTCCTGCATTTGCAGGATTCACACTAAATGTGCCCCATAAATATTCCTTTCCTGTTAAGACTATTTTTTTGACCTTCTTCACGCTGGCACCTCCCTTTAACTGTAATCTAAGTACTCCACAGACATTTTTGAAATCAATATTATCATCAGTGACAACTCCAACTGTCACATTGGCATCCTGACCAAATGAATTGGGTTCGTAGATTTGAGTTTCGGGAAGGCTGAATGTAATTGACCCGTTACTGGTATCATACGATGCTCCAGAACTGTACGGATATATGCCACAGCTCATGGCGATATCGCTGAAGCCTATATCTTTGGCCGATACCGCCGGTTCAACGAATCTCGATGACGTGCCGGCTGACTCTGCAACCAGTTTAATACTATTGCCCATATTGTCAAAAACCTTTATTGCATCGTCTGCTTTCCACTCTACTGAAAGATCCGATGCAAGTACAGTCTTGGTAGAGGAAGGAAGTACTTGTTGTTCAATACTTGCAGATAGAACCGCATCTTTCTCCATTGGCTGATCAGATTCTTCTTTCTGGCATGCGGGAAACAACAAAAGCGCCACAACGCAGATAAGTGTATTATTTCTATTCATCATTATCATTTAAATTCAATTGTTAATAGTGTTACTGTGAGTTCTATTACTCAATTCCAAAACCTGAGGTAGAGTTTATCCTATCCAATACATCAACCGCGAATCAATTCCACGATCCACCTGAGAGTGAGAACTTAGTAGGGTTAGAATCTGTGCTCTCTTGTAAAGCCTTTCCCTGTAATGAAGTTGCAAACCCGCCTGCCGTCAATGCATTAACACACTGAACCATAGGCTTTTGATAAATTGTTTTCTGTTTCATATTTTAAGTTGGTTCTTTGTTTGCACACCTTATCTAAAATATCTGCGCGGGCGCACATAATGCGCCA
>DCHP01000102.1:2656-5304 GCA_002315675.1 Rikenellaceae bacterium UBA1749 | reverse complement strand
AAGCGCCGAATCGAAGGGAAAACTTTATCTCAATTTCTCTCATGAATATTTGGAAAATCCATAAGAATACCTTGAGGAATCTTTGGCCGAGCTTGAACGTGCAGTGAAAGTATTGGGGCTTAAGTTTATGAACACCTGGTCAAACTACAAGGACAAACATCTCTATGATGAAGATCTGGAACCTGTACTTGCCAAATGTGCAGAGTTGAATGTTCCGATTTATCTCCATCCGGGAATACCTGGTGATTCATATCTGACTGACTCCGGTCCATCAATGGCATCCGCAGGCTTCGGCTTTACCGTCGATACCATGAAAACTATGATGCGTCTGATTCTTGGCGGTATTTTCGACAGATATCCGAATCTGACCATCATTATGGGGCACATGGCCGAATTCTTCCCTTACTGTATGAAGCGAATGGACAACAGGTTCTCGTCAGGCGCAGGTGCGGGTTGCGATTCGTTCGTAAAATGCAAGAAATCGTTTACGGATTATTTCAAGAGCAAAAACATCTTGATGTCAACCAGCGGAATCGAAGAACCGGAGGTTATCAATTTCGTAATCAATACTATCGGTCCAGACAACATCGTCCTCGGCACGGATTACCCGTATGAAGACCATAAAGCATCCGTCGACTTCATCAAGAATCTGAAAGTCAGCAAAGAGATAAAAGACAAGATATTCTACAAGAATGCAGAAAAGTACATTTTGAAGAAGTAAGCACGTACATCAAGAAAAACCAATTACATTGAGTCCGGCAATTACGGGCCGGACTCTTGAAAAACAATAACGAATAATGATGAAAAGAATCAGTTTATTTCTGATGGCTGTCACAGTCCTGCTCACTTTGGCTGGTTGTATCAAGGAGTTCATTCCAAGAACACCTGAAGAGCATTTCTCAAAAGAAGGTTTGCTTTCTCACTTCGACAATACTCTATTTGAATATAAAGTCGCTTATCTGGGTGGGCTTCATTCTGATGACGAACCTTGGGTGCGTTCCAGAGCCTACAATTGCCAGTCAACATCGCCTGAAGAAGCAAAGGTGATAATTATTGGAAATGATTTGGTGAATGACAAGGCAGAAACCTTGAAACAAGCCTACGAAGAGGGGAAGTTCATCATCATCGGTAATGCTGATATGTACTCTCTGAAAGATTTCAGAGAGCGTTTCGGTTGGCAGTTTACCATTCCTGCCAGACAACCTGAGGGTAGATTTGCGTATGGAATCGCAAGAAACCACGCGTTTCTTTTGTCTTCTCCGTTACACAAAAATGAAGTCGGCGAAATCACTGTTGATGCAGAAGCTTCTCCTTTTCAAGCTATGAGGGGGCTGATTTCATTCATATACGAGTATCTCGAAGGGAAAACACAGACAAAATCGTCAGTAGATGCGGGCGAATTAAATATTCCTGATCAGATTTATTCGGAGAATTTTTCCTGGTATGAAGATGTTACATACCAGTTCTCGAAAGATTATACTCCTTACTATTACCGGATTTTCCGTGACTGCTCGATTCAGTATTCTGTTTTTTCCTGCTATGCTCCGGAAGGTGGTTCGGATCAGTTCCACGGTGACTATTATTCTGTCAAGGCAGTCTGTACCAATTTCCCTCCAACTATGTATGAGAGGGCATCCAGTACCGATAAGGATCCGATTGACGGAAATCCTGCTCATTTTATGTGGGGAGAGCAGAGCAAAAGGAAAGATGGCTTGATGAAAATCAAGGGACCGTGGAACAGCCAGATGAAAATGGCTTTCCATGCCGAAAACGCGGATGATTTGGTGTTCTGTATCGAAGGCCATCCTTCACCGGAAAGTGATATTCAGGTAAAGGATTACACAACAGTAAAAACAAAATCTTGGAATTTCAGCATTTCCGGTGGTTACGAAAATTCGGGAGGTAAACACGGAGGCAATGTGGGCGTAAGTCTTGGCATCGGCGGTTCAACAGAAAACTGGGTTGCATACTCTATGAGCGACATTGGCGTGAAGAATCACTCTGATAACAGTTGTGCATCGTATGAATTCAATTATCAGAATCTTCCCGAAGGGAAATCGACTTCATACAAAGACTGGGATGACGCATCCATAACCACGATCAGCACGACAAGAGCAGATTTTGAGGCCGCATGGATATGGCAATCAAGCCCCGACGGAAAGAAAAAAGACTATGATGCTTCTCTTATTCCTTTTGTCGGAGAATTCAGTCAGACAGTCGATGTTTATTGTGAAGACAGGTATAGCGGATCATGGTCTGCACGTCTGATGAAAAATACCACTTCCTGGACAGATGAAAACTTCCAGCTTGAAGTAGTCCGCATTCCTGTAGGATGCCTGCGTATCGACAACAAGTGCCAGAGCAATCTGGTTCTATTCAATATTCAAGTGACAGACAATTCGTCAGGGGAACTTGTTTATTCCAGTGCCAATTCCATCAGCCGTGACGAACATCTGGAAGTTCTGCTGCCACAGAAGGACCGCACATATTCTGTAGCAATGAATGTTGGACAAAGTCAGTCATCGACAGTGCCGTATTTCAGTTTTGATTCTCAGATTGAATTGCCGCTTCTCCTGGACAAAGAGCAAGACATCAGAATCTTGACAATGGTCGAAAACGGTGGAGACTTTACCTGCAGGACAGGTTAT
>DCHP01000102.1:0-2606 GCA_002315675.1 Rikenellaceae bacterium UBA1749 | reverse complement strand
CGTTCTGCTCTTGTCCGGAATTTGAGCATTTTCAAAGCTGACGGGACTAAAGTGTATAGTTATCCTAATTCGCTTGGATATAACAATGCGGCGGATATTTACCTGAATGCAGATGTTGAATACTATGCAACGATGGAGTACGGATCAGCAAGCAGTTTCAAGAATTACAGGTCATCTGCAAACTTTACCCTCCCGTACTACAGCAGCGAAAAGGACAAAAGAATCCTCATTGCTTCATATCCAGATGGCGGAGACTTTGTTGAAATTGAGTAATTCTTAAAAAATAACTTGATATTTTTGATGACCTTTTTGGTCTATATTTATTTTTTCATCATTACTGAATAAAAGAGAACGGCAGGAAAACCAAAAAATATTTTGATTATGAAGATTATCGATTTAGAACATCATTATTGTTCAAAAGCGTATTTCGATTATGTGAAAAACAGGACCGAATATCCCCGCTATGAAGATGAACTGGGAATTGTACATAGGGAAGGTGTCTTTTTCCCTTTGTGCGATCGTGTTGCATATAATCCTCCATACACAACCAAAGAAGAGACAACTGATATTGATGCACTCAGATTGTCAATAATGGACAGTTGCGGAATTTCAAACGCTGCGATTTCCTCGATTGACGGAATGGAAGACTTGCCAAAAGACGAATGTGTTCGTCTGGCAAAGGCAACAAACGATGAGATTGCTGCAGCGGTCAAGAAACATCCCGACCGTTTTTTTGGCACCTTCTGCCTTCCAAGTCCTTATATAGAAGAGTCTCTCGAAGAAATTGACCGCGCGGTCAATGTTCTTGGCCTGAAATATTGGCATACACATTCAAGTTATGCCGGATGCTCTCTGGATGACGAAAGTTTTGAACCGATTTTTGCAAAACTCTCAAAAATGGATATCGCGTTCTATGTTCATCCAGCGTATCCGTCAGACCCTTATCTCTTGGATTCGGGTATCGGGTTTGCATCTGCAGGCTTTGGCTTTGGCGTAGATACGATGAAAACTACCATACGCCTTATCTTGGGAGGTGTGTTTGACCGTTATCCAAATCTTAAGATGATACTTGGTCATATGGCTGAGTTCTATCCATATATTTATGACCGTATGGATAATCGTTTTAACAGTATGAAGTTTTTGGATCCGATTCATAAGAAGCAGAATGATTTCGGATACTATTTTAAGAACAGGAATATCTTTATGACTACCAGTGGCATCTTCGATCCTGATGTCGTGATGTTTGTTATTAAGAAGTTTGGTGTGGAAAGTGTCTTGTTCGGTACAGATTACCCTTGCGAGAGCTTTTCTGGCAGTCGTGAATTTATCGAAAGTCTTCCTATCAGCGACGAGGATAAAGAAAAGATTTTCCACAAGAACGCAGAAAAATACATTTTGTAAAAATCCCAGATATGAAAAAACTTAAATTACCTGAAACTAAAATTTCCAAAGTTTCTTTAGCACTTGTAGTCAAGTTGGCAGTGAGTGTATTGCTTGTGATTCTTCCTGTCATTTTTGCAAACGCCAGTCAGATGAGCATACCTCTTTGGATAGTTGCATCCTTTGAGATTATCATCATCGGCATACTTATGGCCTACGCTGTTATCCCTGCCTTCAAACCAAAAGTGGCCTTTGGAATTACAATTTCCCTTTCCATCTTTCTCATTCTAGTTACGAGGGTCGTGTTCGTTCCGGAGTTCCATATACCCGTACTTAAGTATTCGAGTCAGATTCTATCCGTCGTTGCCATCTGCTTCCTGGTAGAACTGAATCGCTATATTGACTCATACAAGACTTTCAAGTGGCTGGCATTGACAATCTTTGGTCTCCTTCTGGCTGTTTCAGGCCTTGTGACTTTGGATTTTTACAAGTCTGCCGGAGCATGGACAGATAATGCGACAGGCGTATGGATGGTGTTCATCACTGTTATTTGTGTTCTTATCACATATAATGCGACAATCAAGAAAAAAAGCGAATAAAAGATGAATAATTGTAAATATTCTCCGCCCAAAGTCATTGATCTGGAGCATCATTATTATTTGACAGACTATGTGTCTTATATGAAGACCCGTGCCGAATACCCCTATTACAGGGATGGCCAGGGGTTCTGGTTCAGAAACAATTGTATCAATCCTGTTGAATTTGTTTATCCTTGGCAAAATCCTTTTACGGAAAATCCTTTCTCTGTTCCCATTTTGAATTCATTGGGGAGCAACAGACTTCAGTTTATGGATTATGCCGGCGTAAGTTGTGCAGCTGTTTCAGCTGGTTCAGGTATTGAGGAACTTCCACTCGTTGAATCTGTCAAATATGCACAGGAAACCAATAATGCTGTTGCCGAAGCCGTAAAACAGAATCCGGGAAGATATGTCGGAACCATTTGTTTGCCAACACCGTATGTAGAAGAGGCGATAACGGAATTGGAACGAGCCGTCAAGGAACTTGGACTCAAGTATTGGCACACCCATTCAAATTACGGGAAAGAGGCCCTCTATCAGGAAAAATTCAAACCTCTTCTTGCAAAATGTGCAGAATTGAATGTTCCTATATATATTCATCCGCAGAGCCCATATGGCAGAGTTCCTGCCGTACTGTCTCGGTCGAAT
>DCHP01000075.1:38984-42516 GCA_002315675.1 Rikenellaceae bacterium UBA1749 | reverse complement strand
TTTAATAAGCAATTATCCAACATACTTTCTCCTATTTAATAATGTTTCTTATATCCGATTTTATCTTATCTAATTCAATGTATTCGGAATCAACAGAAAACGAGGGAATTAATACTTGGTGCCCAAAAGATTTATCCATCAGAGTTTTCCCAATTCTGTTTACAAGATTGAAAATAGTGTGCCCTTGCATGTAAAGGTAGCAGTTTGAACGGGTGATACCAAGTTCATTCAATCGTTGAATAGTATATTGCACTTCTTCTGTAGTTTCTGATAGCGCTTTGCTCAACATTAGTTTGATGTTGTTTTCAATTGCAGATAGGATTCCTTCGCCATTTTTGAAGAGCAATTTTTTTTGATTTCCTTGAACTTTATCAATAGCGTTACAAAGTGCATCAAGTGTGAAATCTTTGTGGGACAATCTCTTCTTCGTTAGCATTATTGCGAAAGCATCATAGATAACAGAACTTAATGCAGGAAGAAAGACTGTAAAATCAAATGGTATGTTCTTCTGCCATTGCATCCATGTATGTTGAAGTGACTCGTGCCAGCAATAATGATTCTCCCATGAATAGGTGTATGTCTGAAGAATATAATGTCTCGCATCAAAGTTCTCCTTACCAAGGATGATGTCAAAGTCACTGTCAACACACAAAATATAACTGGCATTGGCTTGCTTCTGGTGTTTCATTATGTATGACTTCCCCGTGATGCGCTTACTACCCCTTTGTACAAATGGAAAAAATTTTACCTTCTTGTTTCTTATTTTTGACGCAAGTGTCTTTTGCCAAAATGCTATATCCATCGCATCCTCCACACGAAAGCATATGTCATATCCTGCAAGAATGGTCCCTGCGGAAATACTCCTTGCAATAGCAGCTTCGAAAGCATTCAACTGATTATTTGCTACAGCCATGCCTTACTTTATCAAATTATCAACGAATACAAGATGATCACGCCAACCATTTACAAAAATACTTGGAGAGTGAGTTGCCATGATGATTTGACAAGCTGGATTCAACTTACGTAAAGATTCCAACAATTTTTCCTGCCATGTGATATGCAATGAGAGTTCAGGCTCGTCAAGCAATAGAACTGCGGGTTTCTCATCCATTAGGAAAACCGTTAGTAGTAGATAAATCAACTGCTTCTCTCCAGCTGACAAATCCTGCAATTGGAGTGTTTCATCATTAGTTTTAAAAATAATAGTGTTCTTCTCCTTGTCAATGTCTATTCTTTTCTTTGTTTCTGTAAAAAAAGTGTTGATCAAATTGAAAAACATCTCAATGCGAGAGTTTATGCGCTTTGTCTCAGAAGGATAATTGATAGGAATCATTCTGTAGTTGAAAAATGACATCTGGTCAAGATTTTGAAGTACAACTGACAGTAGGCGATTGAGAAGTGGGCTGTTGTTCTTCTTTTTGGAATCTGCAGGTACATCATAGGAAGAGATATAAACAATGGGGATGTCAATCTTATTACCATACGCGTTTGCATAAAGCCTTGATTTTGACTTAGTGCAATAAAAGGTGTTAATAGCATCAAGCAGGGTAGTCTTTCCTGCGCCATTGATGCCTACAACGATATTTATATCATGCAGAATGTTATTCCAATGTAAGGC
The DNA here is from genome assembly GCA_002315675.1 of Rikenellaceae bacterium UBA1749. Lineage (GTDB taxonomy): Bacteria > Bacteroidota > Bacteroidia > Bacteroidales > Rikenellaceae > Mucinivorans. The sequence continues at coordinate 40,898 of DCHP01000075.1, read as the reverse complement.
CTTTGAACCCCAAAGTCCCTCTATGTTAAATTCATTTAAATACATATTTTCATTAACTAAATCTAATCTTGTATAATAAGTTCTCTTAATTTGACATTGAGTATTTCTGATATCTTGCTCAGAGTCTCAAGCGAGGGTTGCGATGAATTAGTACACCACTTGCTGACTGTAGCAGGATCCTTGCCTATCTGCTCTGAAAGCCATTTGGCTGTTCTCTTTTGTTCCACCAACACGATTTTCAATCTATTCAAGTCTTTGCTTTCCATAAAAATATTGATATTTGGTCACAAAGTTATGTAATATTATTCAATAATATGCATAATAACGTAAAAAAATATTAAAACTTTATATATTACTTTGTGTTTTACTTCAATTGATGTTTCGAGTGGTCATATTATGGCTAAAGCATGTGCTTGTTATGACATGAAAATTCACTTTGACAAAATACATTGAATAGTTTACGATTATTTGTATTATATTTCCGTTCAAAATAGAATATTTTTATGGCAAATTTGAATCAAATTAAGATTGTCCTTGTCCAAAAGAAGAGGACTGGCAAATAGTGTGCTCTAACACTTCGCAACTAGATTTACAAACTCTGGCAAAGATTGCAGATTTGCCAACCAATAAACAAACCGAATCATGAAAGAATTTATTACGATACAGAACTTTGGTCCGATTGTCAATATTGTTGACCTTGAGATAAAGCAATTCACCGTCTTTATTGGAGAACCGGCTTCGGGTAAGAGTGCTATCATGAAGGTAATTGCCATGATGCGTTATTTGTACAAGATGTCCAATATTCGTTCGTATTTGAAGCATTCGAAGATTACAAGTTCTCCATTCCGACTTCGCTTTGATACATACATCAAGCGACAAGGTATGGCCGGAATGCTCTCTGGCGATAGTATTATCAAATATCGAGTTGTTGTAGACTCTGAGGTGTCTTATGAGATTGCTATGGAAAACAAGACGCTTCGAAAACTTCCTGTCATCAGCAAGGAACATCTGTCGCTCAACAAGGTTTCGTATATCTCAGATAGCCGTATAGTTATCCCTTCATGGGCAGAAAAAGCCTCCGAAAATGCTGGTGCGACCTTGGGGTACTATTTCAATGAAACAAATTCAGATTTTAGCAGAGCTTCGCAAGAAGACAAAGTTGTAAATCTTGACTATTTGGGAATGAAGTTGCATATTATGCATCCTAAGGGTCGTCCGACCAAGTACCTAATTGAGCATCAAGACAAGAGAATCAAAATAGAATTAAAGGAGGCCTCTTCGGGTGTTCAGACATCTGCACCTCTGGTGCTGGTAACAAAGTATTTTGCTCAGGATTATTCTTTCAAGGAGGCTTTTACTCGGTCGGTTTTGAGTTATTTGAATGACGTGGATCGACTCACTAAGTTTAAGCCCGCAACTGAACCGAACGAACTTGCAAGATGTGTGTATATACATATCGAAGAACCGGAATTGAGTCTGTTTCCAAACGCACAATGCCGAATGATTGATGAACTGGTTTATTCAGCCTCGCATCCGGCAAACGACAGATCTGTGAATATGATAATTGCGACACATAGTCCGTACATATTGAATTATTTGAATATTATTCTTCTCCAAAATGACGAACACCGTGCCCATGTTAATCATGATCAAATGGCAGCATACAGAATCTATGAAGGCACAATGCAAAATCTGGTTGTGCAGAACGAGCAGGGTGATTATCTGGTCGATACTTTCGATTTAGCTGAGGAAATGAGCAATATTTACAACGAATATCAGTCGCTGAAAGGATGATTCGAGAGATATTACAAGAGAATTTGCTCAGGCATGAGACCAACTCCGTACAATGAAGGAAATATGCTGGTGAACACTACTTCTAGTATTATGATTCCCCTTTAAAAAGTGGTTTTGGGT
>DCHP01000075.1:0-38929 GCA_002315675.1 Rikenellaceae bacterium UBA1749 | reverse complement strand
CGTTTTTCATTTTTCAGACTTTTTAAAGGGGAGTCATTGTTATGACAAGAATCAAGTTTTGAGCTTTTTGAGGTGAGTTTAAAATTTGTATTGTTCACTATTCAAAAAATAGTACCTTTGTAATTCAGTAAAATTTGAAACAACTATGGCAAAAATCGTAGCCCTGGCTAACCAGAAAGGCGGCGTTGGAAAGACCACTACCGCCATTAATCTCGCCGCTTCTTTGGCAGTGCTTGAGAAAAAAGTATTGCTGGTGGACGCAGATCCCCAATCAAACGCGACTTCCGGTTTAGGACTTGAGGTTGCCGGAACGAATACCTATACTCTTCTTCTTGGTGAAGGAAATGTGGAGGATGCTATAGTACAGAGCCCGGATCTCCCGGGTTTGCATATAATAACATCCGACATCAATCTTGTAGCTGCAGAGACGGAACTTTCTTCGATGGAGAACGGTCATTATAAGATGAAATCCTTCCTGGATCCTCTTCGTGACAGATATGACTATATCCTGATAGACTGTTCCCCTTCGCTTGGCTTTACAACCCTTAACTGTCTTGCTGCAGCTGATAGCGTGCTTATTCCTGTACAATGTGAATATTATGCTCTTGAGGGTATCAGCAAGCTTATGAATACCATAGGTCTTGTGCAGGAAAATATCAATACCTCGCTTCAGATTGAAGGATTTCTCTTTACGATGTATGATTCCCGTCTTCGTCTCTCCAATCAGGTTGTTCAGGAGGTTAGGAACTATTTCGGGGACAAGGTGTACAACACCATAATTCAGCGCAGTGTCCGCCTTTCGGAGTCTCCAAGCTTCGGAAAGCCTATCATACTTTTTGATGCGGCCTCTACAGGTGCGATTAACTATATGAATCTTACACACGAATTTATCAGCAGAATCGAAAAATAATGGCAAAACAAGCAGCAATGGCACGCGGGCTCGGTGCTCTTATGCCAGCAAATGCGGTGAAAATCGCCCAGAGTAATGACAATCTTGTTCATGAGATTGAGATATCTAAGATTAAACCTAATCCGCAGCAACCTCGTAGCGATTTCAACGACGAAGCGTTGAATGAACTTTCGGTTTCGATTTCCAGGCTTGGTCTTATTCAACCAATAACAGTCCGCGAGGAAGCAGAAGGCTATATGATTATTAGCGGTGAACGTCGCTATCGCGCTTCCAAACTGGCCGGTCTGAAAACCATACCTGCATACGTTCGCAAGGCTGATGATGCCCAGATGCTTGAGATGGCGCTTGTTGAAAATATACAGCGCGAGGATCTTAATGCCATAGAGATTGCCCAGAGTTACCAGCGTCTTATAGACGAACTTAATCTTAGTCAGGAGGAATTGGCAGACAGAGTTGGAAAGAAACGTTCCACTGTGACCAACTATCTGAGACTTATGCAACTTGGTCCTGAATCACAGGTGGCAGTTATAGCAGGTACACTCTCCATGGGGCATGCTCGTGCACTTTTGGCACTGACGGACCTTCAGGAGCAGAATTACGCCCTTGAACAGGTGCTTACTCAGAATCTATCCGTAAGGGCTACGGAAGAATTCGTTGCCCGCATAAAGGAACCGAAAGCCGAAACGGTATACAAGAAAAATCCATACAGAAAACTTGCAAAACAGCTTTCAACAGCTGTCGGTCTCAAGGTAAAGGTTACCGAAGGACGTGTTGCTATAGCTTTCAAAGACGAGACCGAACTTGAAAAGATAAAGGAACTGCTCTCCAGATAACTTTGAATATGGTGCATCCTAGATTGTTGAAGTTTCTCCTGTTGGCAGCTGTCATCCTGCTTCAGTCTGTGCAATTCTCCTCTGCGCAGGTTGTCCGCAAGGTTGTTCGAGTCGATGGCGGAAAGAGGACAGTCATGGATGTGCGTATTGATACGGCTCTAAGAGACTCCATGCTCCGCGATTCGCTCGTCAGGGACTCACTTGTTAGTGTTCTCGCACTTTCAGACTCCCTCGAAAAGGATTCATTGGCAATCATATCTCGCGGCGCACTGGACGATACCGTTAGAATGGCTGACAGCAGCGTGCAAGTGGTATATCACAAACATCAGTGGAAAAATATGCCTGTTGCCGGTGCGGCTGCTGCAATAGAAACGCAGAAGTTCTCCCTGACAAGGGATACAATTTCACCTACGGCCCATTTCGTTCTTTCTCTTGTTCCCGGAATGGGACAGATATATAACAGGCAGTGGTATAAAGCCCCTATCTTTATCGGACTTATCGGCGGTTTTACTGCCGGAGGGATAATAGCCTCCGGTAATTATCAAACCGCAAAGGATGACTGGCACAGGGCCATAGATTTGAACCTGCCTTCCGATGTAACCGACCCTTTGGAAAGGAAGATGAAACAACTAGGAACAATTCGGACGATTTTCTATTCAGCAGCGGCAGTGACCTATTTGTATCAGATTGCTGATGCCACATTTAAATACCGCGGTTACATGAACCCGATTAGAAAGGCGACTATTCTTTCTGCGGTATTCCCGGGAGCGGGTTTCATCTATACCAAAACTTACTGGAGGCTTCCTATTTACTATGGTGGATTTGCAGTGGCAGCCACAGTTGTTGATTATAACAACCGCTATTATCAGCGTTACAAAGATGCATATGATGCCATGACAGACGGCGACCCGTCAACTGTTGACGAGTTTCACGGTCGCTATACGGAGGACCAACTCTCCAATGCAAGGGATGCCTACAGACGAGATAGGGACCTTGGTATTATAATCATGGCCGGCATCTATGTTCTTAACGTCATAGATACATATGTAATAGCAACGCTTAAAAACTGGGAGGTTGATGAGAAATTGAGCGTCAATGTCAGGCCTACCGTCTTCAGGGAGTATGCTTACACAAAAAGCGGCGGTTATATGTCCGGCACCGGATTGTCGCTTGTCCTTAGATTTTGAATATGAGAAGTATTTTTATATCACTGGCTTTGGTATTCACAATACTGGCCGCTTCTGCACAGACTGCGGATACGGTCGGTTATGGTTCACTTAAGCTTCGTCAGGAAACATGTTTTTATGACTTGGCATTGGATTCATTGATTGCAACCACCTCTGCCAAGGCTTACGAGAATTTCAAAAACGAGTTTATCGACATCCCCCTGGATGGTCTTTCCGTTGATGCCACACCGGATGCCGTTTATGACAGTCGCCTTCGTATGTTGGCAACCGAGGTGCAGCTTCCTTACAATCAGGTTGTGAAAAGATATATAGAACGCTATACCAATAAGAATAACAACATGCAGGATATCCTCGGACGCGGGCGATACTATTTCCCTGTTATCGAGGAGTACCTGTATAGGTATAACCTTCCTATGGAACTTAAAATGCTTCCAGTCATAGAGTCGGCTTTGATACCGGTTGCTAGGTCCCGGGCCGGGGCTGTTGGAATCTGGCAGTTCATGACTTCCACTGCAAGATCATACGGGCTGGAGGTTAATTCGTTCGTTGATGAGAGAGCCGATGTTGTAAAGGCTTCTGACGCAGCATGCAGATACCTTCGCGATATGTACCGTATATACGGGGACTGGACTCTTGTAATTGCTTCCTACAACTGCGGCTCCGGTAACGTCAACAAGGCAATCCGTAGATCCGGAAATGCCAGGGACTACTGGGGTATATGGAATTATCTTCCTAGAGAGACTAGGAACTATGTACCGGCGTTTATTGCAGCAACATACGCTTACACTTTTTACCGATCATACGGATTGACGCCTGCCAATCCTCCTGTGCCGCTTGCTGTTGATACGGTCATGGTGGACCATATGATGCATTTTGAACAGATATCGTCGACAATCGGCGTTTCGCTGGAAGAACTTAGGGCGTTGAATCCGCAGTATATTAGGGATGTGATTCCGGCAGCTTCCAAGACTTACAAACTGACTCTTCCTCAGAAAAATATGGGCGAGTATTTGGATAGTCTTGGGACCATCTATGCTAAGGATACAATCTATCTGACAAAATATCTGGCCAACAACAACCTGACAAAGGCACAGGCTGCAAACCCTTCCTCCGTTACAGCACGTGTTACTTACAAAGTCCGCTCCGGTGATACGCTAAGCAAAATCGCTTCCAAGTACCATGTCACAGTCAAGCAGATCCAGAAGTGGAATAATCTGAAAAATACAAAGCTCCGTATAGGGCAAAAACTATTGATTTATTGATGAGACATCTTCTATCAGTTGAGTCCCTCTCCAAAGAGGAAATCCTACACCTTGTTGAACTGGCCTCTGAACTTAAACGTCAGAAAAAGGATGGTAGTGAAGAGCAGTACCTTCGCGGTCGTAACATTGCTCTCATTTTTGAAAAGGGCAGTACACGTACCCGTTGCGCTTTTGAAGTGGCGGCAGCCGATCAGGGTGCGCATACTACCTATATTGGTCCTGTAGGATCGCATATAGGCAAGGAGGAGTCTATCAAGGATACGGCGAGAGTGATAGGAAGGATGTTCGATGGAATAGAATACCGTGGTTTTGGACAGGAGATCGTCCAGATGCTGGCTGACTACAGCGGAGTCCCGGTTTGGAACGGGCTTACCGATGCTAGCCATCCTACGCAGTTTCTTGCTGACCTTATGACAATCCGCGAACATACCGACAAACCTCTAAGCGATATCAAAATTTGCTTCCTTGGTGACGCCAAGAATAATGTTGCAATGTCTCTTCTAGTAGGTGCTGCCAAGCTTGGTATGCACTATGCGGTAGCAGCCCCCAGCGCTTACCATCCGCGTGTTGAAACAACGCTCTTTCTTTCGGAAAAATACGGCGCAGATATACTCTTTACTTCAGATATTAGGGAAGCGGTCAAAGGCGCCGATTTTCTATATACTGACGTTTGGGTGTCAATGGGAGAACCGGAAGATATCTGGGGCAAACGCATAAAAGACTTGTCTCCATACAGGGTTACAGATGAAGTGATGGAAATGACCGGCAATCCGGATTGCAAATTCATGCATTGCCTTCCTTCTTTCCATAATCTAGAGACCCAGGTGGGACGGAAGATGTATGAGGAATTCTCCATAACGGAGATGGAGGTCACGGACTCTGTTTTTGAGAGCCGTCGGAGTGTTGTCTTTGATCAGGCCGAAAATCGTATGCATACTATCAAGGCTGCCATGGTATGGAGCCTTGCCGAGAAATAAAAAGATGAAAGTTGAAATTATACCCGATGCCGGCTGTGTTACCGATGACAAGGTAAGGAATATGAGTGCCGTCGTTATCGATGTCCTAAGGGCTACATCGGTCATGTGCGCTGCACTGCATAACGGGGCAAAGCGTATAATACCGGTTACGACAGTTGAACAGTGCGAAACTCTCTACGAGACGTTGTCGTCCCGCGGAGAGAAGGTGCTTCGCGGAGGCGAACGCAATACATACCGTATTGGAGGCTTCGAACTTGATAATTCTCCTCTGTCCTACACCGCTGATGCGGTTTCCGGTGCAACAGTTGTCATGACTACTACCAACGGCACGAGAACTATCAACAGTTGCCAGACTGCTTCCGAGATAGTGATAGGGTCTCTTTTGAACGCCTCTGCCGTTGCCGATTACCTCACGAAATGCGACAGGGACGTCGTTCTGGTTTGTTCCGGCAGACGCAACGCGTATACTATGGAAGACGGTTACTGTGCAGGGCTTCTGGTTGCGCTTCTTTATGAAAGGTGCAGTGCGGAACTTTCAGATTTGGCATGGCATGAGATGGATTTTTATCTTCGTTATGCCGAAAACCCGGAGGAAGCGCTCCTGCATTGCCGCCACTATTCGGAGATAAAGGACCGGCTCAAAGCAGATGTGGATTTTTCCTTGCAGAAAAATATATATAGTAAAGTTCCTAAAGTTTATAGCTATGAAAACGGTAGTTATCAGGAAATACGATAATGCCTCAGCGGCATATATCGATGCTCAGAGTCTTAGATCTCAAGGTATTGACTGCGAAGTAATCGGTGATAGTCCGGTCGCCGTGTTAATGTCCGGATGTATCCATTTGGTTGTATTGGAAGACGTTGCTGATAAAGCAAAAGAATTACTTGGAATATGAGACACTATCTTGAACTGTTCCAGAAAACCGTCAGGGATTTCTGGGAAATGGAGGGTCTTTCCAACTATGGAGGAAAAACCTATACCAACTGTGAAATAGCCGAGCAAACCGAAAAACTTCGGATGCTCTTCTCTCTTTTGGGTATTTCAAAGGGTGACAAGATTGCACTTTGTGGCAAGAACTCGGCGGAGTGGGCTATTGCTTTTCTCGCAGTGACCTCTTATCACGCTGTTGCTGTTCCTATTCTTAATGACTTTACACCCGATAACGTACTTTCACTTGTCGGGCATTCTGACAGCGTACTGCTTTTCGCAGACAAGAGACTTCTTTCCCAAATTGATTGCTCTTCGTTGCCAGGACTGAAGTCTGTAATAGACTTTGATGGCTTTAACCCTCTCTACGTCAAGGGCGAAGATTTGTACGCTCCATTTACCAAGGCTCCTATGGAATTCAACCGGATTTATCCGGAGGGTATGCTGCCCGAGAACTTTGTCTTGGAAGCTGGACCGGCAGACGAACTGGCTGTAATAAACTACACTTCCGGTACTACCGGATCTCCAAAGGGAATTATGCTTTCGTACGGAAATATCTCCTCCAATATTGAGTATGGTCATTCACGTATTCCGAACTCTCCGGCGGATAATGCCATATCCATGCTTCCCCTTGCACATATGTACGGTCTTGTCATAGAGTTCCTTTATACATATCTTGGAGGATGTCATCTCTTTTTCCTTGGAAAAACGCCTTCTCCAAAACTTTTGATGAAGGCTCTGTCGGATATCCGTCCTTATATAATTGTGACTGTTCCGCTTGTCATGGAGAAAATCTTCAAAAACAACATAATGCCGCTTTTGGAGAAACCTTTGATGAAATTCGTGACTTCGATTCTCATTGTCCGCAAGTTTGTTTATAAAAAACTGCGCAATCGTTTGATGAATGCTTTCGGTGGCAAGGTACGCGTTATGATAATGGGTGGTGCAGCAATTTCGCGTCCTGTTGAAAGGCTCATGCATAAGGCAGGGTTTCCGTATACAGTTGGTTTTGGAATGACTGAGTGTGCGCCTTTGGTTAGTTATGAGGACTGGGATAAATTTATGGTCGGTTCCTGCGGTAAGATTGTGGGCAATATGGAAATCAGGGTGGACTCTGAAAATCCAAGGCGTGTAGTCGGCGAACTTCAGGTTCGCGGTGCCAATGTTATGTCTGGATACTACAAAAATCCGGAAGCTACAGAGGCTGCATTCACAGATGACGGATGGCTTCGTACGGGAGATCTCGGTATTGTGGACCGCGAGGGAAATATCTTTATCAAAGGACGCAGCAAATGCATGATTCTTTCTTCCAGCGGACAGAATATCTACCCTGAGGAGATTGAAACAAAACTGAATAATATCCCAAGTGTTGCCGAATCCATAGTTGTCGAGAGAAACAAACGTCTTGTTGCGCTTATTTCTTTGCAAGTTGATGACGAACGCGATGATGATAGCGAGCAGAAACTTGCCGACCTTTCGGAAGAGATAAAGAACGCTGTCAACAAAATGCTCCCGAACTATAGTAAAATCGCCAAGATAGAAATCAAAAAGGAGGGCTTTGAACACACTCCTAAACATTCCATCAAACGTTATCTTTACCGATGAACCCGCGCAAACTCCTTATTATTGCTGCCATGCTCCTTACGGCTTGTGGCGGCAATACCGTCTATTTTGGAACCTACAGCGGAGAAGTTATCTCCGCTAAATTCAAAAATGGCACATTCGGTCCCCTTACCACCGTTCAAACCATAGAGAATCCCTCCTACCTTGCTTTGGACGGCAACGACCTTTATGCAGTTTCCGAAACCGATTCCGCCCCTGCGCTTTTTCATATAGGGTCCTCTTCCGCCCCAACTCTCTCCGCGGGTCCGTGCCATGTCACCGTCGCTAACGGCTACGCAGCGGTTTCGAACTATTCCGGTGGTGCGCTCACTATTTTCAAACTTCCGCTTAACACCCCTTTATCCCTTATCCCTGGCACCATAGGAGGACCGGATTCTATCCGCCAGTGCGTGCCACATATTCACTGTGCCGTCTTTACTCCTGACGGCAGCCATGTCCTGGCATCGGATTTTAGCGCTGATCGCATTATTTCCGTTTCCCTAAACACCCTTACTATTGATAGTGCATATCCCCTTTCTGCAGATACAGGTCCCCGTCACATGCTTTTTGGAAGTGACAGTATACTATATATTATAGGTGAACTTTCCGGTAAGATAACTGTTATGGAGTACCCCGGCGGACGTATCCTTCAGGAAATAGATGCCGATCCGGTTCATTCGAGAGCCAGTGCGGATATCCGCCTCTCACCCGACAAGCGCTATCTATATGCAAGCAACCGCCTTGGTATGGACGGTGTCGCCGTATTTAACATCCTCTCTGACGGTACGCTCCATCCACTCTCTTACACAAAAACTGCGGCCTGCCCCAGAAACATAGCGGTAAGTCCCGACGGCAAATATCTTCTTGTGGCTAGCCAAACAGAAAACCTCGTCGAAGTCTATCCGTTGGATTCCGGCCTCCCCGGTCCCCGTATCTCAACCCTAACAATCTCTAAACCAGTCTGCATTCTCTTCTCTAACTGACACTTTGTCATACTAATCCAACCCCAAATCCATACAAAACTGTCATTTTGACACACCGTACACTCTGGCACATCGTTTGCATTTTATTAGGTCGAAGCCCGACAGAGAGTCGGGAGGTAAAACTTAAATAAATAAAGCTATGTTACAGATTCAGAAAAGAAACCAGGATTGGTTGCCAAGTATTTTTGACGAATTTTTCTTTGGAAACAATAGCCTTCAGAATGGATTCAACGGCTATTCAAACGGGTATCGTCCTCAAATGAATATTACAGAAGATGATAAGCAGTATCAGATTCAGGTTCTTGCTCCAGGCTTTGCAAAGGATGAAGCAAATATTTCACTCAATAAGGATGAACTTGAGATATCCCTGCAGGCAACGGATGTCAAATCCGGTGACGAAAAATCCCCGAAACTTAAGTATATCCGCCGTGAATTCGTGAAGAGAAATTACAGGCAGTCTTTCATTCTTCCAGATGAAGTCGACCGTGAAAAAGTTGCTGCATCTCTTGAAAACGGAATTCTTAATGTTATTCTTCCAAAACTGGAACCTAAACAGGAAGAAAACCTTGTCCGTCAGATAACAATCTGCTAATTCAGTTTGTTCCGGACGAATATAGAACCATTAACCTTATGGATTAACTTCATTTCAAACTGATAAATTAACCAAAACCTAAATAATTAAAATTATGTTACAGATTCAAAACAGAAACCAGAATTGGTTGCCAAGTATTTTTGACGAATTTTTCTTTGGTGATAAACTTCAAAGTAACTTCGCCGCAGTTCCAATGACAAATATCATTGAGAACGATAAACAGTTCCAGATTCAAGTCCAGGCCTCAGGCTTTGCCAAGGAAGAAGCTTCCATCTCACTTAGTGGTGACAGGATAGAAATCTCACTTCTTCACAAGGAGGAAAATAATAAGGACAATACCCCTTCCAAGGATTCAAATGGTGAAAGATATATCCGCCATGAGTTCATAAGCAGGAACTACAAGCAGTCCTATGTAATTCCGGAAGATGTTGATCGTGAAAAGATCACAGCATCTCTTGAAAACGGCATTCTTAATGTAACCCTTCCAAAACTGGAACTTAAACAGGAGGAAAATCTTGTCCGTCAGATATCAATATGCTAAGGAATTTCCATAATCTTTGGTCTTATGATTCTGAATGATCAGGGATCTTGATGCTTAAAACTTTTTCATGAAACCGCAATTCCGTTTGGTCTTGCGGTTTTTTTTATCTGGTCCTGCAGTCCTTAATATAGTATTTGCAGATGAGTCTGTTTTCATAGCGTATTATTCCTAACATTGGAATTGCTGGTTGAAAAGTGGATTATTTTAAGTAAATTTGAAAAAAATAAATGCTATGGCTACAAGTTCTGAACTTATCCTCAATGGTGATGGCACCGTTTATCATCTTCATGTAAATGGTGAAATGATTTCCGATAATATAATCCTGGTCGGAGACCCGCATCGGGCTGAAGTTATTTCCGGTTTCTTCGATAAAGTACTTTTCCATGCTGAAAACAGGGAGTATAAAACCTATACAGGCCTGTATAAGGGAAGGCCTGTTACTGTCATGAGTACCGGAATCGGTGTCGGGAATATAGACATTGTCATAAATGAGTTGCATATCGCTGCAAACTACAACCTTGAAACCGGAGAAAGGAATCAGTCATTCAGGCATCTCAGGCTTATAAGGCTCGGTACATGCGGTACAGTGCAGAGCGATATTCATATCGGTGACTCGGTTGTCTCAGAGTATAGTATTGGGACTGATGCCCTGGCGTTTTATTACAAGGATTCAGATAAAGTCAGGGATCTGGATCTTGAAAGCTGTTTCATGAGGGATATGAACTGGGTGGAAGGTATGCCTCCTGTATATGCCGTCAGAAACTCATCCGACATTGTAGCTCTGTTTGATGGATTTGCAAGAAAGGGTATCACTCTTTCAGCAGTCGGATTCTATGGACCGCAGGGAAGAAATGTTGCCCTTGCTCCCTGGGATGGAAAACTGATAGAATCAGCAGGCGACTTCCGCTACAGGAATCTTATGGTGAATAATTTTGAGATGGAGGGTGCTCCTGTTGCATTCCTTGCATCCATGCTTGGTCATAGTGCAGCTACCGTATGTCTTGTTATAGCGGAAAGGGTGGCGGGAAACGGTAATCCCGATTATTCTGAAAATATCAGGGCTTTGATTGAATATACTTTGGAAAAGATTACAAAATAATTTAATTTTGCTTTTTAAGAAATACCATAAACGCATATAATATGAAATTCAACGTATCGAGTACAGTATTGTTGACAGCTTTACAGAATGCTGTTAAAGTCATTCCTTCAAAAACATCAATTCCTATTCTCGACTATTTTCTGTTTGAGATAATGGGTGATAAGTTGAGAATTACAGCATCCGATTCTGAAATCATTTTCAGGACTGTTGTTGATATCGTCAATGAAGATGGAGTTGATTACAAAATGGCACTACCATCTAAGCGTACTATTGATTCCTTGAAGGAACTGTCTGAACAGCCATTGACATTTGATGTTGATAATGATACATGGGAAATAACAGTCAACTGGTCATCTGGTAATCTAAGACTGTCAGCCATGGCTGCTGAAGGATATCCTGAGATCAAGTCATATGAAAACTTCTCGCAGGTAACGATGTCTGCAGATATGCTTGAAACTGGTTTCAAGAATACGATATTTGCAGCAGAGCAGGTAAGCCAGTTACGTCCTGCAATGCTGGGGGTACTTGTTGAAATTGAAGGAAGCAATGTGACATTCGTCGCAACGAATGCCCAGCACCTTGCCAAATTCGAGATAAATGTTGAAGAACAGGTTGAAGATAAGGTGTCGCTTATTGTTCCTCCTAAGACAGTCTATATTCTATGCGCCATCTGTGCAAAGGAAACATCAAATGCAATAATCCAGTTTGATGAAAAGAATATTCTGTTCAAGATAGGCGAAACGATCCTGATGTCAAGACTGATAGAAGGTAATTTCCCTCGTTACCGTCAGGTAATACCTCAGGCTAATCCACGTCATGCTATTGTAAATCGTCAGGCTTTGCTTTCAGCCGTTAAGCGTGTGTCAGTCTGCTCAAGTCCTGTAAATGGTCTTGTTATGCTTGACTTCAATGCAGATAAGGTATTCATGACATGTGCCGATGCCGGATTTGGATTATATGCTGAAGATACCATTACAATCCAGTACAATGATGAACCGATGAAGATTGGTTTCAAGGCTCAGTACCTGCTGGAAGTTCTCTCAGTAATAGAATCAGAAGAAGTTGATATCCAGCTTGCAGATGCAACACGTCCAGGAGTATTCATTCCTATGGAACAGCCTGCAGGAGAAAACTTCCTTGTTGTGCTTATGCCAATAACCCTCAATTAAGCGATAGATAACCAAGTGATATTGCAGTTGTTAAGCGGTACAACAGATAACTATGCTGTATAACAGATAACTGTGATATTGAAGATATTAAGCTGTAGAATGGTAACTAAGCGGCATAACGGATAATTAAGCAAGTTATACTTGCGAAACTTCAGTAGATAATAAAGAGAGATATTACGGACTGGCATTAATAGTTCAAGAATCGGGTATTCATTTAACTTTTTTAATTATGGTCCGATATTCCTACAATTATAGCATACTTTTGAAATGGCTCTAAAACTGACAAGACCTTTGGTTTTCTTTGATTTGGAAACGACAGGTGTTGATGTCCTTAAGGATCGAATAGTCGAAATGTCTTTTATCAAGTTGTTTCCTGATGGAACAAGGGAAGAACGTACAAAACGTGTAAATCCCGGAATGCCTATACCTCAAGAGGCTACGGCTATCCATGGAATCACTGATGAAGATGTTGCAAATGAGCCTCTGTTCTCCCAGTACGCAAAGTCTCTTGCTTCATGGCTTAAAGGATGCGACCTGGCCGGGTTCAATTCCAATCACTTTGACGTTCCGGTTCTTGTTGAAGAATTTCAGAGAGCCGGTGCGGACTTTTCCCTAGATGGAGTAAATCTTGTAGATGTATTCAATATCTACAGGAAAAAAGAACGCAGAAACCTTGAATCTGCATATAGATTCTATTGCGGAAAGGAACTTGTCGGAGCACATGCTGCTTCAGCCGATATTACTGCAACCCTTGAAGTTCTTCTTGCGCAGGTAGAGCATTATGAAGATCTGGAAAACTCAACTGTAAAGTCTCTGGCTGATTTTTCCTCTTCAGGGTCACTGGATTTGATGGGCAGGATTGTCCGCAATGATGCTGGTGTTCCTGTATTCAACTTCGGAAAATACAAGGGTAAATCAGTAAAGGAGACTTTTGAAAAGGATACATCATACTATAACTGGATTATGAATGGTGAATTTGAAACATCCACGAAGGATGTCATTACAAAAATCAGGCTTGGGGTATTGAACTGATGCCTGTATTTTAAGCCTTGAATGTTCAACTACTAATATGCACTATTCTTTTTGATAAGTGTTTTGTTAAGTGTTTTGATAAGTGATTTTGATGAAGATATTTCGTAGCCTTTTTTTCTGTTTGTTCTTTCTGTTTGTTGCAGTTCTATGCTATGGCCAAAGCGGTGGTGTAAAATATAGAAAGTATGTCGTGCGCAAGAAAGCCTCAATCCAGACGGTCGCTTTTCTCAATGACGTTACACCAGAGCAGATTCTGATGGCGAATCCGACATTAAATCCAAAAGCCAATCTTAAAGCAGGTACAGAAGTCAATATCCCTGTCTTTCCCGGTAATGATAGTGGCGATGATAATGATGGTACTAGTAGTGTGACTGCCGGTGACAAGGATTTGCCAAAAGGTATCAAGGAAGATAAAGGATCCAATAATATGGGGAATATCCCCTCCGAAAAGAAGACACAGGTATCCTCAGAGAAACAGGCCGCTAAAGTAGTTACCACTGGTGTTGTAGGGGCTCAGGTTACCCAGAATGTGGTTGCGGAAGATCGCGAAACAGAAAAGAGTTCAGTGGGGTCTGCAAATGATTCATCTTCATTGATTGACTTCAATGTCACAAGAAGGAAGATTACCTTTGCAGTGCTTCTGCCTTTTGAGAATCCATCCCTCTCTGAGAGTATGGTTGAACTTTATTCCGGTATGGTGATTGCCGCATCAGATATCGCAGATGGTGGTGAAACAGAAGTGGAGCTTAAAGTCTATTCAACTGAAAATCTTTCGTCTGATTATCTCGACGGTATTCTCTCTCAAGCTGATGTAATAGTTGGACCTGTACATCAGCAGCAGTTTGTTCAGGTTGCATCATGGGCCAAGAAACATCATAAACCTATCGTATCGCCACTAGCATCCTTTGATGTTGACAACAATAATTACGTTGTTTCAATGCCACCTGTTCAATCATGCAAGTCTGATCCTCTGACTGATTATTTCTCAGGAGACAAGAATATTGTTCTTATTGAACATGCTTCATATCCCAACAAGCAGCTTGAAGGTGAATTTCAGAAGATAGCCCCAAATGCCAGAAAGTTCAGATATGTAAGGGAATCTGTAACACCTCAGGATATGGCTACGCTTATGGATAAGGAAAAGGAAAATATTGTCCTTGTACCTACAGACCATCAAGGTGCTATTGAAGATGTGCTTTCAAAGATAACAGCAATCAATTCTCCTATAAAGAATTTCAATATCTCCATCGTGGGCTCTTCTGCATGGATGAATCTTTCAAATTTTTCACAGACACTGCTTTTCAGGGGTAATGTCTCATGTGTATCATCCTACTATTTTGATCGTGAGGACAAGATTGTCGGTACGTTGTTCGATGATTATATTAATGCCTTTGAAAGAATACCTACAAGATTTGCAATGAGAGGTTACGATATCGTTGATATCATGGCAAACTCACTCCAGAAATGGGGTAGCAGTACGCTTGTTGAAATGGATGGAGTGGAATTCACTCCGCTTCAGACTCCTTACCATTTTGCTAAAAACGAAGCGAATGGTAATGTTCAGAATGTAAGATGGATAATGGTCTGCTATGGTGAGGACTATTCCATCAAGGTTCGGTAACTTATTTCCCTGAAATTGTCTATAAGATAATCATAGTCCTTAATCAGATCTCTTCTGTAGGATGTTGTAAGTGCAATTACCTTCATACCGGCTGCACGTGCTGCCTTGATTCCGGAAAATGCATCTTCGCAGACAATGCATTCGCTGGTGGCAACTCCAAGTTTTTCAGCGCATTTGAGGTATACCTCTGGATCTGGTTTAGTCTTTGTCAGCATGTCTCCGTTTACAATAACTGTAAAATATTTTCTGATACCGCATCTGTCAAGCACCATATCAACATTCTTTTTCATTCCGCTGCTTCCTACAGCGCACATGATGTTGTGGCTGCTAAGATCTTCAAGAAAATCAATCAAACCTTCAACTGGCTTTATCTCCTTTTCAAGTATTTCACGGTATATGGCCTCTTTTTCTTCGGCGTACTCTGCAATTTGCTGATCAGTCATAGGAATGTCATACATTAACCTGAATATGTCGTTGTTGCCCATACCAAACAGGCTATGGAGCTTTTCCCTGTCAAATTTCTGTGAATGTCTTTCGCTCCATATTTCGAATGCCCTGATATGCATGTCGCCGTTGTCTACAAGAACCCCATCCATATCAAATATCACTGCTTTGATCATTGCTTACTTTACTATTTAATTATCCGTGTATGTAATAACGGGTGCAAAACTACCTAAAATATCTCCAATTACAAAGAATGTAATGATAGTGAAACAACAGTCCTCTTTCCTTATAAAATCTGAGGAAAGAGGACTGTTGGATAAATTATTTGAACAATAAGAACGCTTGGAAAAGCTTGTTTTGTAGTTTTGCCACTGGTTCAGGCCACTGCAATGGGGCTGTACCTCAATATTTGGATTTTTTCAAGGTTGAGTCCACTTTAATAAGTATCATTTAAGGTTTTTATATCCACTACAGGCCTCTGGAATGGGGCGTTTCTCAATTTTTGGACTTTTTAAAGTGGACTCAAGGTTCAAAGATCAGAAACTGATTACTGATTCCTTGAAAGGAATAGGGTAGGCTGAAATCCATAGGTCAGCAGAAAGTTCCTTTGGTTTCTCATTTGATCTTCCGACAGAGAATGCATATGCTTCTATTTTCTTGCCTACCATATCCTTTGTCAAAGGAAGATAATATGTATAACCTTTTCTGACAGAACCAGTCGGACATTCCCATGGGTTACACTCGTATGACGGAGCTCTGTCCGGACATCCTACATACTCTCCGTCTATCTTGAAGCCAGCAAATGCACCTTCACGTCCATGTTCACCTTCTATTGCAACGCATAGGTATGCGCCATCCTGTATCTCGTCCAGGGTAAACTCATGTTTCCATACTTCTTTTACATGTTTTGTATCACTCCACAACATCTGGAAAAGATTCGATGCTCTCCATTTGTCGCGGTTAAGTCTTGCTCCATCCTTGTAAGCATTTATTTCAGAAACTCTTAATGGTGCCTTTTCCACAATGGCATATCGTACTTTCCCAGCTTTACTTAAATCAATGTCTGAACTTACTCCTGCAAGGAATGTTATTGTCTTCCAGTCAACAAGATTGTCTGATACCAATATCCGTGAACCTGTCATGGATTTATGAGGATATAAAGAGTATTCGTCATATGTAGAAATATTCAGTCTGTCAATATCAAGTTTTTCACCGAAATCAATCATAAGTGATGAAACCCCATCGATTCTTCTGTCTCCGAACTGGAAGGAAACGGCAAAATCAGTATTTGTGTCATCATCAAACATGTACCGGTCTGAAACACTTCTTTCTTTGAACAGTTCCTGGCTGAAAAATGCATCACGTGCTGCCTGAACCTCTTTGATTTTTGTTTCACCTGATCTTTTAAGACTTCTTAGCTCATGGGTATTGTTGTCTGCAGCAAAACAAGTTGCGTAATAGATGGATGATATGTCGTCTGGGCTTTTTTCGCATTTTGTCATCCCTGCTATCTTTCTGTGATAATCATATTTTGGCGCTTCGCCCTGGAATGTCACCTTGCCTGATTTTCTGAAAGAACCTTTCTGGATATTGTACTTGTATGTTTTACCTGCTGTTCCAAGCAGTTTTACATCACTCTTGTCTCCTACACGGTCATTAATAATCTGGTAAGGAACTCCGCTGATCAGTAACCTGTCAGTTTCCTTTTCTGTAGTTACCTTTAGAAGTACAGAACGGAATGCAGGAACCTTGACGTCAATGGAACTACCATAACTGTGCTTTCCATAATCTTCGATATAAGGGTGGTATAGTCTTACCTGTACAGGCTTGCCTGAGTTTGCAAGTCCTACTTCATCATTAAGTGAAACATGATATGTCGTTTCATTCCATGTAAGGTTTCTAAGGGTCAGAAACTGTGTGGCGCCATCACCTCTTGTAATTGCCTCAGGGCCATACTGTGCCTCGGGCATTCTCTTTACACTTTTTGCAAGTATGTCACGATAGTCACGGTGAAGATTGAAAATATACGCCAGATAAGAGTATTCATCATCACGCATCAGCCATGGATTTCCATATATTTCAGGGGCAAGAATCATATTCCTGTTGAAGGCCTGCAGTATTAGGTCATCTTCCCAGTAATCAATACAGGATGATATACATACTCCATGATCTTCTGTAAGACGGGTTAGATTTGCAGGATTCTTGCGCGTCATAACGCCTACCCTGTGATGGGATGCTGTTCTGTCGTTGAAGAAATGTACATCAACATATGTTTCCATTCCTTCAAAAAGGAATGTTGTCATATATTTGGTACATGGTCCAAAATCAAGACGATGGTTCAGGGCGACAAGGTCCGGAGCAATCTTTCGTATTTCTGTAAACATTGAGTCAAAATAGTGGTAGTGATTTGGGTAAAGTCTGCTACAGCATAGATCAAACTTGAATAGTCTGAAACCGTCCTTTACAAATCCAATCATCAAATCTGCTCTCTTCTTTGCCTCTTCGGTAGTATTTCCGAATCCATCAGGACCAGCCCATAGTCCAAGCGCGGTATTCATCTCACTTGCCTGTTTTGATATCGGCCCGAAACCTTCAGGAAACTGTTTCTTGAATTTCAATGTGGATGTATCTCCATATATCTCACCTCCGTCCACTGTTCCGGCGTCAAACAGATATATGTCAAGTTGCATTCCGTATGTATCCTTCAACCACTTGAAAAAATCAAGGTTGGCTTTTGTTTTTACAGCATCTCCACCTTCAAATGAATGATTGATCCAGGAAAAATATTCTGCCTTTGATGGTGTTGTTTCCGTAGCTCCTGATGGCGGTAGCGTCTGTGCGGTTGATGACAATGCCGTCATCACTGAAAAGATCAGTCCGGTAAGAATGTTTTTTTTCATCTTCTATTGTTTTTTATTCCTTATTACATGATTACTAAGTTGTATTTATTGTTACCCACTATACAAAAATAGCATATTATATGATGAAGCTCAAATCATTCCAATAGTCTGCAACACATCTGTTACCGGCATTCTACCTGCAGTCAGGGAGTAGTCAGTCGGGGAACAGGCAGTTTGTTGTCAGATGTCAGTACGGATGTGGAGGACTGTAGCAGACTATAATGCAGTGGGCTGAAATAACAGTGGACTGAAATAACAGTGGACTGAAATAATAGTGGACTGGGGAGACTGACGCCTGGATCTTAGAGGATGGACTGATAGTGTGGAGAGTGGTGTCTGGACTTAGGAAAAGAAGTGGTGCTGATTGAGAAAATGCCGAAAATTATTGCTAATTTTACAACATGAAAAAGTGTGCATTTGTATTTGCGCTGATTGCTCTTATGTGGAGCTGCGCTGAAAAAAGTCCTAGGACTGTTCAAGATTTTAATTTTGGTTGGAAATTCTGTCTTACACAGGATACTACATGCTCTGAGGCCGCATTTGATGACAGCTCATGGAGAGAACTCCATCTTCCTCACGACTGGGCAATAGAGGGGGAATTTTCAAAGGATAATCCTGCAACACCATATGGTGGCGCACTCCCAGGTGGCTTTGGATGGTACAGGAAACATTTCGTGACCCCTCAGGGAGGCAAACGCTGTTTCCTTGAATTCGATGGCGTATACATGAACAGTACTGTCTATATCAATGGTCAGATTGTCGGCAGCCGTCCATACGGATACAGTTCATTCTCCTACGAGATAACAGATTTCCTTGCCCCAGAAGGACAGGATAACGTGGTAGCTGTAAGTTGTGACAATACCAAACAGCCAAACTCCAGATGGTATTCAGGAAGTGGTATATACCGCGACGTCAGAATGGTTGTAGTGAATGATGCGCATATTGCATACAGCGGCATCTATGTAACAACACCATCAATTACAGATGAAAAGGCTGTAGTAAAGGTCGTTGCTGAAACGGAAAATATGGGTCAGAATGATCATCTCTGCTATGAAATTCTTGATGAAGAAGGTAAATCTGTAGCTTCATCCACCCATGGTGAACTTGAAATAGAGAATCCGGTACTATGGAGCGACAAGAACCCATACCAGTATACCCTTGTTGCTTCCATTAGAAATGGCAATGAACTTGTTGACCGGTACGAGCAGAAATTCGGTGTAAGATATATAAGCTATGATCCTGAAAAGGGTTTCTTCTTAAATGGCAAGCCATTTAAATTCCAGGGAGTATGTCTTCACCATGATATGGGATGTATAGGTTCCGCAGTTCATCGTCGTGCGCTTGAACGTGAACTTCAGATTATGAAGGATATGGGTGTGAATTCAATAAGGACATCTCATAACCCACCTGCACCCCAGCTTTTGGAACTTTGTGATCAGATGGGACTTCTTGTTATGGATGAAGCTTTTGACATGTGGAAACGTAACAAGACAAAATACGATTATTCTCTATATTTTCAGAAGTGGCATGAAAAGGACCTGTCGGATTTCGTAAAAAGAGACCGCAACCATCCTTCGATTGTGATGTGGAGTATCGGAAATGAAGTGATTGAACAGTATGAACGCGAAACAGTGGATGACCTTACCCCTGAAGAAGCAAATTATCTTCTGAACTTTGTAAGGGCTGAAAATGCGGGAAAACCATCTGAAGACAATTCATATATTCTTCTTACCCGTCATCTGGCTTCCATTGTCAGACAGAATGACAGTACAAGACTTGTGGCTGCAGGGTGCAACTATGTAGATAAGAATAACTTCCTGTATGCAAGTGATGCACTTGATGTAATAGGTGCAAACTACAATATCGGTCAGTACGATTCACTTAAGGTATGGTATCCGGGAAAGATGTACCTGGGTTCAGAAACTGTCTCTACCCTGAATACCAGAGGTGTCTATTACCCTCATTCGGATTCAACAGGAAAATACAATGAGGTGAATCAGCAGACATGCTATGATGAAAAGTGCGCTCCTTGGGGTGCAACTGCAGAATGGGGATGGGTAACTATCAAAGGCAGGGAATTCATGGCCGGGACTTTTGTTTGGACAGGTTTTGACTATCTTGGCGAACCTACTCCTTTCAACTGGCCGTCAAGAAGTTCATACTTTGGAATCGTGGACCTTGCCGGTTTTCCTAAGGATGCTTTCTGGATGTATCAGAGTGAATGGACTGATAAAACAGTTCTTCACCTTCTTCCTCACTGGAACTGGGAAAAAGGTGACCTGATTGATGTATGGGCTTACTACAGCAATGCTGATGAAGTGGAACTCTTCCTTAACGGAAAATCCCTTGGAAAGAGTACAAAGGAAGGAAACAGGCTTCATGCGCTTTGGCAGAATGTTCAGTTTGAACCTGGCAAGCTTGAAGCAGTGTCATACAAGGATGGCAAGGAAGTTGCCCGTGATTGCAGGGTGACATCAGGTGCTCCGGTTGATATAAAACTGACAGCAGACAGGGATGTTATTTCAGCTGACGGATATGACCTGTCATATGTTTCAATTGATGCTGTTGATGCTGATGGAAATTCTGTCCCTACTGCTGACGGTATGCTTGAATTCTCTGTAGAAGGTGCAGGTGAACTGTATGGTGTTGATAACGGAAATCCGATTGACACCCTCTGTATGAAAGGCAGCGTCAAGCCACTTTTCAAAGGCAAGGCTCTTGCAGTGATAAGATCCCTTAAGGATCAGAAGGGATCAGCGCAATTGAAGGTTAAGGCATACGACAAACAATACGGTATCGTTATTAAAACAAAATAACCAATGCTTAGGAAAATTAGAATAATACTTGCAGCACTGTTTTTTACAGGTCTATTGCTGCTGTTTCTTGACTTTACAGGAACATTGCATTCTGTTTTAGGCTGGATGTCCAAGATCCAGTTCTGGCCAGCTTTTCTGGCCCTGAATGTCGCAGTTCTGGTGTTTCTTGTTGTCTTGACCCTTATTTTCGGAAGAGTCTATTGTTCTGTGATATGTCCTCTTGGCATAACTCAGGATATAATTTCCTGGCTTTCAGGTAAAAGAAAGGGAAAGAAAGCGAGATTCACGTTCTCTTCTGCAAGGAATATTCTGAGATACTCTTTTCTTGGATTGTTTATACTGCTTTTCGCTCTCGTTTCGACTTCGGTCGCTGTGCTGCTAGAGCCGTACAGTGCATTTGGAAGAATTGCATATTCCTTCCTGTCTCCTTTGTATGTGCTTGTAAACAACCTTCTGGCACTTGGTGCTGAACATATCGGAAGCTATGCCTTCTACAGGACAGAGGTTATCGTTCCTTCTATTTCAGTGATAGCGGCTGCCTCGATTTCATTCGTATTGGTGTTTGTTCTTTCGTGGAAAAACGGAAGAACATATTGCAACACGATCTGTCCTGTCGGTACTATTCTTGGACTTCTGTCAAGATGGTCTCTTCTTGGTGTAAGGGTTGACAAATCAAAATGCAATGGCTGCGGAATCTGTTCTAGAAAATGCAAGGCTTCATGTATTGGTGACAGCAAGGTCGATTACAGCAGGTGCGTGGCCTGTATGGATTGTATCGGTTCATGTAATCAGAAGGCAATATCATACGGATTGAAAACAAAACTCAAACCATGCGTGAACACTAGTGAAAAGGTAAGCGAAGGCAGACGTAGTACACTTTCAATTCTTTCATTTCTGGCTATTTCAGGACTTGCCAAAGCTGCCAAGGCAGACGGAGTGATAAAAGCTGATGGCGGACTGGCTGATATCAAGGATAAGGTAAAACCAAAGACACGCGGTGTCATTGTGCCGGCAGGTTCAAGAAGTATAACTCATTTTACCCAACACTGCGTTGCTTGTCAGCAATGTGTAACTGCGTGCCCTTCGAAGATTCTGAAGCCATCAATGGAACTTGAAAATTTCATGCAGCCGCAGATTGAGTATGAAAACGGTTATTGCAGGTTTGACTGCAATAAATGTGATGAGGTATGTCCGACAGGTGCAATAAGACCACTTTCGCTTGCAGACAAATCGTCAACCCAGATAGGATTTGCCGTATGGCGCCGTGGGCATTGTATTGTAATGGAGGGAAAGAGCTGCGGTAATTGTGCCCGCCATTGTCCTACGGGTGCCATTAAAATGGAGAAGACTAATCCGGCAGATCCTAATTCAATTGAAATACCGGTTATCAATAAAAACCGCTGTATTGGATGTGGGGCTTGCGAATATGTATGCCCTTCTCGTCCTAAAAGTGCAATTTATGTAAAAGGATATAGTATCCACCAAACGATATGATAAACAGAAGGACTTTCATAAAATATATGGGGCTTGGAACAGCTGGAGTACTTACGTCATGCTCTGCCTCTGAAGAGAATACAGATATCGCCGCAGGAAGTGGCGAAATGTCTACAAGGGTTAATCATAATTCTGGGGATAAGGTATCTATTCTTGGGTATGGATGTATGCGTTTCCCTGCACTTGAAAAACCTGCAGAGGATGGAAATATCCTGGATCAGGAGGCTGTAAATCAACTTGTGGACTATGCAATTGAACATGGAGTAAACTTTTTTGATACGGCTCCAGTCTATTCCCAAGGCTGGTCTGAAGTCGCTGTCGGAAATGCCCTTTCCCGTCATCCACGTAGCAGCTATTTCGTTTCAACAAAGCTTTCCAATATGCCGGAACCTACCCTGGAGAATTCGATAAGGATGTATCACAGCTCAATGGAAAAACTTAAGGTTGATTATCTTGATTATTATCTTCTTCATTCCATAGGTGGCGGACGTGATTGCTTTGAACTTTTCAACAGGAGATTTATAGACAATGGTCTTCTTGATTACCTTCTTGAGGAACGCAAGGCAGGAAGAATCAGAAACCTTGGATTCTCTTTCCATGGGGATGTCCGTCTTTTTGACCATATGATGAGCCGCCATGATGAAATTCACTGGGATTTTGTTCTGATACAGATGAATTATGCCGACTGGAAACATGCTTCAGGCAGGAATGTCAATGCAGAGTATCTTTATGGTGAACTTGCAAAACGTGATATTCCGGTTATTGTAATGGAACCGCTTCTTGGAGGCAGACTTTCGAAATTGCCAGACCATCTGGTCAGCAGGCTTGTGCGCCGCAATCCGGAAGGTAGTGTTGCTTCATGGGCCTTCAGGTTTGCTGGTTCATTCCCTAAAGTTCTGACAGTACTTTCCGGTATGAGTTGTATGGAACATCTGCAGGATAATCTGAAGACATATTCCCCTCTTGCTCCACTTTCAGATGATGATAATGCATTTCTGGAAGATATCGCGGCTATGATGTTGAAGTATCCTACAATCCCATGCAATGACTGCAAGTATTGTATGCCATGTCCTTATGGACTTGATATTCCTGCAATACTGACGCATTACAATAAATGTGTAAATGAAGGTAACTTTGCCCATAATACATCAGATGAGAACTATTCCAGCGCTAGACGTGCATTTCTGATAGGATATGACAGGTCAGTCCCAAAACTGCGCCAGGCAGATCATTGTACCGGATGCGGAGAATGTATAGATGAATGTCCTCAGAAAATAGATATTCCTGTCCAGCTTAGAAAAATTGACAGATATGTTCATACCATTCGTCAGGGCTTTGTTTCCCTTATGGATCTGAAAGATACTCTGCATGATGGTAATCACTCTCTTGTACTTTGTTCAGGCGGAGCAGCTTTCAGAACTTTCGATGGCATAGGGGTTAGTGATATATACAAATTGTATACAGAGGAACCTGAAACACTTAAGGGTGCAGTTCTTGCGGATAAGGTAATTGGAAAGGGTGCAGCCCTGTTTATGATACTTGGTGGTGTAAAGGAAGTCTATGCTGACCTTATTTCCATGCCGGCACTTGAACTTCTTAAACAGAATAATATCCGTGCACTTTATGATAAACGTACGGATGAAATCATGAATCATGACAAGAGTGATATCTGTCCGGTGGAAAAGATATGCAAGGACGAATCAGATCTTCAGAAATGTGTTCCACTTATCGGTGAATTCCTTAAGTCAAAGGGCCTGGTATAGAAGTTAGTGTTGTTTTGCTTATTCAGTTGTAGTAGAAGGGAAAATACCATAGGGTGATAGTATATAGATCCATAGATGATGTTGGCGTACAGGGAAAGATAATTTCTGTGGGCTCATATGATGGTGTCCATCTTGGGCACAGGCTTCTTATTGACAGACTGAACAGGGAAGCCGATGAGAGAAACCTGGAGCCCCTGATTCTGACTTTTGATCCTCATCCGAAAATATTCTTCGGATATGCAGCCAGAGACCTGTCAACGCTCGATGAACAGTTGCTGCTGATGGAAGAGGCCGGAGCAAGAAACGTTCTTGTCATGCCTTTTACAGAAGCACTTAGCAAGATGGAATATTCCGACTTTGTAAAGGACATCCTAAAATCAAGGCTTAATGTACAGGCGTATGTCATGGGCTCTGATCATATGTTCGGACATAACAGGGAAGGCAATGCGGAAGTGATAGCCGAGGCAGCGATAGAACCTGTATCCATTGATCTTCTTGGAAATATAAGTTCCACGGATATACGCCGCATGGTAGAAAACGGACAGATAGAGGAAGCCAATAGATTGCTAGGTGGGGCAGGGTATCTTATCAAATCACCTGTCGCTGGCATCACGAAACTTCTACCTCCTTCAGGCAGACTATATGAAGCGTATTTTGAAAATAGAGTAATCCAGCTTGATATTGATAACCTCCCTGATGGTGTTATCAGACTTATCAGGTAATATAACATTGAAACAATTATTTTAACAAAAGAAATTTAAGAATATGAGAGTCATTATTCAGAAGAACTACGAAAATCTGAGCCGCTGGGCTGCAGAGTACATTGCAAACGAAATCAACAAGGCAAAACCGACTGCCGAAAAACCATATGTAATCGGTCTTCCTACAGGATCATCCCCACTTGGAGTATATAAGGAACTAATCCGTATGTATAAGGAAGGTAAGGTAAGCTTCAGAAATGTAGTATCATTCAACATGGATGAATATTGCGGAATTCCACAGAATCATCCTCAGAGCTATTACACCTTTATGCATGAGAATTTCTTCGACCATATCGATATCCTTCCTGAAAACACCAATCTGCTTAACGGAAATGCTCCGGATATCCAGGCAGAATGCAAACGTTACGAAGACAAGATAAAGAGTTACGGTGGTATCAAACTGTTTATGGGCGGTATCGGACCTGATGGACATATTGCATTCAATGAACCATTCAGTTCATTGACCTCACGCACCCGTCAGAAGACTCTTACAACTGATACAATCATAGCAAATTCCCGTTTCTTTGAAAACGATGTAAACAAAGTTCCGAAAACTGCACTAACAGTCGGTGTCGGCACAGTACTGGATGCAGAACAGGTCCTTATCGTTGTAAATGGTCATAACAAGTCCCGAGCCCTGAAACATGCCATTGAAGGTGGAGTATGTCAGAAATGGACTATCAGTGCCCTTCAGACTCATCCAAAGGGAATCATTGTATGTGACGAAGCTGCCACGGAAGAAATAACTGTCGGTACATATCGCTATTTTAAGGATATTGAAAAGAATAACATCTTCTAAATATATCCTGTTTTATGCGAAAACTTAAATCTATACCATTATATGTAAAGATTCTGGCCGGAATGTTCCTTGGAATAATTTTCGGTCTTGTTGCGAGTAAAATCGGCTGTAACCAGCAGGTTGAGGACTGGATAGCACCTTTCGGTGATATATTCATGAATATGCTCCGCTGTGTTGCTATTCCTCTTGTATTCTTCTCTCTTATCGGAGGTGTAACGGCTGTAGGCAATGTATCATCACTTTCCCAGATAGGAATCAGGGCAATTGTCCTATATGTCCTTACGACAGTCTGTGCGGTTGGAATAGGTCTTGCTATTGTATATACCATTCATCCGGGTTCTGTTGTTGATCAGTCTACTATTGAATCAATGAAACAGATTTATAGTTCAGCCGTTGATAAGGCAGTTGACAGTTCATCGCAGAATTCTTCGTCAGGACCGCTTCAGCCTCTTGTTGATATATTTCCTCAGAACTTTTTCGGAGCTATGGGCAGTAACTCGAATATGTTGCAGATTATCGTACTTGCGATATTTGTGGGTATCGCCACGATTATGGCAGGTGAAAAGGCCAGGGCTTTCTCTGATTTCATATCATCCGCAAATGAGATGACAATCAAAGTCATTGATATCATCATGATGTTTGCGCCCGTTGGTGTGTTTGCACTGATGGCTCAGATGATTGTTGAAAACTCAGGAAGTGCGGATGTGCTGGCAGCTCTTGGGTTATATATGATAACAGTACTGCTTGGTCTTGCTATTCTGATATGGGGATTCTATCCGCTTCTGGTAAAACTTTTTGTCCGCAATTTCCCTGTTAGGGAATTTATAAGAAAAATGTTGCCTGTCCAGATTCTTGCCTTTACGACAAGTTCTTCCTCGGCTACACTACCGCTGAATATGGAGGTTACTTGCCGGGATCTTAAAGTCAGTAGGAAGACAACTTCCTTTGTGCTTCCTGTCGGTATGACTATCAATATGAATGGTACATCCCTGTACCAGGCAATAGGGGCGGTGTTTATTGCAGAGGTTCTTGGATTTGACCTTTCCTTTTCTCAGCTTCTTATTATTGTCCTGACAACGACAATCAGTGCTATTGGTACTCCAGGAATTCCAGGAGGCTCCATAGTAATACTTGTAATGGTCCTGACATCCGTAGGTCTCCCTCCGGAAGGTCTGGCTCTTATTATGGGAGTTGACCGTCCTCTTGACATGGCGAGGACTATTGCAAATGTTACAGGTGATGCAACGGTTGCAATGATGGTAGACAAACATGTCCCCCATACTGACGAAGACTGAGTCAGATAATGTCAGTATAACGTCAGCATTACTATTCAAGGGCAGCATTACGCTGCCTTTTTTTTTGTGTCTACTTTTCGCATCCGGTACACGAAGCTGTTTTTTGACGACAGGATGAAACAAAGACCCCACCCAGGGATTCAACACTATGTTGATGTGCCTGAGTGGGGCTTCTTTATATGAACTATCTGTTTTCTATAGTTCAGTTAGTTGCGATGTTTAAGTTCTGATGATTCTGTTTTTATTTTCTTTTAGCGGGGAAGGATGTTGACTTTAAGCTTCTTGTATGCCCGTTCTGCCTTTTCAAGTGCCTTTTCAACAGTTTCGTCTGTTGCAAGGATAACACCGAAACGTCTGTGTCCTACAACTTCAGGCTTGCCGAAGATTCTGATCTGAACACCTGGCTCGCTAAGTATATCTTCAATGCCGCTGAATTCAACTTTGTCAGTATCACCTTCAACTACAATTGCCTTTGATGCGCTTGCACCGAAGAATCTGATCTCTGGGATAGGAAGTCCCAGAACAGCTCTGGCATGAAGGGCAAATTCGCTCAGATCCTGTGAGATCATGGTAACCATACCGGTATCGTGAGGACGTGGAGAAACTTCTGAGAAGATAACCTTATCACCCTTTATGAACATTTCAACCCCGAAAATACCATAACCGCCAAGTGCACCTGTTATCTTGTGGGCAATGATCTTTGCGTCTTCAATTGCCGCATCTGTCATTGGCTGAGGCTGCCAGCTTTCACGGTAGTCTCCGTTAACCTGATGATGTCCGATTGGATTCAGTGTTGTTGTACCATCCTTATGGCGGACAGTAAGCAGGGTTATTTCATAGTCAAAGTCTATGAAACCTTCAACAATAACCCTTCCTGCACCGGCACGTCCGCCTTTCTGTGCCTCTTCCCATGCAGGTTCAATATCCTCTTTTTTCTTTATGGTACTTTGTCCGTGACCTGACGAACTCATAATTGGCTTGACAACACATGGAATACCTATCTCATCAATTGCAGCCTTGAATTCTTCAATAGTATTGGCGAATTTATATGGTGCAGTAGGAAGTCCAAGCTCTTCAGCTGCAAGACGGCGGATGCCTTCCCTGTTCATAGTAAGGAAAGTTGCATTGGCAGTCGGAATTACATTGTATCCTTCTTTTTCAAGTTCAACCAGGGTCTTTGTTGCAATTGCTTCAACTTCCGGAATGATGTAATCAGGTTTCTCCTTTTCGATGATTTCACGCAGTTTCTGACCATCCAGCATGCTTATTACATAACTGCGATGCGCAACCTGCATTGCGGGTGCATTGGCGTAACGGTCTACGGCAATTACTTCAACTCCGAATCTCTGAAGTTCAATGACAACCTCCTTGCCCAGCTCTCCAGAACCAAGCATCATAGCTTTCTTTGCTATTGGAGTGTAAGGTGATCCAATTTTAAGCATATTTTTTAGTTTTAATTTTCCCAATAGATATCATAAAGTTATGAATTTTATGACTATTTGCCAACGAATCCTTTCTGATTCAAAAATTCCCAGATAGTATCAATGAACGTGTATGAACCTGTTCCTTCCTTTGCTCTGAACTGGAAACAGTGTCTGCGGGTTGCCAGGGTATGAACCTCACTTTGGATTCCCATGCTTCTCATCTTTTCCCAGCATTTTACGGAATTCATTGCAGCCCATCCGTCAGAATCCCCGTGTATGAAAATCATTGGTGATGTATTCAGGTCAAACGCAAATTCAGGAACCAATACAGAGTTATCTTCGTTTCCTCCTTTTACATTCTCAATATCTATTCCATCGGTAAGGGAATATGCAGGATATATCCCGATTCCCCACTGGACATTGCATGGAATCTTGTCAATCTGGTCAAGAGGAAGGTATGACTGGTGAATGGATGATGTGCATCCCATAAGTGTCAGATGCCCTCCGGCAGAACTACCCATAATACCTATCATATTCGGGTTGAGCCCGTATTCAACAGCCTTGCTCCTTACAATCCTGACAGCTCTCTGCAGATCCTGCCATGCTGTTGTATGTTTGTCCAGTCCTTTTGGGCGTGGTGTGCGATATTTCATTGTTACAACAGTCATTCCTTTATCGTTCAGGAATCTTCTCATTGGAGCAACTTCGAACCCGTTAGGATCGTTGGAGTTGTATCCTCCCCCAGAATATATAATCTGAATGGATGTTGTTTTGAGTTCCTTAGGGAAATGCCACTCAATATATGGATTGCACTGGTGCTGCTGTGTATCTGGCATCCTGCCTTCTGGCCATATATCTTCCTTTATGTATTTTCCCCTGTTGCTGTCATCAGGAAATCTTGACATAAGTTCAATTTCACTGCTGCTGTCAGGAATATATCCCATCTGTCTCATGAATTCGATTCCTCTTTCAATGCCGAATGCGCCATGTCCCATGTCCGGGTACAGATGTATTTCTGATGGGATACTTCTTTTACGTAGTTCCCTGTATACAAGGGTGGAACCATTTGGTGAGTATGGATCCTTTCCACCATGATGAAGACTCATAGGGCAGGTCTTTTCATCGAATTTAAAGACATCACTTATCCTGACATCCGTACCATAACCTTCTCTTGTAGCCGGCGTCCCGGTCTCGCCATCTGTAGTTACGTATGCGGGAGCATTCACTATTGCCCAGTTCAGGTGGCATGAAACACTATCAATCTTGTCTATCGGTTTGTATGACTTTGTAAGTGAACTTGTTGAGAGAAGAAGATTCAGGTGGGAGCCTGCAGACATGGAAATGGCTCCGATTTTTTCTGGGTCAAACCCTCTTTTCGCAGCCTCACTTCTGACTATTCTTACGGCACGCTGCCCGTCTTCCCATGCAGTCTGGTATATTGGAAGTCCTTTTGGCCTTGGAGTCCTGTAGGCAAGGTTTACGCACTGGAAACCAAGTTCAGTGAAAACCTTTTTCCATTTTTCAATCAGGCCAACGTCGCAACAACATTCGTAGCTTCCCCCTGAAATCAAGATCATGCAACCTTTTATTTCGCCTTTAGGTGCATCATACCATTCAATGTATGGAATCCTATATTTGTCAGGATTGAAACCCTTTGCGCCGGACTCATTTGTCATTGCGCCTATCTGATGGTCCTGGCTGTCCGGCATCTTTCCTTTAGGCCAAATTGCCTCTCTCTGACCTGCATATACTGAAACTGTCAGGAAAACACTTAGAAGTAGTAAACTGTATCTTTTCATACTGATGAATTTTGCTTTACGAATTTACAAAAAAATCGTAACAATTCAGTCACTACGTCCAACATCAAAAGAAGACATTTTCTGGAATGTTTGCTTGATACATTGATGGTTGTTTTTTTCGTGGTGTCGAATAGTTGCCTAAAAACATCCTGGTTCTTTGATGTGTCGTAGAGGCTTCTTTCGCTAAAAACAGAAATTGCCTTTCCATATATGGAAAAGGCAATTTCTGAAATTATATTTTAGAGTTTCCTTCAATGTCTGTTTTTTTTGTTTTCAGGCTTTGAAGGGGATTTGTTATGTAACTGTTAACTACCGAAGTTATCGTACATGATGTTCTCAGGTGGAACTCCAAGGCTGTCAAGCATGTTGACAACAGATGAAATCATCATTGGAGGTCCGCATAGATAGTATTCGATATCTTCTGGAGCCTGGTGGTTCTTCAAATAGTTCTCAAACAGCACATTGTGGACAAATCCTGGCTTGTATGCAACGCCTGCTGCATCAGCTGCCGGATCCGGACGGTCAAGTGCCAGATTGAACTTGAAGTTAGGGAACTCTTTCTCAATTGCTGCATAATCATCAAGATAGAATGCCTCTTTCAAAGAACGAGCACCATACCAGAATGTAACAGGTTTATCCCAACGTTTTGTCTTCATCAGATCAAAGATGTGTGAACGCATAGGAGCCATACCTGCACCACCACCAATGAACATCTTCTCGCATGGAGTATCCTTCATGAAGAATTCACCGTAAGGACCGGAAATTATTACCTTGTCACCTGGTTTGCGTGAGAAGATATATGAAGATGATATACCGGATGGAACTGGTTTGAATGCGCCAGTAGCACGGTCAAACGGAGGAGTTGCGATACGTATGTTCAACATAACTATATCACCTTCAGCTGGGTGGTTGGCCATAGAGTATGCACGGAATGTCTCTTCAGTATTCTTTGCTTTAAGACTCCATACATTCATCTTGTCCCAGTCTTCACGGTATTCCTCTTCTACATCAATATCCTTTGAAAAATCGACTTCGTATTTTGGAATATCAATCTGTATATAACCACCGGCACGGAAGTTCAGATGCTCGCCTTTTGGAAGACGTACAACGAATTCCTTGATGAATGTAGCAACGTTATGGTTGCTGACAACTTCACATTCAAGTTTCTTGACACCAAGAACTGATTCAGGAATCTTGATCTTAAGGTCATTCTTGACTTTGACCTGACAACCAAGTCTCCAGTGTTCTTGCTGTTGGCGACGGGTGAAGAAGTTTGTCTCAGTTGGAAGTATGTCTCCGCCACCTTCCATAACCTGAAGACGGCACATACCGCAGCTACCGCTACCACCACAGGCAGATGGTAGGAAGATACCCTGATCTGAGAGTGTAGAAAGAAGTGAAGATCCTGTCGAAACTTCAAGTTCCTTATTGCCATCATTGATGTCAATCTTGACATTTCCAGATGGAACCAATTTTGCTTTAGCAACAAGTAGTAGTACAACCAGAATTATTGTAACAACCAGAAATACTACAACTGCTGATATAATAATTGTATAATTCATAGACTGTTTCCTTTAATTAAAGTTGAATACCCATAAAAATCATAAATGCCATACCCATAAGACCTGTAATGATGAAAGTTATGCCAGGTCCCTTTAGGGGGGCAGGAACATTTGAATAAGTCAGCTTTTCACGAATAGCTGCCATGCAGATGATTGCAAGCCACCAGCCGATACCGCTGCCAAGTGCAAATACAGTTGCTTCTGTACATGTTGCGTAGTCTCTTTCCTGCATGAATAGTGAGCCACCCATGATTGCGCAGTTTACAGCAATAAGAGGAAGGAAAATACCCAGCTGGTTGTATAGAGCCGGAGTGAATTTCTCAACAATCATTTCAACTAACTGAGTTACTGAAGCGATTACAGCAATAAATAGGATGAAACTAAGGAAACTCAGATCCAGGGTGGCGAATTCCTCACCAAGCCATGAAAGTGCTCCCTCAGTAAGAAGGTATTTATTCAACAAGTAGTTCAACGGAACGGTAACTACCATTACGAATGTAACTGCAATACCAAGACCCATAGCAGTCTTTACAGTCTTCGAAACGGCGATGAATGAACACATACCGAAGAAGAACGCAAATACCATATTGTCGATGAAGACCGACTTAACGAATATGCTTAATAAATTTTCCATATTATTTCTACTTTAAGTATTGTGTTTGTCTGTTACTTTTCCTGAAGTGAAGTGTTCTTTGAACGGTGTACCCAGATGATTATGCCTACAATGATAAGAGCCATTGGAGGAAGGATGATAAGTCCATTGTTTGAGTAACCATGATCGTAGCACCATTGTGGTATTACCTGATATCCCCAGAGCTGACCGGAACCGAGAAGTTCACGGAAGAAACCGACGATAATGAGAATCATGCCATAACCAAGACCGTTACCGATACCATCCAGGAAGGAAGGCATAGGCTTGTTTCCTAGGGCAAATGCTTCAAGACGGCCCATGATAATACAGTTGGTGATAATAAGACCAACGAACACTGAAAGAGATTTACTTACATCATATACGAATGCTTTAAGTATCTGGTCCACCAGGATAACAAGCGCAGCAACTACAACAAGCTGTACGATGATTCTTATTCGTGATGGGATGCCTTTACGCATCAATGATATTACTAGGTTGGCTACAGCTGTTACAACCATAACAGAAAGAGCCATAACAAATGCTGGTTTCAATTTGGCAGTTACAGCCAAAGTCGAACAGATACCAAGTATCTGTACAAGGATTGGGTTGTTGGCTCCAATCGGAGAGGTCAGCGCCTCTTTGTTTTTCTTACTTAAAAATGCCATAACTGTTATTGATTACTGGATTCTGTTTTTGCCTTGTTGAAAAATGCTGAATATGCTGATAGGCAGTTGTTAAGCATCTTTTTGACACCTGCTGATGTCATTGTGCCGCCTGTTACTGCGTCTACTGCATTTTCATTACCTTCAGAGGAACCTTTTCCTTTAAGAAGATCAAAGAAAACCGAACCTTCCTTGTATATCTTCTTGCCAGGGAACTGTGCCTGGAATTTATCTGTAGCTATTTCAGCTCCAAGACCTGGTGTTTCACCTGCGTGGTCAAGAACTACGCCTATGATTGTCTCGAAATCAGGTTTCAGTGCTACGTATCCCCAGATCTTGCCCCAAAGGCCAGCACCTGTAACTGGAACTACATAAGCCTTTTCTCCATTAATTTCTGCTTCAAACAGTGGCATTGCTTTCTTTTCAGCAAAAATCTGAGGAAGTTTTCCAAGTGCTGCAACGGCTTCGCTGGTTGTCATTTCAGATTGATTGCCATCCTCGCTGACTGAATATGCCTTTGTAATATATTTCTGGAATTCCTCTTTAATGTACTCGTTTTTGTCTGATGCGGTCTCCATATCCTTGGCCTGACCAAGTGATTTAAGGATTGCTCCCATTTTCTCGGAACGGATATTTGCCTGTTGAGGCTCTTTGAGAGCTGTAGCGGCAAGAGCCAGCAGAACGGCCACAACGATGACCATTACTGCTGCATATATGACAGTATATGAATTACTATTCTTATTCATCGTCGTATCCTTATTTAGTTGAACATTTTACTCTTTTCTGTCTTCTGGAGATATTTGCCTGTACTACATAGTAGTCGATGATAGGAGCAATTGCATTTGCAAACAGAATTGCTAACATCATTCCTTCAGGATAGCCGGCATTGAATACTCTAATAAGAACAGCCATGATACCAATTATTGCACCATAGATCCATTTGCCTGTTTCAGTCTGTGCACCGGTTACAGGGTCGGTTGCCATAAATACAGCGCCGAATGCGAAACCACCGATAAGAAGGTGATAGTATGCAGGCATCTGCATGTATGTGTTGGCATCTATCAGGTTCAGCAGTGAACCCATAACGAAACCACCTGCAAATACAGAAACCATGACTTTCCACGAAGCTATGCCAGTGAAGATCAAAATTGCAGCACCAATGAGGATTGCAAGTGTTGAAGTCTCACCGATTGAACCTGGAATGAAACCATAGAACCAGTCCATTACAGGAAGACAGCTCCAGTCTACAGTAGTGCCATTAGCCATGGCGTTTGGAGCTATGCTTAGAGGAGTAGCTCCAGAGAAACCATCTACAGGAGTAAGACCACCGTCAAGACCATATGTCCATACTTTATCTCCTGATATCTTCGTAGGATATGAGAAGAAAATGAATGCACGTGCCAGAAGCGCAGGGTTGAAGATATTCATACCGGTACCACCGAATACTTCCTTACCAAGGATTACTGCAAATGCTGTTGCAATTGCAAGCATCCATAGTGGAACATCGATAGGCATTATCATTGGTATAAGAAGACCTGTAACGAGGAAGCCCTCGTTAACTTCATGATGACGGATCTGAGCTGATGCGAATTCAATTGCAAGACCAGTTACATAGGAAACTATGATAAGTGGGAGCATATGAAGGAAACCGAACCAGAAATTTCCAAGAATGGTTTCATTTGCACCGGTTGCCATTGAATGCTGATATCCGATATTGAACATACCGAAAAGAAGAGCAGGTAGAAGTGCGATGATGACAACACTCATGGTACGCTTGATGTCCATGACGTCCCTGATGTGGGAACCTCGTGTTGTTACTGTCTTTGGAACAAACAGGAATGTTTCAAAGGCATCAAAAGTCGAATGAAGGGCGCTGAATTTTCCGCCTTCTTCGAATGATGGTTTGATATTGTCTACTAATTTACGTAAATCCATGGCGCTACAACTCCTTTATCATTTGGTTAATACCGTCTCTAAGGATAGACTGCCATTCAATCTTTGAAGGACAGATGAATTCACATAGAGCAATATCTTCTTCAATAACTTCGTAGATACCAAGGTTCTCCATCTTGTCAATGTCTCCGGCAAGGATGGCTTTGATAAGATATACAGGATATATATCCATTGGCATTACTTTGTTGTAAATATCGTTTAGGACGAAAGTACGGACGCCACCATTAAGGTTGGTGTCAAGATCGTATTTCTTTCCGCACTGAAGCCAGCTGAAATAACTGCGTGACATTGAGAATTTCTTGAATCTTGGTGCGATCCATCCGAATAATTCGTATTTGTCACCTTCAGGAAGTGCGCATACCATATTGTCGTAGAAACCGATGTAACCTTCTTCACATGTCCTGGATCCTGTAAGCGGATTGCCGCTTATTATACGGGCCTTGACATCTGTCTTGATGTTACTTTTTACGAAACTTCCGACTTTTGCTCCGGAGATGATTCTCTGATAGCGTGGAGATTCGATTGCAGAACCGGCAACTGCGACAATCTTTTCGAAGTTAACCTCACCTGTACGGACAAGGTTGCCTATCATGGCAACGTGGTGAGGTGCAACTGTCCATACAACATCACCCTTGGCGATTGGATTGATTTTTGCAATCTGTGTTCCTACGTTCCCTGCAGGATGTTTTCCTGCGAACTCATAGCATTCTGCATCCTTGATTCCTTCGGAAAGTTTTGAGCCAACTGCTGTTGACAGATAAACTTTGCCTGAAGTCAGTTTCTTGAGAAGGCTGATACCTGCATTCAGGTTTTCAGTCTGCCCCTGTAGCGTGAAATCGATATCTGCTGCAAGTGGAGCAGTGTCCAGTGCAGAAATAAAGATGTCGCGTGGGGTTGCGGCTGTTGAGGCGATGATACCGAACGGACGCTGAATGATCATTGGCCAGAAACCTACTTTAAGAAGAAGGTCTTTGACATCCTGAGCATTCATGCTGCCAGGGTTGATTCCTTCAATCCTGCGGTGTTCCTGCTGAGCATCAGGGGTAATCTCTACGGCCATAATCTTACGTTTTTCACCCCTTACGATAGCCTTAACGGTACCGCTTACCGGAGATGAAAAGAGAACCTCTGGATTAGCTTTGTCAAAGAAGATTGCATCTCCTGCGAGAACATGTTCTCCTTCTGCTACAAGCATCTTTGGTGTGATGCCCTTGTAGTCATCAGGACATACTGCATACACTTCTGCAAGTCCTGCTTCGTGTAGAGTGTTCTCTGCTTTTCCGACAAGTCTAATGTCCAGTCCTTTTTTAATGGTAATCTTGTTGGACATATTGATGATTTTTAATTAATATATTTTGAATTGTTATTTTCCGTAATAGGTGCAGTCTGCAACATCTAGTCTGGTGCGTCCGTCAGTACTTTCTTCAACGCGGCCGATAATCCTGGCATCAACCCCGAAACTCTTTGATATTGCAATTATCTCTTCTGCTGTTTCAGGATTTACATAAAGTTCCATCCTGTGACCCATGTTGAAGACCTTGTACATTTCTTCCATCGGAGTACCTGACTCTTCTGCAATAATTCTAAATAGCGGTGGAATGTCAAACAGGTTGTCCTTGATGATATGTACTCCCTCAGCAAAGTGAAGAATCTTTGTCTGGGCACCTCCAGTACAGTGGATAATACCGCCAAGACCTGCACGGCATTCCTTCAGAATCCTGACAATGATAGGAGCGTATGTTCTTGTTGGAGATAGAACAAGCTGGCCCATAGTGATAGGAAGTCCTGGAACGCTGTCTGTCAAAT
Source organism: Rikenellaceae bacterium UBA1749 (assembly GCA_002315675.1). GTDB lineage: Bacteria > Bacteroidota > Bacteroidia > Bacteroidales > Rikenellaceae > Mucinivorans. The sequence continues at coordinate 2,084 of DCHP01000075.1, read as the reverse complement.
TATAATGGCCGGAATATATTACTTCATTATCAAGGCCGTCATCATATGTTTCTTTGAATAGAGTTGCTAGTGTATGGTTGAATACGTCATGACGGGCAGATGTAAGTCCGTTGCTTCCCATGCCGCCGTTGTATCTGTCTTCGTATGTAGCCTGTCCGAAGCTTGCTAGAGCAACAATAAGCTGTCCTGGCTTGATGCCGTCAAGAGTGACAACATCCTTTCTTGCCATACGTGCAGTAACAGTACTGTCAACGATGATTGTTCTTACAAGGTCTCCTACATCAGCAGTCTCACCGCCTGAAGAGACGATGTTTACTCCCATGCTGCGAAGCTTTTCAAGGAATTCCTCTGTTCCGTTGATAATTTCGGAAATGACCTCTCCGGGTATCAAGCGTTTGTTGCGTCCGATTGTGGAACTCAGTACGATATTGTCGGTAGCTCCGACACATAGAAGGTCGTCCGTGTTCATTACTATTGCATCCTGTGCAATCCCTTTCCAGACACTAAGGTCTCCTGTCTGTTTCCAGTAAGCGTATGCAAGTGAAGACTTTGTACCCGCACCATCTGCATGCATCAGAAGACAATAGTTTTCGTCGCCTGTGAAATAATCGGGAATAATTTTGCAGAAAGCTTTGGGAAACAGCCCCTTGTCAACATTGCGAATGGCCTTGTGAACATCTTCCTTGCCGGAAGAAACGCCTCTTCTCGCGTATTTTGAATTATCTGTCATAGGAGTACTCTTTTAGAGCGCAAATGTACTAATTTTTGTCTGCTTTTCCTAATGAAAAAGACCTCAAGTTTGCACTCAAAATTGCACCGCAAGTCTGCAGAAGATTCTGACTATTTCATGATAGAATGTTAAGTTGTTCTTTTGCTCGAAATATGAGGCAGCTACACTTGTTATCGGCATTGCAGGTGATGATCATTTTCATCTCCGTGGCCTTTGATTATGATAGTCCCGTTTACAGGATTAATTGTTACAACTGCAAACCGGTTGTTCTCACCTTCAACCATTCCCTTGAAATTGACATAATGAATACCGTTACGAAGGCTGTATCCACCGCTATGTCTGTGTCCGCAGAATACTGCCTTTGCACAATGATGGCTTTCTATTAGATGTACGACCTCCATGCTGTTCCAAAGAGATTCATAGGTGTCAAATGGCAACATGGTCATATGGCATAGAATGATGGCATACTGTTTTCTTGCGTCTGCGGCGGAAAGTTCACTGTCAAGCCACTTAAGCTGTTCAAGTCCTATTCCTCCATTATAATCCCGGGCTGATTTTGCATTAATTGACAACAGATCATTCATCCACTGCTCAGCCTGTTTCAACTCCCTGGAGTCTTTCGGCCTTGAGTAGGTGGCAATGTCTCCAGAGTGAAGAAAAATAAAACGGATATTACCTTTTACAATGCTGTAATATGGTTTTTTAAGATCTTTCAGTCTAATAACCTCCTCCATTTCCTCTATTGAGGTTGCAGGAAAGAAATCGTGATTCCCTAGTACATTGCAGAATCTTGCCCTGGCTTCCTTCTTTACCGCAGATATTTCCCCATAGTCGGAATAATTCCTGTCAGTCATATCACCAAGGTCAACTATTAGTGAAAGATCATCTACACTATTGAAATAATCAATAGCCTCCCTGAGTCTGACAATCCCCTCGGAATAATGACGACCGATATTGTCCTGGACTCCCTTTGCATACTGAACATCTGCCACTATACCGATAATGACAGGTTTCTTGCCTGCGGCAATAACCATGCACTGGGAAGAAAATAAGGCAAGCAGAATAAGTAATTGTTTTTTCATATATGCCATGAATTAATGGTATTCTCGAAACTATTCACCCTAGGTAAAACAACCATCAACATATCAAGCAAACATTCCAGCAAGGGGGCTATTGTTGATATTGGACACAGGTGCTGGATAGTTTTATGTATTCTCGTAGTAAAAATAATAATTATTCAACTTTAGCATTTAGAAAATAACGTAAAAATAGCATAAAAAAGCTAAGGATAATTTGGATAACTCATTGATTATCAGCATATTTGTTATATCAAAAGCAAATATAAAAATTTCCT
>DCHP01000122.1 GCA_002315675.1 Rikenellaceae bacterium UBA1749 | reverse complement strand
AATTCTGATTTATCGCACGATTGATTTCCATCTTACAATCTATGGTACGAATAATCTTAGCCAGTTTCTTCTGTTCTCCAAGAGGAATAGGCTTTATCTCGATAGCGTTGTATGCCTGCTCTAACTGGAGATTCTTGATTCCCGAAGTCTTCCCTTCAAAATTGAAGAAAATACCTGAATTGTAGATGTGTTGTATGTAGAGATAAATGTATTCTGCGTCCCATTCAGGCTTCACTCTGAATGCAACGCAAAAGTTCGAACAATCAATGTGTTGTAGTTTTTTGACAAGCTCATGAGTAATAAAACATACTCTTCCTGTTGATTGAGTGGGACTACCGCCTGATTTTTCAACGACAATATCACCAGGTTGTAGTAGTTTCTTCTCATAACTATGTCTTGATATATACCTCATAGGCACATGTTCATAGCTGTAACTTTTAATAGGTTCAATGTCGGCACCACGGACACAAAAAACCTTGCAAGGGGAATCCTCTGTCCATGATTCATTACCCCAATCACCTGAGATGAATGTTTCTATAGTATCTATAAGTTTCATTACTTCTCAAATTTCAGTAGACTCAGTTGTCGCATAATCTCTTCTTCCAAACGATGGCTCTCGGCAAACTGTTCTGAGAGAGTCTGCTTATAGTCTGACATGCGGCGATTAAATTCTTCCTCAGTAATATCTACATAGTCTATCTTTATGTCAAAATACTGCCCAGCTGATAAGCTATATCCCTTTTCTATTATCTCGTCATAAGTGACAGCAACAGAAAAATCATCGACAGATTTCTTGTCTCGGAAAGTGTTGACAATCAAATCTATTTCTTCTGGGAGTAAACGATGTTTCTGTAAGTTGTCCTCTTTGTAGTCCTCCCCCAATTTGCTGGCATCTACAAGAATTACCTTATCCGTTTTAGCTGACTTGTCAAAGAACAATACTGATACATTTGTTCCAGTATTAGCAAATACGTTGGAAGGCATTGATACACATCCATAGACAATATGGTCATCTACAATCTTCTTGAGTATTTTCTGTTCAACTCCACTCTTTGCTGTGATAAATCCGGTCGGAATTACAATTGCACCCTTTCCTGTTTTTTTCAACGAATTGATGACATGCTGAATGAAACAGGTGTAGATGGCCATGGATTCCTTCTTTTTGGGAGGGATTGTTGGAACTCCGGCCCAGAACCGAACCGGCATAGATGCAATTTCCTCACGTGTGTCAGAGAAGTCCATCTTGAATGGTGGGTTGCTGACCACAAAATCAAAGGTCTTTAAGGATTGCCCATCATTTGATTTATGATATGGAGAAACAAGAGTGTCACCTTGGATTGCATTGTCTAGAGAAGCTACAAGATTGTTGAGAATAAGATTCAATTTCAACATCTTGTTTGAACGCTGGGAAATATCTTGTGAGAATATAGTGCAACGGTCATCTCCAATCTGATGCGCAAGTGCCATAAGTAAGGTTCCTGTTCCTGCTGACGGGTCATAGCACTCGATATTGTGGAGATCTGGCTTGTCCCCTACAAGAAGACGTGCCATTATGGTTGCGATAGCGTGGGGCGTATAATATTCAGCATACTTTCCACCCCCTGCTGTATTGTAGTCCTTGATAAGGTATTCAAAGATGGCAGAGAAAAAATCGTATCTCTGGCTGAATACTTCCTCAAAAGAGAACTTTGCAAGCCTATCAACAAGGGCACGTGCGAATGGCGCCCGTTGAGCTGTGTCTGTCACAAAATTAGTAAGGCTCTCAAAAAGAGGGATCTTTGTATTGGCCGATGTCTGAGTTGAGAAAATATCAATGTTCTTCTCTGCAATATCGGTCATTGTAGCATCGAAAATCAAATCGAAATCACCTTTCGCTTGTTGATTCCAGAGATTTGCGATAAGGTGTTCCGGACGAAGTTTTGGCACGTCAGGAGACATACCCAACAGGAGCATCATACGTTCCTTCTCTGACAACTCCGCATATGCGTTTTCCCATTTTTCTGCTTTACTTATCTTCTCAGCTAAAGGGGACTTGATTCGTTTCAGTTCATATCCGAACTTATCGTTCAAGAATTTATACAGGAATACCTGTGTAATGATTTTATACTCGTTACCATCATTTCCCATGCCATAGGTCTGGCATGTTGCCTTCAGGTCATCAATCAGTTTATATGTTTGTTGTTTGATCATGGGTCATTAATTATGCAAAAGCGTATGTTGCGTTATATTGTTGCAAGTACTGTTGAGAAATTCTTCTCTCTATGAATTTATAATCTTCATACTCTGGCTTGAGTTTTGGGAAATTCTTATACACGCAGTTGTTGATTTGAACAAGGACTGTTTTCTCAAAATATGCATCCTTTTTCAGAATGTCATTTCTATCATATACCTTCGCATCAACGCTAGTCTTGATAGTAGTGAGTAACAGAAGGATGTCTTCATCATATTGAGAAAAGAGAATCTGTTTCTTTTCCTGTTTCCGTCTTTCGTTTTCTTCTCTGATTCGCTTGTGTACACGGGCAAACTTCGCATCATCATTATATTTCTTTAGAAGTTGGCGGTTCTTGGTCTCCAAAGCCTTTAGCTTTTGAAGAATTTCATCAAGTGCAGCTGTTTGCTCGTTGAACTTAGCCATACTATCTACTGTAAAGCCATGCTCTTTGAATCTTTGTCTAAAGGCCTCTTGAATAGTAATAAACTCAGGGTCATCTGGGTCCAAGTTATCTAGAAATGCATGAATGGCACACTGGAATTTGTTTTTCAAGTCATCACCGGAACCAATCATTTTCATTTCCTCTAAACCTATGATAGAGAATTTGAATTCAACATTCAGCATCGCTTCATTGATGTGAAGTTTTGTTTCATCAGAAGTTTCAAAAGCCTCCTTTTGATTAATTATGTTGATCCTGCGTTGGACTTCCTGTATTAGAGTTGGCAATTTGGTAATCTCAACCTTAGCGAATCGTTCCTTCATGTCATCATCACCGAAGGTGCGGACAAGGTTTGCCATGTCTTTTGCAGAATTGAGAGCATTCTTTAGATCAATCAGTTGGGTTTTATCCTCTAGAGTTGAAATCTCAGAAGAGAAGTCTTCTGCATTGTCATAAGAGTAATCAAATAAAACTTGCTTGATTTCCTTCATTTGTGCAATGATTTCATCCTTATCCTCAATGACAGACGTAAACGTATCAGTAATTTGTTTGCCCTGAACATCAACATCATTGAATCTGTTCAGTTCAAGCATGTATGCATCGTTTGTCTGTTGGAAGTTCTGCTTTATATCTGCAAAGTCGATTAAAAATCCATTTTTCATTCCAGGATATGGACGATTGACACGTGTTATCGCCTGAAGTAGATTGTGATCTTTCAGTTTTCGACCGAAATATAGACGTTTTAGGCGCGGTGCATCGAATCCAGTGAGTAGCATATTAAACACGATAAGCATATCTATTGTCATGTTCTTTTTGAAATCCTTAACAATCTGCTTTCGTGTTTCCTTGTCATCAGAGTCATGAAGAATCAATCCTGACTTGAGGCTTATCTTCTTTGTACGGGTTTCGTTTAACTCATCCTGTATTTCATTAAAATACTCATGTAGTTTTCTAGCTTGCCCGCTGGTCTCGCAGATAATCATTCCACCAAGAGTCTGGTCACCCTGTATATCCCTAAAGTTTTGTAGATCACAAATCATGTACCGTAGTAATTCTTTGACATATTTTTCATGTTCAATTATGTCAGACTTCCTGATTTCCTTCTTCTGGACAAGAACATCAAGTTTGTCAAATGCTTCATTGAGGCGTTCACGATATGATGTCTCAATATCCTCACGGATAATTTTCAATGTATATCCGTCCTGAATAGACCTGTCATAGTAATATGTGTGCAGGTAATCACCGAATATTTTGCATGATGAACGTTCTTCGGCAAGTAATGGAGTTCCTGTAAGGGCTATTTTTATCGCATCAGGGTCTGCGTCAAACAGATTCGCAAGGAAACATCCACCGGGCTTGTATCCCCTATGAGCTTCATCCATAATGAAAATACGCTGTAGATTAGTGGCGTATGTGTTGAGGTTAATTTTCTCTTTGTCTTCGGCAAAACGCTGGATATTGACAACAGTAATTTCGGCCTGACCAGAAAGATTGTTCTGTGCTTGGTTGTCTCTGAATTGTTCCATCAATTCCTTCCTGCTATTGGCTGTTGACACCACCAGGCCGCGAGACTCAAATTCTTGTGTAGCCTGTTCAAGAAGATCTAGTCGGTCAACAATAAAATAGAACTTTGGAACCTTGCTCTGCTTTGCGTAGAAATCAGTCAGGATGTATGATAGATAGAAAGAGAGAGCTGTTTTACCACTTCCCTGCGTGTGCCATACGATACCGGACTTTACACCTTCAGAAAGTTTTTGTCGGATAGCTAGAGCTGCGAACAATTGCTGATATCGCATGACGTGCTTTTGGTCTGTTGACTCAATCTTTCCGTCAACTTCCCTCTCGCTTTTTACATAAGCAATTCCATATTTAAGTAGGAACAATAAACGCCTTTTTGAGCACATGGATGTAAGAACTCTATTAGTCGGTGTGTCGATTCTTAGATTAGACTGATACTCCACATGGGTATGAATGACCTGACAGTTGAAATCCTGGAGGATTTTGGCTTCCTGCGCTTCATCTTTGTTAAGGTATGGAAAATCATTGATAAATGGAGGAATATCTGATCCAGCAACATTTTCCTCTCTAAAACAATTGAAAGGTGCTTCACCCTTAGATCCTGTACAATAGAATACACCCTCGATTGGAACGACACCGCCTTTTGTATCGTACTCCATATTGTTGGAGAATATCATCAGTTGTGTAATGTTGATGAATCTGCGGAACTTTTTGTTTGGAAATCGTTGTAGCGTCATTCTGTTAGCTTCAGCTACCATACCACCATAGTTGTTTGGCTTTTTCACTTCAATGAAAACCAACGGAAGTCCGTTGATAAACAATGTGATATCTGGACGAAAATTATCTTCTCCATTCCTGCATGTAAATTCAGCCGTGAACTGGAATACGTTGTTATTAGGATTATCAAAGTCCACCAACTTGACCGGTGAGACTGAGGTTAGACGCTTGTAAAAAGATCTTCCAAGATCATCATTATTCAATTCCAGACGAATGTCCTTTAACGTTTGTTCGGCCAAACCCTCCTTCCCTGGGTTAAGTTTTGAAAACCGTTCCTTAAATACATTGAGGAGAATGTTTGTTTCCGGGTCATAGATTGATCCAGCATCTTCTTCGTGAATTTTACCAAAATAGGTGTAGCCTAGCCTAGTAAGATGAACAAGGGCTGGCATTTGAACTCTAGTCGCTTCGTTGAATTTCATAACTCTATTTTTTTTGTAATATCCCTGTCATTTATTGTTAACGAATCAGTCCTGAAATACAACTTGTTGTACTCAGCTACGATAAGTTCCTTGATGTCGACTGCCAACAATTCTGCTATTCTAACAATACTAGATAAATCTGGTTGAGAAGAATTTGTGCACCATTTGGATACAGTCGAAGGAGTGACTCCTAGTTCATTAGCTAACCATCTGCTTGTTCTTTTCTGCTCTGCAAGAACAGCCTTAAGTCTATTAATGTCTTCCATTTATACGGGGGCTTACATTAAACAAAAATAGTGAATTATTTTCAACAAATCACCGGCTGCTATGATAAATGCTATTTTCATTTGCACTATCCTGTCGTGCTTTTTACAAGTCTTGTTTTCACAATATTTCCCGCTTTATCCGTTGTACTGTGCTTATTCCCTTTGCTGTGAGTTTAGCAACATCCCGGATTGTGTATCCTTTTTTCAGCAGTGTAATAACATCCTTATATTCTTCTTTCTTCTTTTCAATTGACTTGACCGATCCGGATGGCCGTCCAAGTTTGCCTCCCTTCTTTTTGTACTGTTCCCTTCCGGATTGTAACCGGAATTGTATATTCTCTCGTTCAAGCTGCGCACAGGTTGAAAGTGTAGCAATGACAATAGGGAAAAAGAGAGAGACTTTGCCTTCGTCATCAAGAAGTGTCATCTGTTCTTTCTGCAGATAAAGGTTAACACCACTGTCTACAAGAGTCTTGACAGTGGAAAGCACTTCAAATGCATTTCGGCCAAGACGGGACATTTCACTGACAAGCATTGTTCCAACGTGATTGTTCTGGCAGTACTCTATGGCTTCCGACAAGATAGGACGTTCTTCGTTTCGCTTTGCTCCGCTGATATGTTCCTCAAAAATTCGGACCAGGACATACCCTTTGTACCTGGCATACTCAGTGAGATCCTGAACTTGCCTTTCAGTACTCTGACGATCTCCAGTGCTTGATACTCTGGCATAGATTACAGCTGTCTTTGATGTTGATGATTCCATAATAATCTTTGACTTAATTGATGACAAAAATTCCTGTATTCATTATGTTCATACAGACTATTTTGAACACAAATATTTTCTGAAC
>DCHP01000067.1 GCA_002315675.1 Rikenellaceae bacterium UBA1749 | reverse complement strand
AGATGGCTTTCTATCTTGCTGGTAATCTTGCGCTTAAGCATAATATTTACATTTATTCCCGATAGTTATTTGTACAAATATACATTTTTTCTCTAAAATATGTGTAAAAAACTACATTTATTCCAGAAAACTTTGAAATTGTCTGGAGAGTATATGAGACACGATAAATCTGACACATCTGGTGTGATCAAATTGGAGCCAAATCAAAAAAATAGGCCACAGACGTGTATCTGTGGCCTATCAGTGTGACTCCTGCAGGATTAAAAATTATTGCTGAGGAGCAGCCTGTGGCTCAGCACCTCCTGATAATTCTTTGTATTTATTATTGTATTCTTCGTACTTCTTGTCAATAGCCGCATCGTTCTTGCCACGAAGCTGGTAATAAATCTGACGGAGTGTTGCAATAACATCAACATCATTACCAAATTTTGTTAATGTTTTTTCGTAGTAAGCAGCTGCTTTTTCAAGGTGTTCATAACGTTGTTTCATTTTTTCCTCATAACCTTTTGTGTCATTCAAAGGAAGTTTTTCTGCTTCACGATAAATAGCATTTGACTCATTAATTTCATTCTCTGCGAATTCAAAATAAGGGTCGCAATTAGTTGAATCTAGTTCAACAACCTTGTTCAAAGAAGCATAGTAAGATGCTGTATCGCCAAGCTGTTTGTATAACTTTCCTTCAACAAGATACAATGAAGCATTTGATGGGTCTGATTTCTGTGCAATCTTAATGGTTTCAATAATCATTTTTGGATCCTTCTGGGCTTTAATGAATGCGTTTATTGAAGTGAAAAGTATATCTTCATTTGTAGGATATTTTGAAATTGCAGCTTCCAGAATTGAAAGTGCCTCATCTGATCGATTCTGTTCTGTAAGCATATTGGCAAGTAAATTTTCAAGGTCTCCTCCATTTGAATATCCACTATCATATACTTTTTTAAGTAATTCAAGAGATTTTTCCTTATTATCAGCTGACGCCATACAAAGACCAGCATAATAATAGGAAAGAGTATCAAACACTCCTGAAAGTTCAGAAGATTCTGCTGCTTTTATGAATTTCTCACCTGCAGTCTCAAATTTCAACTGACGATAATCAGCCATGGCATCTGTCTGGTATTCTGTTTTCAATCTATCAACAGCAATAGCACCCTTTCCACTACCAACGAACTGGCCTGGATCAGCATTCTTTGCTTTCACCAATAAATCAAATGATTCCTGAAGTGCACCTGGATGAGCTTCTGCCTTATTCACCCAGAACACGATCTGATTATCAATGGTATAAAGATCAAATTTAGTGAATGGGAATTTCTGATAGGTGATTTCACCGAAAGTAACATCCTCAGTGGGACCAATAGGCTTGCCGATTAGAGTAGGAGTGAAAACCATATCCATTTGTTGATACAGGCTACTTGTATACAAACAATTCATGTCAATAAGAAGATTGGCATGACTAATAAGTGCATTTGGATCATTAGCCTTCGATGGATCTGCGATCACAGCAGCACTTTTATCAAATTGTTTGATCTTGTTATCTATCTGTTTTGTATTCTGAGCAAAACAAACTGAAACAATAGCTGTTAATAACAATGCTAATAGTGTTCTTTTCATATTATTGGTTGTTTAATGATTATTACTTCAAATTATATTCGTAAATATGTCAGGACTATTCATTATTTTCTGAATCATCTGACTGATTATCATCATGAGTATCGTTCTGTTCAGGAAGTTCATCCTGTTGTTCATCAACTTTCGGGCAGGAAACAACAGAAGCAATCGAGTCTCCATTTCTTAAAGCAATAACCTTCACACCCTGTGCAGCTCTTGATGTCTGACGAATTTCATCCACTGTAGTCCTTATCATTACACCTGATTTGTTAATGATAAGAAGTTCATAGTCATCATTTACAGCCTGGATAGAAACAAGCGCACCGGTTTTTTCAGTTATCTGCATTGTTTTGATACCTTTACCGCCTCTGGTCTGAACCCTGTAGTCATTGATATTTGTACGTTTTCCAAAACCATTTTCACTGAGTGCAAGAACTTCTATTGAATTCTCTTCAGAAGGTTCTGCAACAACAAGACCAACAATCTTTGCACCATCAGGAAGGTTCATACCTTTTACTCCCATACTGTTTCGACCTAAAGGACGAAGTGTTGAATCTTCAAATCTTATAGACTTTCCTTCAGATGAAGCAAGAATAATATGTGATTCTCCTGTTGTCAGTTTAGCATCTACAAGACAATCACCTTCTCGTATTGAAATCGCGTTTATTCCCTTTTGACGAGGATTTGAATATGCACTGAGTGCAGTTTTCTTGACAGTACCATCACCTGTAACCATAAGGATATAATGATTATCAATATACTCCTTATCATTCATTCTTCTGACATTCACATAAGTCTTTATGCGATCATCAGGTTCAATCTGAATAAGATTCTGAATAGCACGACCTTTACCTGATTTTGCAACTTCAGGAATTTCATAGACTTTCAACCAGTAGCACCGGCCCTTCTCTGTAAATAGCAGTAAAGTATTATGTGTAGTAGTGACATACAGATGTTCAATGAAATCTTCATCTCTGGTTGTACTGCCTTTTGAACCTACACCTCCTCTGGATTGCAATCTGTATTCAGAAAGTGGTGTTCTCTTGATATAGCCAAGATGGGATATGGTAATGACCATATCATCTTCCTTTATAAGAGTTTCAGGGTCAAACTCTTCAGCAGAGTATTCAATTTCTGTTCTTCTGTTGTCATTGTATTTTTCCTTGATCTCCAGAAGTTCATCCTTGATGACTTTCATCTGAAGTTGTTCGTCAGAAAGAATATTATTGTAATATGCAATATCAAGACGAAGTTGATCCAGTTCAGCTTGAAGTTTATTTCTTTCAAGTCCGGTCAGTGCTCTTAGTCTCATATCGACAATAGCCTGAGTCTGAGGTTCTGTCAATCCGAATCTGTCGGATAACGCCTGTTTTGCTTCATCAGGAGTTTTACTAGCTCTGATAATAGATATTACTTCATCAATATGATCCTGGGCAATTAGCAACCCTTCAAGAATATGGGCTCGTTTCTGTGCTTGTTCCAGGTCATATTTTGTTCGTCGTATTATTACATCATGACGATGTTTAACGAAATAACTAATAATCTGTTTAAGATCAAGTTGTTTTGGTTTACCATTGACAAGCGCAATATTGTTGACTGGGAAAGTAGACTGAAGCGGTGTATACTTATAAAGATTATTCAGAACAACAGAAGCAACAGCATCTGTTTTCAAAATAATAACTACACGCATTCCATTACGGTCAGTTTCGTCATTGATGTAACTTATCCCCTCAAGTTTCTTTTCATTGACAAGGTCAGCTATTTTTTTCACCATTTCTGCCTTGTTGACCTGGTATGGGATTTCAGTTACAACTATACAGGACCTTCCTGAAGCAGTAGTTTCAATATCTGTTTTAGCTCGTATAACTACCCTACCACGACCAGTACGATATGCCTCCCTGACACCTTCATAACCATAGATTATTGCTCCTGTCGGAAAATCTGGGGCTTTGATGATAGTAATCAGATCATCAATATCAATATCTGGATTATCTATATAGGCACATATTGCATCAATACTGTCACCCAGATTATGAGGAGCCATATTAGTAGCCATTCCGACAGCAATACCGCTTGTTCCATTAACCAAAAGAAGTGGAACTTTAGTAGGAAGGACTGTTGGCTCATATAAGGAATCATCAAAGTTCAATGCAAGATCAACAGTATTCTTGTCAATATCAGCCATAACCTCATCTGTTATCTTCTTCATTCTGGCCTCTGTATAACGCATTGCTGCAGCAGAGTCTCCATCAATGGAACCGAAGTTACCTTGACCATCAACAAGTGGATATCGTAATGACCACCACTGAGCCATCCTGACCATAGCATCATAAACAGAGCTATCGCCATGAGGATGGAACTTACCAAGAACTTCACCTACGATACGGGCTGATTTTTTATGAGGTTTATCGGAGTATAATCCTAATTCTTTACTCATTCCGAAAAGTACACGACGATGAACCGGTTTCAAACCATCCCTAACATCAGGTAGAGCACGAGAGACAATTACAGACATCGAATAATCGATGTATGCAGTCTTCATTTCCTGTTCAATGTTAACCTTGGTTATTCTGTCAGAATCATCATACAAATGTGTAATATCTTCCATAAATGTCTAAATAAATTATTACTAACAACTATAAATACTTTACTTCTTAATCATACAAAGATACACTTTTTTAAGACCAAAATCAACAATTTCTTTACTTAAATGCACATTAAAATAGATTTGATCAAAAAAATCGATGACCTGTAAAACGTTGGAGGAAGATGCTCAAAAAAATAGAGATAATATGGAATGAGAATGAAATGTTAATCCATTTATAATATTGCAAGATTGAAATTGATAGTATAACTTTGTACGTCAAAAAAAAAGAATAAAATGCAACAACTTTCTGAACAGGAAAAAATTAGGAGAAATTCCCTTGAACAGTTAAAGGAAAATGGGATCAACCCATACCCAGCTGCTGAATATAAAGTAACCGGTACAATTGAATCAATAAAATCACTTTCCAAGGAGGAAATTGAGAAAAATCCGCATTTCACTATTGCCGGGCGAATTATGAGCCGAAGGATAATGGGATCTGCAAGTTTCTTTGAAATACAGGACCACACCGGTCGTATTCAGGTTTACATCAGAAGGGACGACGTTTGCACAGGTGAAGACACAACACTATATAATACTGTTTTCAAAAAACTGCTTGATATCGGAGATATAGTAGGTATCGAAGGATTCGCATTCATTACCCAGACTGGAGAATTATCTATTCACACGCAGAAATTTACTGTTTTAAGCAAATCCATTAGACCGCTTCCAATTGTCAAGGAGAAGGATGGACAGACATTTGACGCATTCCAGGATCCTGAGCAGAGATATAGAATGAGATATGTAGATCTTATTGTTAATCCGAAAGTAAAAGACACTTTTACAAAGCGGGCTTCAATATTATCAGAAATGAGATCATTCTTCAATGAACACAACTACATAGAGGTGGAAACACCGATCCTTCAGTCTATTCCTGGCGGAGCTGCAGCCCGTCCGTTTATTACCCATCACAATTCACTGGATATCAACCTGTATTTAAGAATAGCAAGTGAATTGTATCTTAAAAGACTGATTGTAGGTGGATTTGACGGAGTCTATGAGATAGGCAAGAACTTCAGAAATGAAGGAATGGACCGTACCCATAATCCTGAATTTACATGCATGGAAATCTATGTTGCATACAAGGATTACATCTGGATGATGAACTTCACTGAAACAATGCTTGAACGAATTGCAAACAAGCTTCATGGAAATACAATTGTTCAGATTGGGGAACACAAAGTTGATTTCAAGGCACCATATCGTAGACTTACAATGACTGATGCTATCAGGGAAGCAACAGGATTTGATATTACAGGAAAAAGCGAAGAGGAATTAAGGGCAAAATGCATAGAACTTGGCATTGAAAATGATGAAACAATGGGCAAAGGCAAACTTATTGATGCCATATTCGGTGAAAAATGTGAACACCTTCTAATCCAGCCTACATTCATCACTGACTACCCAGTAGAGATGTCACCTCTTACTAAGAAACATAGGGAACATCCTGAATTGACAGAACGATTCGAGTTATTCGTTTGCGGAAAGGAACTTGCGAATGCTTATTCCGAATTAAATGACCCTATTGACCAGTACGAAAGATTTCAGGATCAGTTACGTCTTTCTGAAAAAGGCGATGATGAAGCAATGTTCATTGACATGGACTTTGTAAAAGCATTGGAATATGGCATGCCTCCAACATCTGGTCTTGGTATAGGAATTGATCGTCTGACAATGTTCATGACAGGTTGCACTACAATACAAGACGTACTGTTCTTCCCTCAAATGAGACCTGAAAAGGTAATAAAGAATGATACTCCGGAAGATTTCATGAAAATAGGAGTACCTGAAGAGTGGGTTGAAGTATTGAATGCCATGGGCATTGTAAATGTCGTTGACCTGAAAGACAAGAGCGCAGGAAAGTTCATGAATGAACTATACGGATATAATAAGAAAAACAAACTGGGACTGAAGAATCCTACATCAGAAGAAATATCTGCGTGGATTTCTGAGGCCGGGAAATAAAATGGAAGACCGGGAAAAAACAATATACAAAGTCACTATCATCGGTGGCTTTGTAAATGTTTTACTTACCCTAGGAAAACTTCTAGCAGGTTTTCTTGGGAATAGTGGTGCTATGATTGCAGACGGAGTACACTCCGCTTCCGACATGCTAACAGACATCATTCTGTTACTTTTTGTAAAAATTTCATCAAAGCCCAAAGATGATGACCATGAATATGGACATGGCAGGTTTGAGACTTTGGGGACTTGCTTGATAGGACTATCTCTGCTGATTGTAGCAATAGGAATAATATCTTCTGCTATAGAATCAATTAAGACAATTTTTAGCGGAGGTGAAATTCCAAGTCCGAAACTGATAGCATTACTGGCTGCAGGTATTTCCATTATCGCAAAGGAATGGTTATACCAATATACTGCAAGAAAGGGTAAAAATCTAAAATCTGAGATAGTAATAGCAAACGCATGGCATCACCGTTCAGATGCTTTTTCATCAATCGGCACTTTAATTGGAATCGGTGGTGCATACTTTATCGGAAATTTCTGGACAATACTGGATCCAATAGCAGCAATAATAGTATCTGCGTTAATCATCAAGGTTTCCTATGACCTTACCATTCCAGCACTTCAGGAGTTTCTTGAGAAATCTTTACCAAAAGAGACAAAAGATGAAATAATAGCTATTGCACTTGACAGAACTAATGTATCAAACCTTCACAATCTAAAAACAAGAAGAATAGGCGCAGCAATAGCAATAGAATTTCACTTAAGAGTCGATGGTTCAATGTCCGTAGAGGAAGCCCATGGTATTACCGTAGACATAGAATGTAATCTGCGTCAGAAATTCGGGCCAATGACTCAAATCAACATTCATATTGAACCTATCAAGTAAACAGAGACCGAATGTCTTCAGAACTTTTTTCTGATAATTGATGGTTTGTCTGGTTGGTGATATCGAGAGTTTGAAACGGTAGGATTTCAATTTGTTACCCCTCGTGAAAGAATCTGGATTTTATCTGTTCCATATCATCAAAATGGTGTCTTACACCATTGATTTCCTGGTAATCTTCGTGCCCCTTACCTGCAATAAGAATAATATCTCCTGGATTTGCAAGTTTTGCTGCAACTGAAATAGCCTGAGCTCTGTCTTCAATTATTAGAGCATCATTCGAAGATTCGAGTCCAGACTTCATATCATTTAGGATATCAGAAGGATTCTCAGTCCTTGGATTATCACTTGTAAGAATAAGAGTGTCACTATATTTTGAAGCAATTGAAGCCATAATCGGACGTTTGCCCTTATCCCTGTCACCACCGCAACCAACTACTGTTATCACCTTAGAAGAACACTTAAGATCTGAAATGGTCTTAAGGACATTTTCAACAGCATCAGGTGTATGGGCATAATCAACTATTGCCAGCCTGCCATCATCAGCCCGGACTGTATCAAAGCGTCCGGCAACTGGTTTTAAGGTAGAAATAATCTTAAGAGCTTCCTGACTGTCAACACCAAGCTCCACTGATGACGCAAAGATTGCAGTCAGGTTATAGGCATTAAAGTTACCTATCAGATTAACCCAGGTCTGTATTCTTGAGAACTCAATAAGAGTTCCGTCTAAATGTGATTCTATTATTTTGGATTTATAATCAGCAGGACGCTTGATAGAGTATGTCCTGACTGTCGCCTTTGTATTCTGGACCATTACAAGGCCGTTTTTGTCATCGATATTTGTTAAGGCAAAAGCATCTGACGGCAAATTGTCAAAGAACAATTTCTTTGCTTTGATGTATTCATCAAATGTCTTATGATAATCCAGATGGTCACGTGTAATATTTGTAAAAATAGCACCCTTGAAACGCAGTCCGGCAATTCTATCCTGTACTATCCCATGTGAAGAGACTTCCATAAAACAATATTTACATCCTTCATCAACCATTTGACTGATAAGTCTTTGAATAGTAACAGGATCCGGAGTTGTATTATGGGTTTCATAATCCTTGTCCGCTATTTTATTGACAACTGTAGAAAGAAGTCCTACCTTGTAGCCTATATTTGAGAAGAGAGTATATAGAAGGGTCGCTATTGTAGTCTTTCCATTTGTACCTGTCACGCCTACAAGTGTAAGTTTTGATGATGGATTTCCATATACTTCAGACGCTATTTTACCAAGAGATTTTCCCGTATCCTCTACACGAAGATAACATACATCATCATTAATGTCTGACGGAAGGGACTCACAAACAATAACAGAAGCCCCGGATTTCACAGCGCTATCAATATATGAATGTCCATCAGTCTTGAAACCCTTATGGGCAACAAACATCATACCAGGTTTAACTTCACGGGAGTCTGATGTAACATTTTCAACTTCAACATATGGAGCTCCGACATGTTCTAGTATTTTTACGCTTCTCAACATAATACTAAATACCGTATTTTAATGACCTATGAGTCTACTTGGAAAAGTTTCTTTTATCATTTTTACCACTATTACAGGTCTCTGAAATTGGGGCGTTTCTCAATATTTGGACTTTTTCAAGTGTGCTCACCTATAAATAAAATAACTATTTTGAATATAAGATATATAAAATTAAAAAAATATGTTAACAAGTACTTTTTGGGGCTACACCCACTCGAACATTGGCATGAAAGGGATGATTCATAATTTTGAGAGATAAACAAGTAAAATCAGACAACTGAACAGATCTGTTGAAAAATAATTAGTCAATCGGTTTTATAATAATGGCAAATCCACCGCCGGAGGCCATATGAATATCCAAATGATCTGTAAGATAGACCTCTTTTGAATCAATGATATAATCCATAGCAAAGTCTGAAGCGTTAAGACCATCTTTGTATATTAAAGCTTGGTATGTTTTATCCGAATCAAGAAAATCAAGATTTATCCTGACATCCCTTTCACTCCAGGAAGATATACCACCAACAAACCAGTCTCTACCATCATTTCTTGCAACAACATAATATTCACCAACCTTACCATCAATAGGAATAGTATTGTTGAATGTGGTTGGAATTTGTGCTATGTACTTAAGTGTTTCTTCTTCCTTAATGTAATTTGCAGGGCCATCTGATAGTATACCTAGAGAGGCGTCATATGTAATATAAAAAGCAACTTGACGAGCTCTTGTACCTTGACTCATAGGAGCATCAACGACAGAAGCATACTTCTTTCTGCTGGCATTAATCATTGCACCCGGAGTATAATCCATATGTCCAGCAACCATTCGAATATAAGGAAGAATAACCTCATTTGAAACCATATCACCTTTATACCACCTGTAATTTTCCAGTCCAAAAACACCTTCAAACCCAATAACATTTGGATATGTCCTATTTAGACCTGTAGGCTTGTATATTCCATGAAAATCTACCATCAAATGATATTTTGCTGTCATTTCTGCTATTTCCTCAACCATTTTGACCGCTAATTGATCATCACGATCTATAAAATCTATCTTGAATCCAGAAATACCAAGATCAGAATAATACTTGCATATATTTTCCATGTCATCATAGAACAAATTGGAAAATGACCAAAGGAAAACACCAACTCTGTTATCTCTGGCATACGATGCTATTTCCTCAATGTCAATTCCAGGATTTGGTTTCATAGGTCCACTACTCCAGTCCCCATCCATTATTATATAATCGAGGCCATATTTACGGGCAAAATCGATGTAATATTTATATGTCTGAGTGTTAAATCCGACTTTAAAATCAACACCATAGACAGTATTGGCCGACCACCATTCCCAAGCAGACTTTCCAGGATGAATCCATGAGGTATCATCAAATTTTGAGGACATAGCTAAAGAATAGACTAAATTATTAGCTGGAAGATCTATGTCTTTTTGAGAATATGCAATGATTCTCCATGGGAAAGTTCTTTTCCCGACTGTTTTTGCGATATATTTTTCTCTGGATTTCACATGACGGGTATTGTTATGATAGTATAATTCAGACGGACACTTTTGAAATAAGGCAGAAAGTCCATTTGAGTAATGCATCAAAAGTCCGGGATAATCATGAAGATCCGATTCAGTGAAAAGCAATTTATGACCATTGTCAATTTCTACCAGAAGCGGTGTTGTCATTACATCATTTCCAATTTCTGAAATTCGCTTATGTTCATATAAGGATTCTTGAGAAAAATTACCTGGGAAATTATGATATTTTGGAAGATATGACATATAATCTTTTGACAAATTGTACTCAGCAATTTCATTGTCTACATAAATATCACCATTGATATTGGTACTAAATCTATATGCCATACCATTGTCATAAAGTCTGAATTCCACATTGAAGAGCTTGGATGAAAAAGTAATGGAATTATAAGTATCAATATAATCCGAACACTTATATGCAAAGGTCTTTATGGTTTCATCTTTCTTCCTTATTACAGCTTTATAATCAGATGCCGGCCCAACGACAATTTGACCATCATTGATACTCATTTCTATCCTTGAACTGTTAATAGATACAATTCCATCAGTGATAAGTGAATAAAAAAGACCATTTTTCCCAGCCGAGATCTTTAATGCAAGATTACTGTCAGGAGAAGAAATAGTATAATCTTTTGAATAGACAAAAGACGACATAAAAAGCAATAAAATTGTAAAAACTATTTTTTTCATAACAACACACAATGAAACCATAATATATGCTGACGGGAGGCAAAAGGCCAACCTACTTATATTTTCATTCATCCATTATATTCAATTAACAATCAATAAGTCATGACAAACAATCAGGAGTAAACTTTCAAGTATTCCTTAGTCGATTTTCAAATAAAGTATAGAATAAATCTATTTCAAATACAAAGTTACAATCTTGTTCCCATCTTTATTTGACATCTCTTGTCCATAGACAATACCTTCTCCGACTACAACCGCCTTAATTCCTTGTAAGTGGAGAACAGCCAAAGCATCTGTCAATGAATATCCTTTAAGGTCTATGGTACCTGTTGAATCAGAGAATGGTTTTCTGGCAACTACCCCAACACTATCAAGTCCAACCATTTCATCTGATGATTGAAGTGAATATGACATATTGAATCCTAAATTATCACCAATAAGTTTAAGTGATTCCGTATTACCGATTGAAGCATTGATCTTTGATGGTTTGGAAACAACATAAACATTTTTCTGTTTGGCAGTTGAATTCTCCTTGTCATAGATGTAATCAGCAATATTCTTAAATACAGGAGCAGACAACATAGCTCCAGACCATGGTTTTGGAGAACCTTTCCTATGCATGGTTTTATAACCTACAAAGACTGTATATCGTGGTTTATCGACGGGGAAATATCCAACAAAGGAGCCAAAGTAAGGCTGAAGGCCAGATGCAGTGTCATAACCTTTCCTGCCCTGGGAAATTTTTGCAGTACCTGTTTTGCCGGCACACTGAAATTTACATCCGGCCAATTTTCTCTTGGCCGTCCCATTAAGCACAACACCTTCAAGACTCTGCTGAACCTTTGACAATGTTTCAGGTGAACATAACTTTGGATTAAGGACCTCAATTTCTGCTTCACTGATTACTCTGTGAGTACGTCCCTCTTCAAAGGAAGTCACAAAACGCGGCTTAACCATTACACCATTATTTGCAATAGCATTATAGAACATTGCAATATGCATAGGAGTAAGGTTAACTGCATATCCGAACGACTGGGTGATAAAATCAGAATATGACCATAAACGATGTTCCGGAGTTCTCATTACAGGTTGGATAGATGTTGGAATGTCAAGGTCAAGAGTGTTAAGAATTCCAAAACCTCTGATAATATTGTCAAGTGCCTGCATCTCACTTTTGCTGCTGGAGCAATGACGTTCTACAGCCATGGCCATACCGACATTGGATGATTGTTCAAGGACCTGTTTAAATGTAACGTTACCAACAGTATGGTCATCAACAACTTTAATACTTCCCCTAGGGAAGAACCTTGTGCCTCCACCGGTATTATACATTTCATTGAGTGAAAGATGTTTGAGTTCGATCAAGGCTGTAAAAACAACTGTTTTGAATGTTGACCCTGGCTCAATTCTTTGATGTATGGCATAAAAGTCGCCATCATATTTTTCAACAGTCACTGAATCAGTATTATGATCCAGCTCAACATTTGCAATGGCTTTGATATCCCCTGTTGCTACATCTAGCACGATTGCTGTTCCCCAATCAGCATCATTTTCACGTATCTGACGGACCATATCATCCTGAACGAATTTTTGAAGGTCAAGATTAATGGTAGTAACAACATCCCAGCCATCCTGAGGTTCAATGTTATTATCATCAAATTGGGAAATCCAGAGCTTGCTGGTAACACGTTTGGATTTATGTGTACCCTTCCTACCGGCAAGACGATAATCCATACTTTTCTCAAGTCCGGTAACTGCACCATTTTTGGAATTAAGGCCAATCGTTCGTTTGGCAATATTACCATTTGGATATTTCCGTTCAGAATGCTGTATAATCATTACCCCACTCTTGTTTTCATCATACTTTGAAATCAGTTTGCTATGACTTTTCAAGTAAGAGATATCGGATGGAGTTATTCTATGACTGGTAAGAAGAATATTACGGCCTGGTTTATCCTTATACAGTCTTTCCAGAAACATTTCATATTCTCTCGGGGATTTATCTTTGAGAATATGTGAAAGAGCTGCAGCAAATTCCTTGTAATTATTCTGGAAAAGTTGTCCATTCTCATATTTGGGATTATCAAGTCCCTTTGCCATAGGATCAAAGCGAAGGGAATATGTCAAGACATCAATTGCCAGAACATCATGGGTATCGGAATATATGGCACCTCTTTCAGGTGTATCCTCATCCCAGTTTATTGACTCTTCCTGATCTATATCTGAAAGCAAATCCGAATCAGGTCCAAACTGATTGTACAGGATAGAGAAAAAGATAAAGACAGGAAAGAGCAACAACAGAAATTTGCAAACATTAAGACGGCTCTTGAATAAATGAAAATAGCGTGGATCTTCCTCTTCTACTATACCATCAAAAAATGCTGCTACTTTACTATCTTTTACTTCTGATTCCATAAGCCACAATTATTATGTAAAAGTACGAGAATTTATACTGACACACAAATAAAAGAGAGCATATTTACACAACATTCATAGCTACTGATATCCCATGAATATGGTGCAGAAACAGAAAGAGAAAAAATATAATTATGCGATAATATAACCGTCAATATTTATGACTTCAATTGTACTAGCAGGGACTGAATACTACTTGCCAGATGTAAATACTTTTCCATCTGCAATAACTTCCTGACGAGCCTCATCAAAAGTCGCTTTTGTACCTGTCCTGATTGCAGCATCACACATGATAATCGCAACAGAATGGTTATAACCCACCTCTACAGGAGCATTTGTCAATACATTTCTATCACGAACACATTGCATCCAGTTGCAGATATGATAAGCAGTCATAGGATCATTTCCTGTATTGGCATCTGTTACAACTTTTGTAGATGGCAAAGTAAATTCTTCAAGAAGATTTGACTCCATGCCCATCTCTGATGCATCAATTTTATTCAGACCACCATACGGAGATATTGTATTATTGTCAAGATTCATTGTTCCTCCGTTTGAATAGTATATTTCTTTAACACCATCTGCAGCATTGTGCATTCTTGAAGTATAAAGGACTTGAAAACCTTGATTGTCATCACCATAATCAAAGACAGCGGTCAATGTATCCCAATTGATTCGGCCATCTTTCCACCAGTACACTCCACCATTAGCAACAACACTTTTAGGGTGATTAAGACCAGAAAACCAATGTATTGTATCGATTTGATGAGACATCCACTGAGCAGGAATTCCAGAAGAATAAGGCCAGAACAATCTATACTCAAGGTATTTTCTTGGATTAAAGTCATCAGCAGGATAATCTATCAGAAATCTGTTCCAGTCAAGGTCTTTTTCAAAGCATTTTGATACAAGGGAAGGTCTACGCCACCTGGCAGGGGAATTAACATTCCAGTTCATTTGAACCATTGTAATCGGGCCAAATTTGCCGGACTGGATATAATCATATGCAGCTTGATAATTAGGTGCAGAACGTCTTTGAGAACCGACTTGAACAACTTTCTTCTTGAGTTTTGCTAGACGCAAAGCCCGTTTTGCTGCATCCATGCTTAACGCCAATGGTTTTTCCACATATACATCACAACCAGCTTCCATAGCTTCAACTAAATGATATGAATGCTGGAAGTCTGCTGTAGAAATAATAACCGCATCTACTGCACCCTTTTCATACATTTCTTCATTATTGCGGTAAGCGACAATATCCTGACTATACTTTTCCTTGAAGAATTGGATTGCAGCCTCTCGTCTGACACTCCAAAGATCAGAAACTGCTACAATCTTGAAATTGAATTTTTCAGCGTTCAGTTGAAAAAGAGGAATAAGAGAACTTCTAGCCCGATCTGAAAACCCTACAATACCTACTCTGATGGTATCATTTGGAGATTTAGATTTTGAAGAAGAAACATAAGGAGTTCCAAGCAGTGAAAAGCCACCGGCTGCCAATAAAGAAGTTTTAATAAATTCCCTTCTAGTCTGCATAGTAATAATGTTTTATGTAATTAATAGAATTTGTCAAACTCTCATCTAAATCAGGCATCCCACATTCTATTGAAATTCTGCCTTTATAGGACATATCTTTAAGGGCTCTAAAATATTCAGAAAAATCATAACCGGTTGCGCCTGGAAATGTCCTGTTAAATTCAGCAATGTGGCAGTGATAAAGCACATCCTTAACAGCCATTAGATTATCATATGGACTTTCACCTGAACGTGCCATATGATAGAAATCTGCAAGAAGTCTGAAATATCTCGAGTTAACCACCCTTACAATTTCAGCGCCTTCAATGGTCGTATTGACAAGATTTGTCTCGTTTTGATTAAGAGGTTCAAGAACTATGACAATCCTGTACTTTTTGGCAATATTTGCTAGTATTTTACATAATTCAACAAACTGTTCTTTTCCATGCATGAAATCCATATTGTCAGGAATACGTCTTGAATTTCCACTTCCAAGCACTACTACTTTTATACCCAGTTCATGAGCACGTTTAAAAGCTGTTTCGGCATATGAAAGAACAGCACCCTGATCTGACAAAGGGCCAATCAATTTAATATTTCCATTGATAAAACAGTTCGAGGAAAAGATAGGAAGCTTTGTTTTCTTTACAAGTTTCAAAGTCTCGTTGAAAACAGAATCAGGTTTATCAGCCACTATATCCTCAGTCATATTGATCTCAATATAATCACATTGATAGACATTAATAGCCCTGGAAAGTGATGAGCACAATCCGATTTTATAATAGGTTTGTGCAAATACTGATAGAGAAAATAGCAGTAGAAAGAAAAAAGATACAATAGTCTTCATAGAATATTTTGGTCATATAACAAAAACCATATAAAATTAATAATAATATCAAAACGAGGGAAAAAATTGAGCATCAATGCTTTCTTTCTACAAATTTCCTGTACTTCCCAAAAGATGGATTGCCGGACTATCAGTTTCTTGATTGGAAAACTTCAGACGTCAACCATTGATTATGAATATATAGCAGAAACAGATAGGCTAAGTGGCAACTGGCCTTCGTTCAAATCATGATTAACAAATTTAAAAACAACTAAAAAATAATTTTGAAATGTGTTTTGAAGGAAAGAAATAAAATTCTATTTTTACTGCTGTAAATGCCGAAATTCATAATAGAAAAAGAATAACAAAAATATAAAGATATAAAGATATGCTACCACGAAGAAAATTCATTTTCCAGTTAGGCGCCGTAGCTGGAGCCTCCATGTTGCCAGGTTGTGTTGGTAACCCATCAAATGGCGCAAAGAAAGGCGTTACAGTCCGTGTATTCTTTTCCTACCATCTTGACGATGTCCAGGCCAAAGCGGACTGGCCAAATATAGGATACGATTTCCGCCCGGCAATGGAAAATGCCATGAATGCGCTCAATGCAAACATTCCAGATGTCAATTTCATTGCATCCAAAGCCAAGAATGAAGAAGATGCAAAAGCCATTGCAGAAAAAGATGGAGATGAAATTGCAGGATATATGGTAATACAGATGAATTGCTGGAATCCGGTTATAAATGGAGTTCTTCCGTTAAAAAAGCCTATACTTTTCTATTCACATCCATACGCAGGAGATGGTGGATGGCTTAGTAGAACTACAGGAATATTATGGGATAAACAGCCTCATTTTGCGTTCATAGCCTCACTGAATTTCAGTGATGCTGTCAAAGCTGCATCCGCATTTTCAAAATTAAATGGAGGTACAGCTGATGATTTCGATGCAGAATCCGAAAGAATCAGAAAAGAAATGATTCCATCTGAGTGTAAAGCTGTTGCCAAAGAAGATAACCTTAAATGCCTGACAGCTGAAGAGACGTTGGCGAAAGTTAAAGGTTTTAAGGTTTTGGGAGTTCCTGATTATGACGAACCAACCATATCTGAAATAAAAAAAGCATTTGGCATTGATGTAATAGCGATCAATTATGAGGAATTCAATGCAATTTCAGACAAAATAACCGATGACGAGGCACAGAAAGTTGCAGACAAATGGAAGAAAAATGCTATACGTGTATATGACAGCACAGATGAAGATATTTTTTTGGCTGCAAAATCATATTTGACTCAAAAAGCACTGCTTAAAAAATATGACGCTCAGGCAATCACCATCAATTGTTTAAACGCTTGTTACGGAGGCAACATCAAAGGATATCCATGCCTTGGATTCATGCAATTACAGGATGAAGGCCTAATAGGAGTCTGTGAAGAAGATTTGTCCTCTACTATTACCATGTTGGTTTTCCGTGCCATGACAGGAAGAACGGGATATGTATCAGATCCTGTGCTTGATTTCCCGACAAGATCAATTATATATGCACATTGTGTATGCACAACAAAATTCTTCGGTCCTGATGGTCCAAGTTCACCATACGAAATTCTAACTCACTCTGAGGACCGGAAAGGAGCGTCTGTAAGAACAATTGCACCAATAGGTTACCCTGTCACAACAATTTTCGTTAATTGCTATAGAAAGCAAATACATGTACATACCGGAGTTATTACTGGAAATTCATCAGACGACCGGGCATGTAGAACCAAGATTATTGCAGAAGTAACCGGTGATTATGATCAGATATTCAGACATTGGACAGGCTGGCATAGAGTTACATTTATCGGAAGCTTTGCCGAAGATGTTGAAAAATTAGCAAAACTTGTTGGATACGAAATAATTCGAGAAAGCTAATAATAGCTGAATGCCATTAAAAAACAGGTACTTAGTTTATTTCAGATTTGGTTTTCTTAATCTGTAAATATATAGGCAGAACCAAAAGTTCTGCCTATTTTATGCTCGAATATAGATAATTTGAAGCGAATAGTGCAAATTGCGTTGTGTATTTTTATAGTAGTTGATGATAACAGTAATTCAAGAAAATCAATTTGCAATCGGTTGAATGAGAGTCATAGCTATATCTGGATAGCATATGAAAAAGTAACATATGTACTTTGGGAATTAGGGAAAGCAATCTTGAATTTAACGTTCTGGTTAGATGATGTCAAGGTAGAGACATCTATTCCTATTGCAAATCCGTATGATACATTATTTACATTACTTTCATCAATCTCTTTTGGAAAAGCTCCATGAGAATATTCTGCAAAAATTTCAGTAAACAACCTTTTACAAAAGATATACCGGTCGAGTCCCCAGTCAGGATAGCAGATTGGGAATTTGTATGTACCTGCCACATAATGGTACTTCTGATAGATATTATTATCTATTATGCCGGTTGGGACATATGTTTTGGAGAAGAGCCCATAATCACCTAAATGTTGATACTGGGAAGACCCGGTAATTACCATTGAATGATTCTTAAGTAGTCCAGGGAGGTAGGCTGATAATTTTGCATAATAAATCTGCGAGAAATTATCTTGTAACGTTCTCTGAGTACCGAGTTTTATGGAAACTCCAAGTCTTGGAGAGAGACATCTCATTGAATAGCTTTTATACGATGAATATGAAATACTAGCTTCCCATTTATCAAGACCGGTAACAAAAGAATCTGTTTCCTCATCATATATATAATCTCCTGTACGGATGTAATTTACCATTGGAGTAAAATTTCTTAAAACAGCATAGGAAGAAAAGTTCATTGGCAGTGACATTGTGGCTACAATATCATAAGCGTTACCAAGTTCACCATACTTTTCAACTGAATAGCTTTTATCTGTTGGAATATACAATCTTGCAACTCCTCCGCCATACTCTCCTTTCAATGAAAAGACAACAGGAAGAGTCGAATAATCAATTTTTCCTACCGTCCAGAACTTATTATTACGTACACCTAATGTAGTATAGCCTTGAAAATCGCCAAGAGGACTTTGGAACAATCCGGTCGCACCAAAGCCGATTCTACCATTGTAATCAGACAAAACATCATCAAAATCAGTAGCAATACCAGGTGTCCAGCTATGGAAAGTAAACCAGTCTGATGATCTGTGATACCTTTTAACTTTTTTGACTTGTTTTAATGTAGTATCAGGAACGATTGTATCAAATGCTTTTGAAGAGTACCACTTCACATAATCGGGATTAAGAATATCATTTGGGAGTCTTTGCCATGAAACATGCTGAGTTGAGTCACTGATATGATTGGAAATAGTTGCAATATTCCATCCTTCAACACTGTAACCTGTCATAAGTACACTATCGACACCGAGTGGAGATGGTTGCCTAGCACCCAACCTAGACTTTGACAACTGAAATTCCTGCCCTTTGACAAGATCAATCATATGAATTTCATCCTTACCTGACTGTATTGAACCGAAATAAAGTTTACCATCAGAAGCAGAAAGGTCACTCAATGTTACAGCAGAAGGGAATCGTACAACATCCATCTTGTGGTCTGAAGAAAGTCCGGCAGACCCGATCCACATTCCCCTATCGTCTACAGCAATAAAGTACAATTTTTCGGAATAATTATCATAGGCTAAACCATGAATTGATGCAGGAAGATCAAAAGAAATCGTATCTCGATCTATAAACGAGGAATCTGAAAGAATGATACTGGCATGTAAAAGAGAGTCATACCTAACTGTTGCCCAACCATCAGGAGTAGGAGTCAGCAAAAAGCTATTGACATCCTTTCTATAATTGTTTCTGTATTTAGTATCTATTTCAACACTTCGTATAACTGAAGAGCTTTTAAGTTCATAGAAATAATCACTTTTATACTCAGTCCAATAGATTACTCCATTTCGATAGATTGGTCTTGAAGAAAGATTACCGACAAAAGCAATTGTTTGTTCTTTATTACCGCTGATAAGCACAAGGTGGCTTGAGTTGTCCATAGACTTTTTTAGTGCAATAACCCTCCCATCTCCGATTGATATAGGATACTGATAGACTGTATAGCTCCTCTCGGATTTTGTAATGTAATCGTAGTTGTTATTACACCGTGAAAGTGGTCTCCATAACGAATCTAGATTTGCAAAAGTCATCTGTGCAAACTTTTTGACATTTTTGTATCCATATTTTCTTGTCATGAAATATGTAGGAGAAATGACATATGGATTTCTAGCGGCATACTGGAAAAGTTCTCCGGAAAATGTATTGGAAAGATGGGTTTCATATGAGCGAATCATATTATACCCGAATTTATAATAATCAGGTATATGGTTTTTGTATGAGCCGAGAATAAGATTGTCAATATAATATTTATTGAATGGTTTCTTTGCCTCATCTGTCATCATAGCCCTGTATTCAATTGAAAATGAAGGCTGAAGTCCGCGCCCGTATTCAGTCAATTGTGTTTCTGCATTGGTAGCATCACCCTCAAGAATCCATTTTGGAATAATTACAAGACCAATACCTACTCCAAGATCCCCAAGCACGTAACTTGCACCCTTAAGCACTCCTGTTTTCAAGGCTGAAATCTGAGCGACATGTCGGTATTCATGAGCAGTAAGTTGTTTTGTCCATGGAGTAGATGTCATGGAAGCCGATGGAACCATAAACAGATCAGCCCTTGAAGGCAATAACGAAACCATCCCATTAGAATACTGATCAGATGTATAGAGGATGATAGGGAAAGAGTAATATGGACTTTTGATACCATGAGCAACATATGGAGCAATAGTATCAATGAAATTACTTAGTTTCAGTGCTTCTGAGTGGAACTTTATCGGATATATTAATCTATACGAAGGAGCCTTAAGAACCTCGTATCTGACATTGTATGCTTCACGACCTTCATTATAAATCTGAGCCTTAACAGATTCATTTAAAAGTAGTATAAAAAGAACTACAATGGTTATATTCCTAATATATTTCAAATAACTCTTGATTTATATCCCAATTGTGTCAGGATTGAATTAATTTGGGCCCTGAAATCACCCTGAATAATAATTTCACCATCCTTGGCAGCTCCTCCTACTCCAAGCTTCTTTTTAAGTTGGCTTGCAAGAAGTTGTAAGTCTTCGCTAGAGCCTTTAAAGTCAGCAACAATTGTTACTTGCTTTCCCTTACGATTACGTTTATCCAAAGCAATCCTCAAATTCTGAAGACCTGGCGCAAGAGTATCAACTTTTTCAACCTGAGGATTATCAATACTGTTCTGAACTTCTTTGTTAGTTGAGTAAACCAGAGAAAGTTGATCTTTCCAATCATTCATAATTACAAAAGAATTAAATATTACTGGCCTACAGCTTCTTCTACTTCAGAAATTGTTATAGGTGTATGATAATGACCTGTCTGACGACTTCCATCATCTGTAATCAGAACGTCGTTTTCAAGTCTTATTCCACCGAAATCCAGATACGTCAAAAGTTTGTCGTAATTGATAAATTCAATGCATTTGGATTCATTTTTCCAATTGGCAACTAGTTCGGGGATAAAATAAATACCTGGTTCAACAGTAATTACATGACCTGGCCGGAGTGTCTTTCCCATCCTTAATGAAGCCAGGCCAAACTGTTCACTGCGTTCTACCTTAGAATCATAACCTACATAGTTTTCGCCAATATGTTCCATATCATGAACATCGAGTCCCATCTGATGACCAAGTCCATGAGGCATAAATAATGCTGTGGCACCTTGAGCAACAGCATCCTCGACATTACCTTTCATCAAACCGACAGATTTCAAACCTTCAGCCATACATTTCATAGCAGCGATATGGACATCCTTATATTGCATTCCGGGACCTACAATCTTTTCTGCATTAAGTTTGGTGTTTAGTACTATTTCATAGATATCCTTCTGTCTGTTATCAAATTTTCCTGATACAGGAATTGTTCTCGTCTGATCACCAGCATAGAAGTTAACGCTCTCAGCACCACAGTCAACAAGAAGAAGTCTGCCATCTTGCAGGACATTGTTGTAATTCGGATTGTGGAGAGTCTGACCATTTATTGAAACGATAGAGTTGAACGAAACTCCAGCGCCATGACTTAATGCTATTCCCTCAATAGTACCTGCAATTTCTCTTTCAGCCACACCAGACTTACACATCTTCATGGCCATTGTCTGCATCTTGAAAGTAATATCAACTGCATTGTCTATTTCTACCATTTCCTCATCTGTCTTGATTTCTCTCTGAGATACGACAGCACGGATTAATTCCTCGGAAACATAATCCTTTACCCTTAGGGTTCTGATTCCAACACTATCATGAAGCATCATAATAGTGCTCCACCTGTACGAAGGAAGAAAATGAATCTTTCTTCCTTTTGATATAGCCTGAGACAGGACTTTCGGCAGATTGCTTAAGGAATATGTCCTTGAAATACCTACCTGAGCAGCAAGTTCACTAACAGTTGGAAGAACACCTGTCCAGATAATGTCATCCATTGAAAGGTCATCAGCAAATATATAATCCTCACCCTCATCTATATCCATAATACCGACATAATCAGGTTGAGAAATACCGAAATAATATAAAAAAGTACTATCCTGGCGGAACCTATATGTATTAGCTAAATAATTTCTAGGTGCTTCCTGGTTACCAACCATGACAACAATGCCACTTGATAGTCTACTTCTTAAAACATCTCGTCGAGAGACATATGTATCTACACTAAACATAATAGTTGAATTTTCTTTTTGAGAATAAAGTTACAACTATTTACAGATACAGCAAAAATAAGATACATTTTGGAAGTAACCATTCATCCCAAGTTAAGTACGTTCCAATACTTAAGTATATTCAGCAAATGACCATGAAATGGATATACGGAACATATTGGCCAAGATGTTGAATAGTTCCTTTTGGAACTGGTTGAAATTTGGAAAACAAGACAAATTTTATCTCAGCAAGATTGGTATAATTAAATCTTGTTAATCTCAGAAATTTTCGGTATATTTGATAAAAACGCAATTGATTATGGCACTATTAAAAGAAGACGGAAGTTTGGATGTTGAGCGTATTAAGAAATTGCCTCTAAATGAATGCAAAAGAGAAATAGGGTCTTTCACTAAAGAACAATATAGAGAATATCTTTCTTCTTTGCCACTAAATGAATCTCGGCAAAAACCGAAGGTAATTGTTGGT
>DCHP01000030.1 GCA_002315675.1 Rikenellaceae bacterium UBA1749 | reverse complement strand
TATTTCTGGGGTATATATCACAGTTTTTTCAAAAATAAATCACCACCGCCTAATCATAGGGCAATGGTGATTTATATCTTGCCGTAGGTAAAGAATCTACTAGAAAATCTGCCACGGTACTAGCTCTCCCCAAATATGTATAGTGGCATATAATACCGATTTTTTAATAATATACACTAGATTACCCACCAAAACAAGTGACTACCGGATTTTCAGTTGATATCCCGCTTTCTGGCATCACCCATCTGAAATCATATTCTCCACACTAAATAAGGACTATGATAAGCTGTTACGACTCTGATTCTTTCCGCAAATGTTCTGTGGCAAATAATACCGATTCTTTAATGATACAAGAAAACGGAACAGATTACTTGTCGTCAACAAACAGCCGGAGAAATGCAAAGAGGCAGAAGACAGATAAATATTTATCTTAAATGATTACAACATAGAAGTATTCATTAATATTATATATGAGCCCACTTTAATAAGTATCGTTTAAAGTTTATATCCGCTACAGACCTCTGGAATGGGGGCATTTCTCAATTTTTGGACTTTTTAAAGTGGACTCATATATCAGAATTGTGACAGACTGACTTGATTTATGAAATCAGCTCAAAAGCAACAAATATATTTGATAAAACAAAAAAAACAACCACTTTTATCTTTTATAATGGACAAAACAACTATCTTTACAGAAAATTTCAAATACATAAGAAATGAAGATTCTATATAGACAGAAATACATAGATCAAATTGAAAAGCATCTAGGCAAAGACTATATCATTGTCCTCATAGGTCAGAGACGTGTTGGGAAAAGCTATACACTAAATATGATTCGTAGCATCAAGGAGCAGGATGCGAACAACAATATCATTTTTGTAGACAAGGAGAAGGCACAGTTCGATTCCATCAAGACCTACCAGGAACTGAATGAATACATAACGAGCAAGTATGTTCAAGGGAAAATGAATTACATACTTGTGGATGAGATTCAAGATATAGAAGGTTTTGAACGGACAGTACGAAGCTTCAGCACAGAACCGGATGCCGAGGTCATCATAACCGGAAGCAATGCAAAAATGCTGAGTGGTGACCTGAGCACTCTGATTGGTGGCCGCTATAAGGAAATCCATATCCTGCCACTCAGCTACCAGGAGTTTCTGCAGTTCCATCAACTTACAGACAGCGATGATTCCGTGGCCAAGTATATACAGTTCGGCGGACTTCCAGGATTGGTCAAGATCGGCCTTGATGAAGACGACGCAAGGAAATACCAGGAGGATATCTATAATACGGTGCTCTTGAAAGATGTCATCTTAAGGAACAATATCAGGAACGTGGCTTTTCTGGAAAACCTTACAAGATTCCTTGCTGACAATATCGGAAAACTGATTTCCGCCAACAGTGTTGCCAAATACATGAAGTCACAAGGCCAATCCATCACCGCGACAACAATCATTGAGTATATAAAATATCTTGCGGAGGCATATATTCTTCATAAGGTGAACCGATACGATATCCATGGCAAGAAACTATTCGAGAGTAATGATAAGTTCTACTTTGAGGATCATGGTGTGAGAAATGCGTTAGTTGGTGGCAGTCGTGAAGGTGATATTGAGAAAATCATTGAGAACATCGTCTATAAACATCTCATCCTAATGGGGTATGAAGTAACTGTTGGACAACTGCAAGCTGGCGAAATTGACTTCGTATGTTCAAAAAAAGGTGGAAGTCGACTATATGTACAGGCATCATATATCATCGCAAATGAAGAGACGCGCAAGAGAGAATTCGGAAATCTGGAATCTATCAAGGACAATTACCCCAAGTACGTGATATCAATGACTCCTCTAGTTATAAGAAATGACAATAATGGCATCACCCATCTAAGCCTAAGGACATTCTTGATGTCAGAGGAACTATAGAGGCAAATAAAAAAGGACTTACACATCAATATACACGTAGGCTATGCGAAACAAAATATTCAGTGTATTTCTGGTGAAAAGAAAAAGGATATGGAATCCAGCAGTCGGACGCTTACAATTAAATTCATTTCTTATCATAAATTAAACATACAATGGCCGACAATGCTCCGGATTACGCACTATAGGTAAAGAATTAAGGTAACTATTCATTATTATATTATTTTTCCCGAGAATATTTTTCTTCAAGCAACTTTATAAAATATGCACCTACAACGGAACGGGCTCTGAAATCTACGCAGATTGGCTTATCACTGAAATAAAAGTCAGTCATCGGAACTCGGGAGGTGGTTTCATTCTGGAATTTCCATACCTTGTTAGTTAGATTCTGGAAATCCTGAAGATTGTCGCTCAACGTCGCGGACCATAGGATCCAGTCTGACTTTGTCCATTTTTTTCTCTGGTCTAAAGGCACTCCGAATTCATTCTGCTTTGAAATATAATAGGCAACTTCAGCCCTATAGATTTTACTGTCAAATATATTTAGACCCAGAACTTTATCCCACACCAGATTGTATTTCAGACTCCAGGTATCCGGACGGTCATATGCAAGCCTGTAATGGTCCCCGTCATTTGCCTTTGTCTCCCATTCACGGGCAAACTCCTGAGCCTTGGAATAGTAGTCATTTCCTATGTTATCGTACCCGAGCATCATGGCAAGCTTGCCATATGATGCCACTGCAAGTATTGCCTTGATAGCAAGATTTGAATTATGGGCAAGATGACCGCCAAAGTCATCTGTACAGAGCTGCTCGGCTGGATCTGAACCATATTGCATCAGGTAGTCAGTCCAAGATGTGAGGGTTTTCCAGTGCTTTGCCGCATAATCCGCATTTCCCTCTGATTTTGCAACAGCATAAGCCATAATCAGCATATTGGCACTTTCCTCAACAGGCATTCCGTCTCCATACTGACACCCATTTGCCTGAGGGTAAATTCCTACATCATGAACTGCAAATGGTTTGTCTATTCTTCCACTTTCCTGAATATAGAAGATAGGATTCATCATCCCCTTTACCAATTCAGGATTATATAGGAGATAAAGCGGAGATGACGGGAAAGAGACATCCACTGTTCCCATCGACCCATTCGAAAAACATTCCTTTGACATAAACAGAATATCACCTTCCGGAGACTGGGATATGGAGTGAGCCGCAATGGACTGGCGATACGCAAGGGCACAAAGTTCCGCATATTTCCTTCCTCCTGCCCTTGAAGCGTCTGCCATCATCCTGCCATCAAATTCCTTGCATTTTTCCTGTACTACGGCAAATTCATCAGATGCTTTTTTTATCTGCCCCAATATGGTTTCCCTGCCACTTCTGTTCCAGTATGGACGAAGATTATTCCAGAAATACTGCATCGAGTAAACTTCATCATAGGCTGCCATCATGTAGTCCGAAGATATGGTTCCAGCCTCTACACTTCCAAGATTCATTGAATAGACTAGTGCCATCGGTGACTGCTTGAAGTTTTCATTCTGAATATAGCAAGACTCTGATTCTACAGCACCTGCGGATTCAAACATCTTATATGCGTCCCTTGGATCCATAACAGCCGTCTTCCCGTTTCTGGAAGCTAAATAGAAATAACCCCAGTCTATCCGAAGATTATCTCCTTTTCTTGCAAGATACCTTTGACTTACTGTTCCGGTCTTTGCATATCCGATTCCATTTTCCATTCCACTTTCAAATACCATTTTCTCTGGTTTGAAATCAACAGCTATTTTGGGGCTTGCAGTAAAAAGGAACTGTACATCATGTTTTTTCCCGTCATTTGATTCAACATCATAAGATATATAATTTACAGGCCGTGATACAAGATCAATGTCGGAGAGTATCTGCGAAGAAGTAAAGGTAAGATTCATATCAACAGGTCCACAACTGAAATTGTATATAGTCCTTGTCGGTAATACATTCAGGGATTTCTGCACTGCTGTCAGTTCCTTATCCTTGTTTTCATCGTCTACACTTTCATCAGGTAAAACCAATCCAAAATCAAAATTACATTCATCAAACCTATTGAGACAGTGACATGCAATTAGATTGTCGCCAGCTCTTAGATAGGAACGTTGTCTGTCTGTAAGTTCTATAATGTCGTACCCATCGGAAAAGGCTTCTGTCAGAAGTGCAAAAGTGTCATTGATATATATCTTGATATCCTCATCAAAGGCATACTTCAACGATAATCCTTTTTTCAAATCCGCAGAGTCAAGAAAAACATGTCTTCTGATATATATATCCGTTACACCTTCCCAATGAGTATTGGTC
Organism: Rikenellaceae bacterium UBA1749; assembly: GCA_002315675.1. GTDB lineage: Bacteria > Bacteroidota > Bacteroidia > Bacteroidales > Rikenellaceae > Mucinivorans. Next base: position 9,234 of record DCHP01000030.1, on the reverse strand, counting down.
TGAACAGAATCATAAGAGCCGAATGCCCCTTTTCCTTTGTCCCAGTCTGAATCATCATATTCCTTTTCATACCATTTGACAGCAGCATTTCCTGTTTTTGAAACACCATCCTGAGGAATGCCGTCCTCAGGCATTATTCTGTATGTTGCATTCCATGGTTCCGTTTCTGCAGTAGGAACTATTACCTTATAATTCACCTTCATATTACCCATTACCCTATAGATATCACCATCTACCCTCAGGAAAGCATCAAGTGGATGAGGAACCCCTGTCCAATGGCGTGTATAATCCCCATTTAAGGCATCACTAAAAGACCATATTGAAAAATATGGATTTACTGTAATCAAAGGCACTGCTGACGGACGCACCTCATTTACAAAGTCATCACTTACCGGTTTCATGCATGAAACCATCAGGACAACCAGAAAAAACGGGAGTAACGAAACGGCATTAAGTATTTTCATAAAAAAAGCATTTATTAAACGACATGTCCTCTTGAAAAATCTATTATTACCAAATTAGTAATGAGTCCACTTTAAAAAGTCCAGAAATTGAGAAACGCCCCAATTTCAGAGACCTGTAACAGTGGTAAAAATAACAAAAAATACTATTTCAAGTAGACTCATACTTTATAAAATCGAAAAACTACCATGAAAAATGTCACATATTTGTCACATATCGGTTATTATTGGGGGCTGGTAAAATATTAATTCGTAACTTTGAAAAATGCTCTATTATTCTGATTACGAGAAAAGAAAATGAAAATCAAGTCCATCCTTCTACTTTCTGCAGTTTCCATTCTTTTGTGTGGATGTCGTTCAACCAAAGAGACTATCTACTCTCCGGACGGAAACATAGCGTTTACCCTTAATGCAAACGAGGGAAAAACAACAATATCACTTTCCTTCAAATCAAAGAAAGTGATTGAGAATTCTCCTGTTGGAATTGAATTCTCAGACGGATATTTTGGAGACAATGTCATCATTTCCCACTGCGAAAGAAACAATATCATAGATGATTATGATCTGGTATCCGGGAAAGCAAGTCATATACGTAGTGAAAGTAACGAAGCCCACCTGTATTTGGAGGACGAAACCGGACGGAAGGTCGAATTATTCCTTCGGGCATTCAATGATGCAGTGGCATATCGTTTCTACATTCCTCGGCAAAAGGACATTAGTCAGCTTGAAATCAAAAAAGAAGTTATGGATCTGAAGATTCCGGACAATCCTGTAGTAAAAGCCATGTCCCTTCCGAATTTTACCAGCAGTCATGAGAATTACTACACTACAAAGGAACTGGAATCATTAAATGATAGTATACTTTTTGATATGCCTGCACTGATATCATTTCCAACCGGAGAATATATGGCTATAACTGAATCAAACGTTGTTGATTATGCAGGTATGATGCTGACAACTGAAAACGCAACGCTGAAGGGAATTCTCTCCCCAAGGCATGACAACTCCGGATTGTGCGTAACAGGCGAACTGCCCAGACGCTCCCCATGGCGTGTATTTCAGGTCTCGAACAGTATTGGTACCATACTGGAATCCAATGTAATAACAACACTGGCAGATCCGTGCAAGGAGAAGGATCTTTCATGGCTGGAACCCGGGTTATCAACCTGGCCATGGTGGAATTGTTACCAGGCACCTGAGAATCTTAAGAAAGGAGATATCAACACCATAAACCAGAATATCAACAGGTATTACATAGATTTCTGCGCGGATAACAAAATCGAATATCATTCCATCACAGGAATTGTTAAAGAAGATGGTAATGAGATATGCTGGTATTACAATGAAAACAGCAGAACAGGAGTTCCTCAGGACTCTGATGACACTTCAAGACCATACAAGGATTTTGACATTGAATCAATAAGCAAGTATGCAAATGACAATGGTGTCGGCCTTCGTGTATGGGTTCATTGGAAAACCCTGAACCAGAACATTGAAGAGACATTCAGTCAATTCAACAAATGGGGAATCCGAGGGATGATGGTGGATTACATGGACCGTGATGACGAAGAGATGATTGATTTCCAGAAAAAAGTTCTGGAACTTGCGATGAAGCACCATCTCCACATCCAGTTCCATGGGGCAAGCAAGCCATCCGGGCTTAACAGAACATATCCGTGCGAACTTACAAGAGAGAACACCAAGAACTACGAGTGTTACAAGTGGGGAAAGGAATACAGTGGTGATATCATTGGATCTGAACATGATCTTGATGTTGCATTCACCCGTACACTTGCCGGTCCTTCCGACTATCACCTCGGAAGTTTCAGAGCCGTTCGTAGAGAGGATTTCTCACCTGTATTCGACCATCCTACTACAACATCCACTCGTGCCCATAGTCTTGCAATGTATCTTGCACTTGAGAGCGGACTTCAACTTGTATCAGATGCACCAGAAGCATATAGAGAAGAAACTGGATTTGATTTTATAAAAGAAATCCCAACCGCATGGGATGAAAGTCATGTCATACTTGCCGAAGTTGACAAGTATCTTGTCATTGCCCGCAGGAAAGGAGACAAATGGTATATGGGAGCTATAGGAAACAGTGATTCCCGTGATTTATCGGTTCCACTGAAATTCCTGGGTGAAGGCAAATACTCAATGGTGCTTTACAAAGATGCCATGGATTCTGGTAGTAATCTTAATCATATTGACAAGGTTGAAAATTGTGTCTTCTCTGAAAGTACAATAGACATCCATCTTGCCCCAAATGGCGGTTTTGCTGCGAGTCTTAGCCCAGTTGATTAAAGATTCGCATATTTTCCTGAAAATATTATTTCAAGACTCAAATATTAACAAGACTTAATTATGAAAAAGACATTTACCCTGTTATTATTTTCAATAACTGTCGGTTTGTTGATTATTTCCTGTACCAACCCAGGCCAAAACAAACCACAGACAAACTTTGACAAAGAGCTTGCATGGTGGAAAGATGCAAAATTCGGTATGTTCATCCATTGGGGGATTTCTACCCTGGAAGGGTTTGAAATCAGCTGGTCAAGATCTTCCTATGGTCCGGAAAAATACGACAGGTTGGCACAACGTTTCAATCCTGTTGATTTTGATGCAGACAAATGGATTTCAGTAGCAGAGAATACTGGAATGAAATATATGGTGCTTACAGCAAAACACCATGATGGTTATTGTCTTTGGGACTCCAAGGTAAATTCCCATAACATCATGAATTCTCCGTACGGGAAAGATGTCTGCGCCCAGCTTGCGGAAGCTGCTCATAGACGTGGAATGAGACTGGGATGGTATTTCTCGGTAAATGAATGGAACGACTCAACTTGCAATCATAAGACTCTGAATCATCTTTATATGGAAAAGATGAAAGGCGAGCTCAAGGAACTTCTTACCAATTATGGGAAAATTGACCTCCTATGGTTTGACTATGAAGGCAATCCAGCAGCTGCTGACCCTCAGTCAATTTTCGATTACTGCCGGGAACTTCAGCCGGATATAATAATAAACAACCGCCTGTATCCCCTTCATCCAAACGAAAGTCATGCATACGTAGGAAGTATGGGTATGTATGCCACTCCTGAACAGTTTATAGGAGGATACGGGGACGTGCCTTGGGAATCATGCACATTATCTGCAACAGCAGGCTGGTCTATTTCATATTGGGCACAACCACATCCATCAAAGAATCTGATCTGGCAGGTCGCTGGTTCTGTCGGTGGAAACGGAAATCTTCTCATGAATGTTTCACCCGACTCACTTGGCGTTATTCATGAAAATTTCATAGACACTCTGAAACTGGTTGGCAAATGGATAAAACAGAATGACGGAGCAATATATGGTACCAAAGGCGGACCATGGAAACCGACAGTTTCGTATGTATCCACAAGAAAAGACAAGACTGTCAATCTGATTCTGCAAGAAGGTTCTGATATTGCTCTTCCATATACATCTGAAATAGACTTCGATAAAGCATACCTGCTATCAAACGGAGAAGATGTCAAGACAAGAATTAGTGAGGACACTATCTTCTTCTCCATACCTGAAAGCGCAAAAGGAGCTTCGAATGTAGTTATCAGACTTGATATGAAATCAGAGGCTGACAAAATAGCCCTGATACCACCATTTTCTACATCTGGATCTCTTGCATACAACAAGAAAATCAAGGCATCCAGCTCGTTGAGTGACATATACATGCATAATCCTGAATGTGCAAACGATGACGATCCAAGGACAAGATGGATTTTGGGAAGACGAAAGGACTATGATTCTTCGTCCGTTTATGGCCATAACATACATTTCACTTCAAATGAAGGTATTGCCATATATGATGATTGTGGAGAACTGGAAGTTGACCTTGAAGAAGATAAAGAAGTTTCAAGTTTCAAAGTCATACCTGCATCAAATATTGCAAATGCATATATTGAATATGAGCATAACTCAAAATGGAAAACTGCCGCTTCCTATACACAATTGGCAAATGGAAGCGAATGGGAAACTACATTTTCAACCCCAATCAAGGCAAGGAAATGGCGTCTTAGAATATCCGGAGGTTCATCCCAGACAGGAATCAAGGAATTCCAGCTGTTCTAACTTCTTACACATAGCAAACAATCTTCATAGCCATTCCTTCTACATGAAGGAATGGCTTTTCTATTTTATTATTGATTACGATCAATTCTGGAAAGATATAAGAGAAAACAAAAGACCTTTGGTTAATAAGCATAAAAACCGTACCTTTGCACCCTCAAAAATCAAGGTATGAAATTAAATAAAGACAGAAATGACTTCCAGGGCCTTACCTGGAAGAGAGAAATCAATGTTCGCGACTTCATCCAGAAAAACTATACTCCATATGAAGGTGATGAGTCGTTTCTTGTAGGACCAACAGAAAAAACATTAAAAGTTTGGGAAACACTTAAAAGGCTATTTGAGGTAGAAAGAGAAAAAGGCGTTGTTGATGCCGAAACAAAGTTACCTCAAACAGTAACAACTTATGGTCCAGGTTATATAGACAAGGATAATGAGGTTATCGTCGGCCTGCAGACAGACGCTCCTCTTAAAAGAGGTATTTTTCCTCGTGGCGGTATCCGTATGGTAGAAACCGCTCTGGAATCCTTTGGCTACAAACTGGATCCGGCAACAAAAGAAATATATTCAAAATACCGTAAGACACACAACGAAGGGGTTTTCTCAGCATACACTCCAGACATACGTGCCGCACGTCACTCACACATAATAACAGGTCTTCCTGATGCTTACGGACGTGGACGAATCATTGGCGACTATCGTAGAATTGCCCTATATGGTGTCAAAGATCTGATATCAGCTAAAAAACGGGAACTTGAACGCCTGGAACTTCACGATATGAATGAAAAAGTCATACGTATGCGTGAGGAAATCAGTGAACAGATTACAGCACTGAACGATTTTGCAAAGATGTGCGCATCATACGGATTTGATGTTACACGGCCTGCCCAGAATGCCAGGGAAGCTGTCCAGTTTGTATATTTCGGTTATCTTGCAGCTGTAAAGGATCAAGATGGAGCCGCAATGTCAATCGGCAGGATATCCACATTCCTTGATATTTATATTGAAAAGGACCTTCAAAATGGCACTCTGACAGAATCTGAAGCTCAGGAACTGATTGACCAGATGGTCATCAAATTACGAATCGTACGTTTCCTGCGTACACCTGAATATAATGATCTGTTCTCTGGAGACCCAGTATGGGTAACCGCATCTGAAGGTGGTATGGGTGTCGATGGCAGAACACTAGTTACCAAGACTTGCTTCAGAATGCTTCATACACTCGAGAACCTAGGACCTGCTCCAGAACCAAACCTTACTATTCTCTGGTCCAGCAGACTTCCTGAAGGATGGAAAAAATACTGCGCCAAGATTTCAATCAAGACATCTGCTATCCAGTACGAGAATGACGATCAGATGAGAGTTGATTTTGGTGACGATTATGGAATTGCGTGTTGCGTATCTCCAATGAAGATTGGTAAACAGATGCAGTTCTTCGGAGCACGTGCGAACCTTGCAAAATGTCTTCTTTATGCTATCAATGGTGGTCGCGATGAAATTACCGGAGAACAGATTTCTCCAAAATTCGTTCCAATCACCGGAGACTATCTGGAATATGAAGAGGTAATGGAAAAATATGAGAATATGATGCGATGGCTGGCAAAAGTCTACAGCAACGCTCTACATATTATTCATTACATGCATGATAAATATGATTATGAAGCATTTGAAATGGCGCTTCATGATGCCGATGTTGAAAGAATCAGCGCATCAGGTATTGCAGGTCTTTCTGTTGTAGCAGACTCACTCGCCGCAATCAAATTCGGCAAAGTACGTATCATCCGTGATGATAGAGGTCTGGCTACGGGATTTGAAAACGAAGGTGAACCATATACCCCATTTGGAAACGACTGCGATGCTACAGATAATCTTGCAATGATGATTTCCGAAAAATTCATGGAATTCATGAGACGTCATCTGACATACAGGGAATCAATTCCAACTCAGTCCATTCTTACCATTACGTCCAATGTCGTATACGGCAAGCGTACAGGAGCGACACCTGATGGGCGTCCGGCAGGAGTTCCTTTTGCACCTGGTGCAAACCCTATGAATGGTCGTGATACAAATGGTGCTGTTGCAGCACTTTCTTCTGTATCAAAGCTTCCTTTTGAACATTCTCATGACGGAATTTCATTTACTTTCGGAATAACTCCTTCAACACTTGGAAAGACATCTGAAGAAAAAGTCGCTAACCTGATAAGTCTGCTTGAAGGATATTTTACTCCTGATGGAGGCCACCATCTGAATGTCAATGTATTTGACAAAGACCTTCTTATCGATGCAATGAATCACCCTGAGAAATACCCTCAACTGACGATCAGAGTTTCCGGCTACGCTGTAAACTTTATCAAGCTTACAAAAGAGCAGCAGCTTGATGTTATATCAAGAACCATAAACGAATCCATGTAGTCTTCAGACAGAGGCTAAATATTACCATAATCATTAAAACGAAATACTTTTCTTTAGAAATTCAGTGATTATAGGACGCATACATTCAATCGAGACCTTTGGCACGGTAGACGGGCCAGGGGTCCGATTTGTTTCATTCCTACAGGGATGTCCCCTAAGATGCGCCTTCTGTCACAATCCTGACACGTGGAATCCTTCTGCAAAAGTAAGGTTCGAAATAACACCAGAAGAACTTCTGTCCCGGGTATTAAGATACAGGAATTACATAAAAAACGGAGGTGTCACACTAAGTGGCGGAGAGCCACTAATGCAGGGTGAATTTGCCGCTGAATTTTTCAGATTATGTCATCTGAACGGCATACATACAGCTCTTGATACATCCGGTGCTATTATTGACCATTACACGCCAAGTGTACTTGACAATACTGACATCGTTCTTCTTGATATCAAGACAACTGACGATTCACTTCACAGAAGTTACACTGGACAGACAAGAGACAACAACAAAAAATTTCTCGATATTCTTCAGCAGAGGAATATTCCTGTCTGGATTCGCCACGTAGTCGTTCCCGGATATACAGACCAGACTGAAAGACTGAAGGAAGTTGCAAGGCACATCAGTCAGTATCCAGTAATCAAGCGTGTCGAACTTCTTCCATATCATACAATGGGTGTATACAAATACAAGGAACTTGGAATCAAATATCGTCTTGAAGACATTCCACCATTATCTTTGGAAGCAATCGAAAAGGCCCGTGGTATATTTCGCAGTATCCTTTCCATTGCTGTGAATTAGCAGCCTGACATCATAGAACAAACTTCGGACAACGGGTAGCAAATACCTTACGACAAAGATGAGACACCTGACAATGTGGTAGCGAACACCTGGCGGAGGATAAATGATGCCTGACAACGGAGAAAAAAATACCTGCAACGGATATTGGATATATCGAGACTGGCGTTACTGAGCAGGCAAGGAGATTGTATTAGGGCGGTTGAAGACTTCCCTTATATCATCCAGCGAATTGTATTTATCCGCAGTAAATCCATTCCATAGCATAAACCAGGCATATTTATTCATATTATCAAGATCTGCTGCAGATGGCAGGTTCCCTATTTCTCCAAGTGCTATCAGTTTCCCGTTACCGAGTTTAAGCAAGTCGTCGTGATGACTCTGTTTCCAGTCATGGTTGTAAATATCTGTAGCAAGGACATCAACATAATCATTTCCTGGATAGAAAAGATCGTACGCCTTTGCCGAGTCTCCTGGTATATCCCGCGGCCCATTTGCATTCCAAACCCAGAGAATATTATCCAGATGGTGATAATTGACATATCTTTTCCACATTCGCCTGTAGAGTTCAGGAAAACCATTTTCTCCTTCACGATATCCCCACCAGAACCATTCACCATTCATTTCATGATATGGTCTCCAGAGAACAGGTATATTCTCTTGCTTTAGTGGACAGAGGAAATTCACCGCAATTGAATCAATCTGAGCAAGCCAGAGATTATACATTTCACTTCCTTCTGTCATCAATTCATTCCACTGTGCATCAGAGAATTTTCCAAGTGTATGTCCTCTCCATGATACCGGCCCCTTGTCAAAAGGACGGGGAGCGTGCCACATCAATGTAATAATATGCCCTGATTTATATGCTTCAACGGCTTCCTCAATTGTTTTGCTTCCATCCCATGCCAGTTCTCCACCCCAGACAATGGGTTCCTTATGCGAGGCAGAGTCAATCCTGTCAAGATCATAGGTTCCTCCACGATGATGAAGACCAGAGATTATTTTGCCTTCATCCACTGACTTGTAGAGTTCAGACAGAAGTTCTTTCGCTTCCTTTGTTGCATCAGCATTGACAGGCACTGGATGATTACTGCATGCGCTCATCATAGTCACACCCAAAATGCACATTAGTAGATAATGAAGTTTCATGACAAAAAAATTGTTGAGTCCACTTTAATAAGTATCGTTTAAGGTTTTTATATCCGCTACAGGCCTCTGAAATGGGGGCGTTTCTCAATTTTTGGACTTTTTAAAGTGGACTCATTGTTAGCATATTCCGTCTGGTTGATACATTTATATACTTGTCAACCATATTGATGGGCTGAAAAATTATACCATATTACAAATAACAGCACTTAAAGTTATTAAAGAAATACCATAACAAAGACAAAAATTATTGACAAATCGTAACTATTCAGTAGGGCAAAAAACGGGAGTTTGACACTTAAAATTTTT
>DCHP01000032.1 GCA_002315675.1 Rikenellaceae bacterium UBA1749 | reverse complement strand
AAAAAATACCGAGTTAGGGATTGATTGTTTCCTGTCAATTGTCCTCTCTTGAGGGATATAGTTTTCTACAGGGTATATATCTTGTGATGAGAGCTTATTATGCTTTACCTGAGAAGAAAAAGAAATGTTATCTAAAGTATAGGTTATGTTTGTGTAATTTGAAAGTTCAAAATGCACATAAATATGTTCAGGGGATATATATATTGCTTTGATTCTTGAGACCAGACCTGATGTGTTTTGACCAATTGTTGTAACCCTGTTTCTGTTACTTTCATATATAGACGAAAGTGAACTGGGAAGCGAAATTGAACATATGTGATCTTTATGGATGTCACATGATGTATCATCAAATTGAAGTGTTGACTCACTAGATTTATTTGTGCCGGGAATTACACGTTTCTTGATTCTAATATGAGCATTTGAGCCTTTTACTTGACCATTACGGCTATTGTTGTCTTTCGCGTTTATTATCCTATGATATTCATCTGCAGATATATAATGTTCTTGGTTATCCTGCAGTTTTTCAATTTGGTTTATGTCGGTTATACTCTCTTTAATGTCATTACCTTTTATCTTCTGGAAATGTTCAGAAATTGTTTTTGATTGATTATCAATTGAAAAATCATCAGGATAGTATGCTACTTTTGATATGGTATCAGAATAATACACATTGAAACTGTATAGTTTATTATCCTCTAGAATGACAGAAATGTTGGTCTCACCCTGAAAATTACGTTCCGTAGCCTTTACTCTCAAAATATTAGGGAGATTATCTATTGTGCTTGCCATGATAGATTCAGATCCTAGATCAACATAAAGAATTCGTGATTTGAAAATGAGATGAATAGTCTTGTCATAGTTAACCATGATCATATTTTCATTCTTTGTCTGAGCATAAACAGGAGAATAACATGATGTAATACACACAAGAACGATTAAAATCATAATAATCTGATTTAGTAACTCTTTGTCAGAGATTTTATTCAATAGTTTATCTTTCATTGTACAGAGTTGTTATATGCTAAAGTTCAAGAAGATATATTTTATATTCGCCTGTAAGGAAAATAGTGCGGGATGATGAGTTGTTATTGACATAGTCGATTCCGCCGCTTATGATTGACCCGACAATTCCTGTTGCGGCGATTGATTCACCTATCTTTCGTGTAATGTCGCGTCCAGTTGATTTCATTGACTTTTCTTCTTTTGATTCGGGATAGTAAAGCCCTTCCTGCGCATCATTGTCATAGACCTTTATATTAACAGGAATAATGTTTTTGTTTGTTCTGATTGATGATATTTCTATTCCGACCCTGGTGTTATTGAAATGAGCAATCCCTGTCAGTATAGTTCCTTTATGAATATTTACTCCGGAGATTGATATGGTTTCAAGTGTCCTTATTCTGACACGGCCTCCATCATTAATTTTCTGATCACCATGAATACAGGCTGTAATGGCAATCTTTCCATTACTGCCTTGAATTGATTCTGGTTTTGCTGAAATAAACTGACGATGTCTTTTGTTGTCATAATTACTATTTATATGAGATGATTCTAATTCATTACCTGAAACGTTGTCTACATGTTTTAGTGTGCTGTCGGGATTTGTCGTTTTCACGTTCAGATTGTCATCTTTTATTGATTTATTTTGTTCTTGCTTAGGATTTATTTCTGAGTTTTTAGAAATCGCGTTTAGTGATTTCCTAACATAATCGGATGAACTTGAACTTCTCGTTTCGGTGATGTTTGAAAAAGAGTGTTCGGCGTGAGTATCTCTTTTGGTTTGTTTACCATGTATATTGTATTCATGGTCACCACTTCCTTTATTTATAGTATGAGAAGTAGATGATATCAATAAGCTGTCACTGTATTGCATGTTGTATAGATCATCACCTGAATATGATTCTGGATTCTCATATGCCTTTGTTTTACTAGATTCAATTTCGTTATCTTTTGGTTCTGGTAGTTCTGTATTGAAACCATTTGAATAATTCTCAGAGAAATCCTTCATTAATTCATGTACAGTAATTGAGAGGATACCAATAATCATTATGATAATCAATATGAATATCTTTTTATTTCTTTTCATAGTAGTATGGCTTGTAATGGTATATTATATTTAATGTCAATTAGTTATATAATCTATTTGATGTTTTAGATACCAATAATTCTCTGTCATGATTACCTTTCAATTGTCTCTTTGTCAATATTTTTAACGACTCTGAAATTCTCAATCATAAAACCACCCGGATTGTCATCAGATCTTGATGTATTGTGAAGTTTAAGATGTGTTTCGAGTTGCCTGGTATTGATTATACTTTGTCTGATAATCTTTTGGGTTGCGTATGTGGTTGCCTCGTAAGGATAGATGGATGTATTGAGAAGAATACTGTCAACATGAAGGGTCTGTGTTATGTTTGCAGATATCAGCCTATTGTAATAGCCTTTTTCAGAAATATCCCTGTAATAATTATATGCGCTTTTGTCTGCAAGAAGCAATGCACGTTCAATATTGCTTTCTATTTGTGATTTTTCTGGAGTAAGAGTAAAAAATAGCTCATGGAAGCGTCTAATGTGTTCCTTTGCTTCTGCCGGACGATTATTCTGAAGATCCTGAGAGAGGGCAAGCATTAAAGATTTTCCTTGATCAAGTACATATATCTTCTCTCTTTGACGTTCGGCAAACCAATACGCCAGGATGGCTGAAGTAATTGAAATGGCAGCAGATGAAATAATTGATACAATAACTACCTTACGTATATATGAAAAGGCAGTCTGAATATTTTTAAGAGATTTTATTTCCATAAAATTCTAATGAATTATTTAATGATAAGGCTAATTGAAATATTATGTTTTATTGTTGTAACCAATAAAATTGGCCTCTACAATAATAGGGTGGGGAGCTCAATATTTGGAGTTATTCAAGTAGAGTCAATAATTGACTTTGTAAATGAACAATTGAGCCCACGTTAATAAGTATCGTTTAAAGTTTTTATATCCGCTACAGGCCTCTGAAATGGGGGCATTTCTCAATTTTTGGACTTTTTAAAGTGGACTCAATATTAAAAATTTGAATTTATCGTTTCCGTGCGATGAGTAGGTTGATAAGGTTTTGGTTCTGGTTATTTAGAAAAATTTCAAAAATCATTAAATTTGTAAAAAGGGAATTTCAACTTTTATTCTGATGGAAAAATTTGAAGGTCAGATTGTCGACATAATTAATAAAACTATTTTTAACGGAGTTGTTAAGGTTCATGAAGGGAAAATAGCTTCAATTGACAGTTGGCCGGGTGTTGGAAAAGATCTGCCATTCATTCTTCCTGGTTTTATAGACAGCCATATTCATATTGAAAGTTCGATGCTCACCCCGGTAGAATTTTCCAGAGCAGTTGTAAACTATGGAATCATTGGAGTTGTAACAGACCCGCACGAGATTGCAAATGTCTTGGGTAAGGATGGCGTAAAATTCATGATTGACAATGCATCAAGAACAAGTTTCAACTTCTGTTTCGGAGCTCCAAGTTGTGTCCCAAGCTGTTCTGCAGATATTGAGACAAGCGGAGCTATGCTGACAAGCCAGGAAGTCGGAGAAATCCTTGATAATCCTGCAGTTGGCTATTTGTCTGAAGTGATGAATTACCCAGGAGTTCTTCTGCGCAATAATCAGGTAATGGCAAAAATTGAAGCCGCAAAGAGACTCGGCAAACAGATTGATGGACATGCACCGGGACTAATGGGTGAAGAACGGCGAAAATACGCATCTGCAGGTATTTCAACAGATCACGAATGCAGTAGCTATGAGGAAGGTCTTTCGTGCATTGAAAACGATATGTTTGTCCAGATACGCGAAGGTTCCGCCGCAAGGAATTTTGAAGCTCTGATACCGCTGATAGCGAAATATCCTGAAAAGATAATGTTCTGCAGCGATGACATTCATCCCACCAGTTCCAAGGAAGCACCTATCATATCTCATGTCAGAAGAGCAATTGCATACGGGTATGACAAATGGGATGTATTACGGGCAGCCAGTCTCAACCCTCAAGTTCACTATGGACTTGACTGGGGACTTCTGCGCCCTGGAGACCCGGCAACATTCATAATAGCTGACTCGATTTCCGAGAAAATGAATATTCTTGAGACATATCTAAGTGGCGAGCCTCTGAAGATTGATGAATCCCCAGTTGATTATTATCCGAACAGATTCATTGCTTCAGATATTTCAGATAAGGATATTGCATCTACCTTTCAGAATACAACACCTATAATCGTAGCGCAAGATGGGGAGCTTATCACAACTAGTGAATACGCATCATCAGACGATGAAAATTATCCATGGGAGGAAGTACAGAAGATTGTAGTCGTCAACCGGTATGATAGCATTGCCTCTCCATCAGTGGGGCATGTACGGGGATTCAACATCAAAAACGGAGCAATGGCAGCTTCCATTGCCCATGATTGTCACAACATAGTAGCAATTGGTTCTTCAGATGAAAATATCGTCCGAGCCGTCAACGAGGTAATAAGGATGAAAGGGGGAATTACTGTGATTGACAAAGACAATAATGTCGTCTGTCTGGAACTACCGATTGCCGGATTGTTGACTCCACTAGGATGGGAACAGGTTGCCGGGAAAAATGCAGAAATAATGGAAGCAATAGCATCAACCGGATGTCAGATGCGCTCACCACTTATTACCATGTCCTTCATGTGCCTTCCGGTGATTCCCGAACTAAAGATTACAGACAAAGGTATCTTTGACGCGTCAAAATGGTCATTTATCAGATAGATACTATAGCTCTTTTTTCTGATTTTCTACATGCGTAAAATGGTCATTTATCAGATAGACCACTCCACCATTCAAATAAGGCCTATAGCTCAAATAATAAATCAGTATGATAGGTCTGTTCGTCGGCATTAATGCTATGATGATATGATGAAAAAAGGGCGCATATGTGAAATAATGCTGAATAATGGAGATTAACCCACATTGCAGTTAAAGCCA
>DCHP01000097.1 GCA_002315675.1 Rikenellaceae bacterium UBA1749 | reverse complement strand
TATTTTTCAAATGAGAATGCCCTGAGTCTGACTGCGATAGCCAGAAGCAGGGAAAAGGCAAGAAGACTTGATCCCCCATAGCTGAAAAATGGTAAAGGAATACCAATGACAGGGAAAAGTCCTATTGTCATTGAAATGTTTATCACAAAATGGAAGAGGAAAACACCTGCAACAGAATAGCAGAAACCTCTGACAAACGAATCATCCGCACGTTCCCCCATAAGAAGCAGTCTGCATATCAGTACTGAAAAAAGAACAACGACAACTGCGGTTCCCAGAAAACCTTCTTCTTCTCCTACTGTACAGAAGATAAAATCGGTTTCCTGTTCAGGCACATACGAGTACTGGGTCTGTGTTCCTTGCAGGAAACCTTTACCCGTAAAACCACCTGAGCCTATGGCTATCTTACTCTGTGCCACATTATAACTTGCTCCACGCGGGTCATTCTGGATTCCGAAAAGATCCAGGATTCTGACCTGCTGATGAGGTTGCAGCACATTATCAAAGGCAAAATCGACAACGAAACTAAAGGCCATCATCAGTATTGCAATTAGTACAATATTCCAGATTGTCGACTTGAAATATATCTTTTTATATATAAAAAGTAGCGGCATTGTCAAAAGCATCGAAACAAGAAGGGATTTGACAAGAGCATTTTCTATTCCAAGTAAAAACAAAGGGAAGAACATTGCAGTTGTAAGAAGGACAACGACAGCAACATATCTGACTGCTGCCTTTGGATCCTTATTCATAGCTGCAAAAACAGTTACTGAGGATAGGAATATCAAAACAAAGAGAATCGACCTGTCCACAAGAAATGACAATACAAACATAAGGACAATCACAAAAGCGAACAGAAAGAGACCATATGACATCCCTTCGCGATAGAGAACAAGTGCAAATATCAAAAAGACCATTGCAGACCCAGTATCATTCTGAAGCAGAGACAACAGAATAGGGAGCAACAATATCACGACAAAAACAGATAGTGACTTCTGGGACTTTACAGCAAAATCATGCGAACTTATCAGCCTTGCGACTGCAAACGCCACTCCGATTTTCATAAATTCCACAGACTGTATCCCAAATGGCCCCACTCCAAGCCATGATTTCGCGCCATTGACTTCCTTTCCAATAAGAAGGGTCAGAATCATCAGCAAAAGAGTAATGACATAGACAAAATAGGAATATGCATGAAAATACCTGATATCAACCAGCATAACAAGAAACGAGAAGACGAGACTTATACCTATCCAGACAAGCTGCATACCGTATCTATAATCTATATCGTAAAATGCAGCATCCTCACCAGAATATGTTGACGAGTATATACTGAACCAGCCGAAGATAACAAGTAGAAGGTATACAACAACTATACCCCAGTCTATTTTTGCGTCAATCAGTTTTTCATTATTCCTTCGGTAATGCCTGTACATTGTTATTCCTCCCTCGTTCTATTTTTTTCGATACATTGGATATGCTATTTCCATATTGAGAACATAGTCTTCTAGACCTGGTCTTATGATTGTATCATTAAGATACTTCTCAACAAGAAGGGATGCAATCGGAGCCGCAGAGGTAGCTCCGGCCCTGCCATGTTCAATATATACCGACACCGCAATCTTCGGGTTATCCTTAGGAGCAAAACACATGAATACTGAATTATCTGCCCCACGAGGATTCTGGGCTGTTCCAGTCTTTCCGCAAAGACCTACTTCAGGATGAGAATAGGCAACTGCTGTACCACCAGGTTTGTGGACCGCATCATACATACCTTGAACAATAGGTTCAAAATATTTCTGATCCACATTTGTATAATGTTTCTCAAGAAATCTGGAATTAATAGAATCGCCCTCTATGCTCTTTACGACATGAGGGATATAGTAGAAGCCACGATTTGCGAGAATCGCAGCCAGGTTACCCATCTGAAGTGGAGTCACACCCATTTCCCCCTGGCCTATTGCAAGGGATATCACAGACAAGGAATTCCACCTGCCTCTATAGCACTTGTCATAGTATGACGCACTTGGGACGTTTCCCCTGAGTTCATCCATAAAGTCAGAACCAAGTTTATGCCCGAAGCCAAAGGACATTACATCCTTCCGCCACTGTGTTAGAGCCTCCTGAATATTCTTGTATTTTTTCCTGTTATCAAGAATTGAGCGCAGGACAAAACAGAAATATGCATTGCAGGACATCGCAACAGCCTGTTGCATATTAATCGGAGAAGGATGGTTATGACACTTCACGCCTCTGCCTACTGTATATCCGCCATAGCAAGGGTGAAGGTCTGTTATCCTTGCAACACCCTGTTCTAGTCCAATAAGGCCGTTCACTATCTTGAATGTTGATCCGGGAGGATAGCTGGACATAACAGCCCTGTTGAACAGTGGATGTCTGGGATCCTTGACCATATCTGCATAGTTATTGCCACGTTCGCGTCCTACCAGAAGGTCAGGATCATATGTTGGGGAAGATGCCATAACAAGTATTTCACCCGTCGAAGGTTCAATGGCAACAACACTGCCTATTTTACCTTTCAGAAGTTTTTCCGCATATTCCTGAAGAGATATGTCAATCGTCGTTGTTATTGATTTCCCGGGAACAGGCATTGTATCGTAGATACCATCCATATAGCTTCCCTGAGGACGTCCGAGCGCATCAACAACTTCAACCTTCACACCCTTCTCACCTCTGAGCACATCTTCATATGAACGTTCGATACCGCTCATACCTATATAGTCGCCTTTCTTGTAATACTTGTCTGCTCTTATCTTATTTTCGCCTACTTCGCCGATATATCCAAGAAGGTTACCTGCTATTTTCTTCGGATAGGATCTGGCAGTTCTGTATACTGTATAGAATCCTTCGTCCCTCCTTTCATTGAGTCTGTACTTCGTTTCAAGAGGAAGCTGTTTGAAAATTGTTGATGGTGCAGTTTTTGAATATCTTACAGCCTTATTGAATTCCTGAAGGAAACGTTCCTTGGTTACCCCGATTATTCTGGCCATAACCATAGTATCAAAGGGTTTGACCTCGTTAGGTATGACAACAAGATCGTAGCAACCCTTGTTCTGTACAAGAAATTCCCCGTTCCTGTCAAAGACTTCACCACGTGGAGGGTAAAGAGTTCTATACCTGAAAGCATTTCCCTTTGCCTGTTCTTCATATGAATTATCCAGTATCTGGATATAGAACAATTTACAGAGAAGAATAAAGCTTATTACTATAATCCAGAAACAAATAATATAGAATTTATTGTTTGTAGGCCTCATCTTATCTTCTGATTGGAAGTTGCAAAAGAGTAATCAACAGCGTCCCGAAGACCACATTAAAAAGAACACTTAGAAGTGACCATAAAGGATCCATGAATGAAGATTCCACAAAAAAGAAGAGCAGACTCCATATCAGCAACATTATTGCGACATAGAATAGAAATTTCATGATAGGCATTGTCGATGACAATACAGGACCTGCATCTTCAAAGACATTATTTGGAACAGTTGCACGGATAATAGGAAATCTGCAAAGAGCAACAAAGCCTGTTATCGCAGCATTCAATCCCGCTCCTGCAGATAGCACATCTATGATTCCACCACATAGGAAACCTGTCAGAAGAACTATCCATTTTGGGGTTTTAATATCCATCAGCAACACAGGTGCAATGTAGACCGAGATGTAGAATCCACTCCACATCCTTTGCAGAAAGAAAACCTGAATGCATGTAAGCACAGATATGTAAATTATATATCTAAGAAATTTCATTCCATTATTTCTTTTTTTGGGCACCGGCCGCCATTTCAAGAGAATCTCTCTCCAGTTTATTATTCAATTCCAGTAAATATACATAATCAAGTTTACTGAAATCTGTAAACGTCCTGACATTTACAGAATAGAACGTATCATCTGTAATTCTGAAGTCTTCAACTGTCCCGATAGGTATATCTTCAGGGAAAACACTTGAGTAGGAAGTCGTCAGGATTGTATCACCTACATGAAGTTCAGCATATTTAGGCACTTCAGCCATCTGAACCAGATTGTGAGTACGGCCATCCCATTGAAGAGTTCCAGAGAAGGATGTTCCCTTGATCTTTGCAGATGAAACAAAATTGTCCGTACTTAAAAGAGAAATGACAACTGAGAAATTCTTGCTGGTAGCTGACACATAGCCGACAATTCCTTCATTGCCTATAACTGCCATACCTTTTCGGACATTCTTGTTTTCCCCACCATCAAGAACAATAAAATTGTTACTGTTTAGAAATTCATTACGGATAACATGAAGAGCCACGACAGAAGGGTACGGACTCTGAGCCACATTAAAGGATGTCGTATCCACCAATGATTTCAATGAATTGTTCTCATCAAGCAATTTCGCATTAAGCGCCATCAGCTCTTCATTCTTTTCCTTAAGATTAAGATATGAGGCAACTTCATATTTGACCAGATCTGTCTTACCTGTAATATTTTCGCTGAATGCTAGATATTTTGAGAACATGTATGTATCACTATGAAAGAATATGTAAAGGCATACACCCTCCAATATCAGGAAGAGTGCCCAAAGATGGATCCTTTTTAGTAGTAATAACAGTCTTCTCATTCCATAAAAAGCAATAGGGTCTTTCCACACAAGCAGCAAGACCCTATAAAGATATTAGATATTATCTGATCAACAGATTCATAAATTTCTCCGTGTTTTTCAAAGCCTTTCCTGTTCCTCTTGCAACAGCACGAAGAGGATCTTCTGCTACCTGGAACTTGATTTTCAGTTTCTCGCTGAGTCTTTGGTCAAGTCCTCTGATCATAGCGCCACCACCTGCAAGATAGATTCCGTTCTTGACAATATCTGAATATAGTTCAGGCGGGATTCTCTCAAGCAGTTGATGAAGCATTGTTTCAATCTTGTTGATTGACTTATCCAGAGCTTCAAATGTATCACGATACGAGATTTCTACACTGATTGGCATAGACGTACTAACGTCAGGACCATGGACAACATAAGGTTCCGCTTCTGGTTCCGAATAATTCTCAAGTGCACAACCTACAGATATCTTAATTTCTTCCGCTGTACGGTCGCCGACCTTAATATTGTACTGCGCCCTCATATAGTTCTTTATATCGTCAGAAAGGACATCACCGGCAATTTTCAGCGTATCACTGCATACTATACCACCTAATGAAATGACAGCTGCCTCAGTGGTACCACCACCAATATCAACAACCATCTGTCCTTCTGGAGCTTCAACATCAAGACCTATACCAATAGCCGCAGCCATAGGTTCGTATATCATGAAAACTTCACGTCCACCACTGTTTTCTGCAGAATCACGGACTGTTCTGATATCAACGTTGGTAGAACCTGATGGTATGCAGATTACCATTTTCAGAGAGGGGTTGAAAAGACTGGCACCAGTCTTTATTTTCTTGATCATGCCCCTTATCATCATTTCTGCTGCAGTGTAATCGGCAATAACACCATCTTTCAAAGGACGTATGGTACGAATATTTTCATGCGTACGTCCCTGCATCTGTCTGGCATCCTTACCTATAGCCATTACCTTTCCGGTACGTTGGTCTATGGCTACAATAGAAGGTTCGTCGACAACTATTTTGTCATTGTAGATAATTAATGTGTTGGCTGTTCCTAAGTCCATTGCCAACTCTTTTGTGAAAAATGACATATATGTTAAGGTATTAATGTCTAAAATGTCTCATTCCTGTAATCAACATGACCATATCATGTTCATTGGCGAACTTTTCTGTTTCCGCATCCCTAATTGACCCTCCTGGCTGTATTACAGCATCGATTCCTTCATTATGGGCAATTTCAACACAATCAGGGAATGGGAAGAATGCATCAGATGCCATTACTGCACCCTTTAAAGAGAAACCGAATGATTTTGCTTTTGCAATTGCCTGCTGAAGAGCATCCACTCTTGATGTCTGCCCTACGCCACTTGCGAGAAGCATGCCATCCTTGGCAAGAACAATAGAGTTACTCTTTGAATTCTTAACAACCTTGTTTGCGAACAACATATCAGCTACTTCAGCTTCTGTTGGTGTGCGCTTTGTTGCAACCTTGATATCACTGTCGATTCCACCGACCTTGTCGTCTCTGTTCTGTACTGCAAGACCACCTAACATTGAACGATATGTCTTTTCTGGCATTACACGCTGTTTGGTCTTAAGGATAATCCTGTTCTTCTTTGTCTGAAGAATTGCCATGGCATCATCAGTATATGAAGGAGCCAGGATAACTTCAAAGAAAATTTCGTTTATCTTCTCAGCAGCATCCTTGTCAACTTCTGCATTTGTAACAAGCACACCACCGAAAGCAGAAACCGGATCTGCCTTCAAAGCATCGGTCCATGCTTCAGCTACTGTTGGGCGGCTTGCGATACCACATGCATTGTTATGTTTCAGGATAGCAAATGTCGTGTCTGTATATTCTGAAATCAGATTAAGTGCAGAGTCAATATCAAGCAAATTGTTATATGAGATTTCCTTACCATGAAGTTTTTCGAAAACAGAATCAAGATCTCCGAAGAATGCAGCTGACTGATGAGGATTCTCACCATAGCGCAATGAATATGACTTGTTTTCTGAAATCTTCAATGCAGGTATTTCCTCTTTCTTATTGAAGTAATTGAAAATAGCAGAATCATAAGCAGAGCTTACATTAAATGCCTCTGCCGCATAGTGCCTGCGCTGTTCAACTGTTGTTGAATTATTCTGTTGTTTAAGAAGTTCAAGGAAAGATGAATACTGATCCTTTGATGCGATAATTATTGTATCAGCATAGTTCTTAGCTGCTGCACGGATAAGCGAAATACCGCCAATATCAATTTTCTCGATTACATCTTGTTCACCTGCACCTGAAGCAACAGTTTGTTCGAACGGATAAAGATCTACAATAACCAGGTCAATCTCTGGAATATTGTACTGCTTGAGTTGCTGAAGATCTGTTTCATTTTCTCTACGGGCAAGGATACCTCCGAATACTGACGGATGAAGTGTCTTTACACGACCGCCCAAAATTGAAGGATATCCAGTCAGGGATTCTACTGGTATACATTTCTCACCAAGAGACTCAATGAATTTCTGAGTTCCTCCTGTTGAGTAAAGAGTTACACCTGATGAAGCCAATTGTTTAATGATTTCATCAAGGCCATCTTTGTAAAAAACTGAAATTAAAGCGCTTTTAATCTGTTTCACGTTCGAATATATCTAAAGGGTTATTATAATTACTACTGTACTTTCAATGATAACACTATACTTGCAATGTTTCAAAATTGATGATATCGGCTGATACTACTGTTCATTTGAGACCTTAGTGCTATATTGATGGAAGATTCCACGACTTGATGAGCGGATGAATCCGACAATCTTGTCACGCAATTCACTCTGAGGAATTGTTGACTCAACCATCTCCATTCCTTTTGAATATGGAAGTCCACTCTGATAAAGAATTCTTGAAATATCCTGAATTTCACGAATCTGATCAGCAGTAAAGCCACGACGGCGGAGTCCAACAATATTAAGTCCAACAAATGAGTTGGGACTATGAGCACATATTACATATGGTGGTATATCTTTATTTACCAGTGTACCGCCAGACACCATGACATGTTCACCAATCTTTGAGAACTGATGCACTGCACAATGTCCGCCAAGTATTGCCCAATCGCCGACTTCCACTTCTCCTGCAAGAGAAACATTATTTACAAGAATGCAATGATTCCCGACCACGCAGTCATGTCCTACATGGGCATATGCCATTATCAAAGTATCACTGCCAACTGTTGTTACACCACGTGCAGATGTTCCCCTGCTTATTGTAGCACACTCACGCACCATGGTACGATCACCTACAACAGCCGTTGAATATTCTCCCTTGAACTTAAGGTCCTGAGGAATACTTGCAATAACAGCGCCACTATGAATTTTACAATTACAGCCTATTCTTGCACCATCCTTTATTACAGCATGCGGTGCTATCCATGTTCCATCTCCTATCTCAACATCACCATATATACATGCAAATGGCTCTACTTCAACATCCTTTCCCAATTTCGCATTGGGATCTACATAAGCTAAAGGTGAAATCATACTACTCATTCAAATTTATTAATCTTTTTTTTGCATTAAAACCGTCATTGTTGCTTCGCATACCAATGTTTTGCCAACATATGCACGTCCATTGAGAATACCTATTCCTCTTCTCACTGGAGCTACCAGATATACCGCAAGTACAAGTGTATCACCTGGAACAACCTTATGACGGAACTTAACTTCATCAAGTTTCAAAAAATATGTAGAATAGTCTTTAGGATTCTCGATCTGTGACATCACCAAAAGACCTCCACATTGAGCCATAGCTTCTACCTGCAATACTCCGGGCATTACCGGTTCATCAGGGAAATGTCCCTGGAACCATGGATCTGACATTGAAATCTGTTTTACACCCAGAATCTGATCTGACTCAAGAGCAACTACCTTATCCACCAGCAACATAGGAGTCCTGTGAGGCAACAGCTTCATTATTTCTTCAGTAGATAAAACCGGAGATGCATCATGGTCATATCTATAAGGACAATCTTCCTCTGACATCTTGATTGTCTTTCTCATGACCTTGGCAAACTCAGTATTGATACTATGGCCTGGTCTTGTTGCAAGGATATGACCTTTAAGTCTTACCCCTATCAATGCCAGATCCCCCATAAGATCAAGCATCTTGTGTCTGGCTATTTCATTCTCATATCTCAGGCCGCCCTCAGTGACATATCCAGGAGTAGCAAGCTGCTGCAAGGATAAATTAGGAACCTTTTCTACCAGACTCTGGGCCTGAGGACCTACTATTGGGTTTTCTATTACAACTATTGCATTTGACAAATCTCCACCTTTAATATAACCCTTCTCAATAAGAGGAGCCATTTCGTGGAAAAAAACAAATGTCCTGCATGGTGCAATGGCTTCTGCAAATTGATTTTCCATGTCAAAAGCCGCATATTGCTTACCTACGACCTTTGAATTGAAATCAACATGGACACTAATTGTATAGTTATTGTCTGGATAGGCGGTGATTTCACTGTCGCGCTCATCCATTCTGTAACTTATTCTTTTCTGTACCTCGTAATATTTCCTGCAGGAGTTTTGTTCTACAATTCCGACTTCTTCTATATTCTTGACCCATATAGCTGCAGATCCATCAAGAATAGGCACCTCAGGGCCATTCAATTCAATTAAGGCATTATCAACTCCCATGCTCCACAGGGCAGCCATCAGATGTTCTATTGTAGCTACCTTCACTCCGTTGTTTTCAATAACCGTAGATCTGGAAGTTTCTACTACATTCTCAGCCAACGCTGCAATTACAGGGAATGATGGTAGATCTATACGACAGAACTTTATACCTGTATTTTCCAAATCAGGTTTAACTGACAAACTAACTTTTGCACCAGTATGTAAACCCTTACCTGTAACATTAAACGAATCACGCAGGGTGCACTGTCTAATACTCATCTCAATTCTAATTATTAATTTACAAAGATAATAATTCTTTATCAATTTCACTGAATTTAAGTTTTTTCACTAATTTTGTGAAAATATGAACACAAAGGAAAAACAGCATAAGGTCCCATCCAAGAGGCCCGTCAGGAATAATCCGGACTATATCCGGTTACCATTCGGGCAAAAAAGGAAAGAAGACCCCGTAAACTGGGTGTACAAACATAGAATAGGGATATTAACCACTCTTATTATACACCTTGTCATCATCATACTCTTTTTAACATATCAGATAATCATTCATCCTGTACCGATTAATTCTGCCAGCGTTGAGATTCCCGACGAAGAACTTGAAGAATTGTTAAAACCAGAAGAGCAGAAACAGGAAGTTGAAGTCCTTGAGAAGATGGAGAACATGCCCAAGGCAAAAAACCAGATATCAGACATAAATGCAGAACTTGATGCGTCAATAAAAGACAACCGCCATAAAGATGTCCAAAAGATTTACGATGAAGCTGAAGCCATCCAGAAATCCCTTGCGGAAGGAGCTGAAGCCTATAAAAAAGCATTGGCGGAAGTAGAGGCTATGGAGAACGAAAAGCCTAAAAAACAGGAGAGCAAGGAGGTAAAACAGGACACTGAGAAGAAAAGCGTAAAACACCAGGGGAATGTCACTGTATCATACGATTTACAAGGACGATATGACGTTTACCTGTATATTCCGGCATACAAGTGCGAAGGTGCCGGGACTGTGGTGGTTACCATTGCAGTTGACCGTAATGGAAATGTCACCCATGCCGCTGTTTCAGCTACGACATCACCCGGAGATGACTGCCTGAACGACATGGCCGTATATGCTGCCCGTTCGTCAAAGTTCAATGTTTCACAGACAGCTCCAGACCCACAGAAAGGTTCAATAAAATACCAGTTTGAGGCCCAATAAGTGCCATAATCCGGCAAAAACAATAGAAAAAACGCAGAAAAACGGCATAAAAATTTGGAGGTTAAAAAAAATTACCTACCTTTGCATTCACGAAAAACGATGGTGCCTTAGCTCAGTTGGTAGAGCATCG
>DCHP01000080.1 GCA_002315675.1 Rikenellaceae bacterium UBA1749 | reverse complement strand
GGGTGGTAATGCTCCGAAATTTTCAACCGAAAAACCACCAATGACATTCTTGCTTGATTGTTTCCCATTATTATGTACGACGAACTCATCTTTATTAATAACTACTTCCTTGATGCTGTCATTATTATCCCTAAAGAGGTATGAAACTCCCAAATCAGGATTTATTCCAAGAAACCGCAATCCTTCGTAAGTTCGAATATCGTCCAAAAGTTTTGTCCGTTTGTACTCGATGGTTTCTGAGGAATAAAGGTCTTGCTTTTCACACAAAAGGGTGTCAATCGGTGTCCCATTAATCATAATAGGAATACCATATTTCCCAATATCAATTGTATGCAGTTCTTTATATGTCGGGAAAGTCCTTGTATGACCATCATCAAGTATCGCCAACAGTTTCTGAATAATAATATGTAGTTTGTTAATTGAAACACTGTCAACGGTATTCAAATCAGACAATCCAATATGATATTGTTTCTCAAACGAATCGTTTCCGCCAGAAAGAAATATCGGATGAGTAGATTTTACATATTTATATGCTGTTTCATAATCACATAATGCTTTATCTCTGTTAATACACTTTTCCGGTGATTCGGTATAAGGGTATCTCAGGTGGCATAATTCAACTAATATGCTACTATTCCAATATGGCCAGCAAATACTTGCCCACAGAAGCCAGAATAGTACCGCAATAGAAAGAATTACTGAAATTAATGGAATCCTCTTTTCTGCCTTAATATGAAGAAATAAGAGCGCCGCCAAAACAACTGCTTCCGGAATAACTACAGATCTTGGTATATAAAACAATAAAGATAAAAGAGGGAATAGTCCTACCGCAATAAGCCCAGCTATCCAAAGTATTCTACTCTTATTTTTTTTCATGCTTAAAATACAGTGTCCTATTAGTACAAATATACAAACAAATGGGTAGAAAAGGTCAGCAAATGCTGACCCTTTTACATAACTTCCTCTATATTGACACACGCCACCGGGAAGATTGCAAGGTTTTAACCCAACTATATAGAACTTCGTGCCGCGTGAGGCAGCAAGTGCGCAGGCCCGGGCGGCACGAAGTCCTATAATGTTGATAACTTTTTCTTTATATTGGTTTGCATTTGAATGAATTTTGTAGATTTGCAAACCAGAATATTATTCCAACATATGGACCTTAAAAATATATTCAANNATTCAAATTAAGATTGAAGAGCGCCAGAGAGATGAATGGGCTCTCAATGGCGGCATTAGCGGCCAAAATGGATGGCATCGTGTCGCCTCAAGCCGTGTACAAATACGAGGCTGGCAAAATGTTGCCGGATAGCACCGTACTCAATGCTCTATGCGACGTATTGGGCGTTGACCCAGACTATTTCTTCAAACCTGTTTCGGTCGTATTGAAAGGCATCTCATTCCGAAAAAAAGCTAAGATGACAGAAAAGGAAAAGAAGATGATTATTGGGAAGATCAAGGACGGAATCGAGTGTTACTATGAAATTGAGGACATCTGCGGCATCTCCAGAAGTTTTACCATAAATTTTCACGATGTAACCGTATCAGAAGAAAATGATGTCTATGAACTTGCAGACAGGCTACGCAAAGAATGGAATCTGGGCAAGAGCGGAATCAGCAATGTTATCGGCCTGCTTGAGGAACACGGCATTCTTGTAGTTGAAACTGATGCATCCGAGGATTTTGACGGGCTTAGTGGTAGTGCCGACGGAAGCCCTGTTATTGTACTCAACAAGTATTTTACTCCTGAGCGCAAGCGGTTCACCGCTCTTCATGAACTCGGACATATCCTCATGAAGTTTTCTGACGACCTTACCCCAAAAAAGGTAGAGTCTATGTGTCACCTGTTCGCCAACGAAGTGCTGATTCCACGAGACACCTTCAAGGATGCCGTGGGAAACATATCCAGTAAGCCTATTCATGTCGATCAATTTGTGGACTTACAGGTACTTTACGGCGTATCTGTTGACGCTCTCATGTATAAGGCTATGAAATTGGAGATGCTTCCTGAAAGTCGTTATATCAGGTATCGTCAGCGCAAGAATGCAGACCCAAGATTCAAGCAGATAATCGACGAGTCCCGCATCAAGGAAGAAAAATCAGATCGATTCGAGAGTCTTGTTTACAAGGCCTATGCCGGTGAGTTGATTTCACTTTCGAAAGCTGCGACCCTTCTTCAGTTGCCAGAAAGTTCCATTCGTCAAGTTTATGTGTAGAAAGATATGGGGAGGTTAGTCGTCAGTGATACAAACATATTTATCGACCTCATAAGAATGGGGTTGCTTGGTGACTTCTTCCTGTTGCCCTTCGATATATCAACAGTGGATTTCGTAATCCGCGAACTCAAGAAAACAGGGCAGAAAGATGCCGTGATGGCATTTGAGGCTAGAAAGAAACTTACCATTGTCAAGTTTACAATGACGGAAATCGAAGATATATACAATCTGCAGCAATCTGCCGGTGGCAATGTTTCCTTTCAGGATTGTTCGATATGGTTCTGCGCAAAGAAGAACTCTGCCTGTATCCTGACTGGTGACAAAGCCTTGACAAAAAATGCAAAAGCTGACCAAATTGAAGTTCACGGATTGCTATATGTTTTAGATCAAATCGTTCAAAATGGTGTTGTTCCGCCGGAACTGGTGGCGGACAAGTTAAACGAATGTAAATTGCCATCGAAAACTGAA
>DCHP01000099.1:656-6896 GCA_002315675.1 Rikenellaceae bacterium UBA1749 | reverse complement strand
AAAAGAAAGATTTGTACATAATTTAGGAAAGGTTTCACAATGAAAAGAATAGTAATGGCATTAATAACAGTATCCTCAATTCTTTTTAACTCTTACGGACAAGTGAAGAAGACAGGGACTTCCAATGATGAGATGTTTATTAGAGAAGAAGGACAGAACCTTGTAGTATATTCATATAGGACAGGACTTGTTGTGGAGACTCTTCTTAGTTCAAATGATTTAGGCAATAACTTTAAATTTGATTCGTATTCTGTAAGCGAAAACAGAAGGTACATATTGTTAGGCACAGAAGAAGAAAAGATATATCGCCATTCAAGCAAATCATATTATTTTCTTTTTGACAGGACTACTAAGAAACTGACACCACTCGCTCCAAAAGAAAAAGGGAAGCAACAGGAAGCAACATTCTCACCAAATAGCAAAATGGTCGCATTTGTCCGCGATAATAATTTGTTTGTCTACACAATTCTGTCAAACACAGAAACACAGATTTCATTTGATGGCAGAAAGGGAGAAATAATAAATGGCATTCCTGACTGGGTATATGAAGAAGAATTCAGTTTTTCCCGTGCATATGAATGGTCGCCTGCATCAGATGCAATTGCATTCTGGAGGTTTGATGAAAAAAATGTCAAAAGTTACGACATGACCATCATGGATAAAAATCTATACCCAAAAGTCGTATCATTCAAATATCCAAAGGCTGGAGAAGAAAATTCCTCTGTGCAGATTAAAGTAGCAAATCTTAACATTGCAGGGAAAACGATAATGATCCCTATCCAGGAGGAGGATTTCTATGTTCCCCGGTTAACATGGACAAAAGCTGAGAACAAATTAGCCATCCATGTAGTAAACAGGAAACAGAACCACTACAAGATTCTTTTGGCCGATGCCCTACTTGGTGTTACCAGTACAATATACGAAGAAACAGATCCTAGCTATGTTCAACAGATTGATGACCAGAAAGTATTCTTCCTTCCTGACAGCAAGAACTATATTGTCAAAAACGAGACTGACGGATGGATGCACCTTTATATGTACAACTATCAGGGAAGGAAAGTAAATCAGATAACAAGTGGAAACTGGGAAGTTATTGACGTCATCGGGGTTGATCCAATTGACAAGAAGATATACTATACATCAACTGAAGATGGAGAATTGCAATGTCAGTTATATAGTATTTCATTCAATGGAGGAGACAAGAAAAGACTTACCCAGGAAGATGGTACACACAAGATAACAATGAGTGAATCATGCATGTTTTATCAGGACAATTATAGTGCGACAAATATTCCTCCTATCATTACACTACATAGTAGTAACGGGAAGTTGGTGCGGACCATCAAGGATAATACGGCAGAGCTGGAAAAAATAAAAAACGATTCAAAAGCGCCGCGTAAAGAATTTTTTACGTTTACAACTTCTGAAGGCGTTGAACTTAATGGTTATATACTTTATCCATACAATTTTGACAGTTCTAAGAAATATCCTATCCTGATGACTCAATACAGTGGACCTGGTTCACAACAGGTTTCAGACAGTTATGATGGGAACGCCTGGACAAGACCACTTTCAGATAATGGGTATATCATTGGATGCGTTGATGGTAGAGGAACCGGACGCAGAGGCGCCGAATTTAGAAAAATTACATATGGGAATCTAGGATATTATGAGTTGATCGATCAAGTTGAAGCTGCTAAATATTTCGGATCGCTTCCCTTTATTGACAAAAACAGGATTGGCATCTATGGATGGAGTTTTGGTGGCTTTATGGCCTTAAATGCCATACTAAAGGCTCCTGATGTATTTGCTGTTGCCATTTCGGTTGCCCCAGTCACATCGTGGAGATTCTACGATACTATTTACACTGAAATATACAATGGATTACCACAGGAAAATCCTGAAGGATATGACAACAATTCACCTCTGAATTTTGCCTCAGGATTGAAGGGAAAACTTCTTCTTGTTCATGGCACTGGAGATGACAATGTGCATATTCAGAACACATATCGTATGATTGAGGAACTTGTCAAAGCACAAAAGGACTATAGCCTGTTGATATATCCTGACAAAAATCACAGCATGGGTTCCTCACGGTCTCACCTATACAAGCAAATGGTAGATTTCATTAAAAACAATCTGTAATTATTTCATATAAGATGATATACCCTGACGATTTTGAAGCCAGACTGGGATTTTCTACAATTAGGAAGGACTTGTACAACAAATGTACAACCCAGAATGCTATGGAAATCTCATCCTCCCTTCATATGATGACTGACAAAAAAACCATCATCAACGCTATCAAGGAAAGCGAAGAAATGCGTCAGGCCATGGTATTTGATTCAGACTTCCATCTTGAAGAAAGGGCAGATTGTAATTGTGTATATAAGATTGGATCAAATGGACAACATCTGTCTGTTGAAGAGTGCTTGAATATATCAACTGCTTTGAACTGTATCTTCTCACTGCAGAAATTCCTCTCCTATAGCGAAACATCGGATAAATACCCTTTACTTAAACTTCATGCTGATAGTGTTGTTATCCCCAACGAAATACTCAAAAGGATTTATCAGATAATAGACCCTACCACAAGAGAAGTCAGAGACAATGCATCCTTGAGACTTTCTGAAATAAGGCGTTCGCTTGCTTCAAAGCGCAAGAATGTCAGTATAAAACTTCAAAGTGTCCTTGCCAGTGCAAAGAGTAACGGATATACAGATGAAAATGCTGAAATTTCAATAAGGGACGGCCATGCCGTAATCCCTGTAAATGCCTCCAATAAAAGGAAAATTCAGGGATTTCTGATGGGAGACAGTGCCTCTGGGAAGACTTCGTTTATTGAACCAATTGAGGTCGTAGAACTTAATAACGCCATCACGGAACTGGAATCTGAAGAGAGAGAAGAAATAATCAGGATACTGACTGATTTTACCCAATCACTTTCAGAATATAAAGACGACTTTCATGTACTATCAAGTATCATCGGACAGATTGATTTTATTGCAGCAAAAGCCATGTTGGCAATAGACATGAATGCCAATGATGTAATTATTGAAGATGGACAGATATTAAGCATGAGGGACGCGAGACACCCACTCCTTGAAAGGGCACTCAGGAATGAGAACAGAAATATTATTCCTTTGAATCTAAATCTGAATACAGAGAAAAGGATATTGCTAGTTTCAGGACCTAATGCAGGAGGCAAATCTGTATGTCTTAAAACAGTAGGACTATTACAGTATATGTTACAATGTGGATTATTGATTCCAGCTCTTCAGAATAGTGAATTCAGCATATTTGAAAATATATTACTTGATATTGGCGACCAGCAATCAATTGATGATGATTTATCCACATATTCATCCCATTTGAAAAATATGAGGACTTTCCTAAAAACTGCTGACAGCAAGACTCTGTTTTTAATTGATGAATTCGGAGGAGGGACTGAACCCACGATGGGTGGAGCCATCGCTGAAGCTGTACTTGAAAAATTGCTGGAGACAAAGGCCTTTGGAGTGATTACTACCCACTATGACAATCTGAAACATTTTGCCATGGGAGCAGAAGGAATTGAAAATGGCGCAATGACCTTCGACCAAGGGAAAATAGCACCACTTTTCAAATTGGAACAAGGTGAACTTGGTAATAGTTTTGCTTTTGAAATAGCAAAAAATATTGGATTGCCTGGAGATGTTATTGAAAATGCCAAAGGGAAGATTGCACCGGAACACATCGCTCTTGAAAGGCTGCTGAAGGAAGCTGCCAGGGACAAGCGCTACTGGGAGAAAAAGCGGGAAAAAATCAGAATTGAAAATAAAAAACTGGTTGAAAAGCAGACTATTCTGAAGGAAAAGGAAGATTCTATCCAGACACGTAAGAGAGAAATCATAGGAAATGCCCGCAGAGAAGCAGGACAAATTGTAGACAATGCAACAAGTGCGGTAGAAAGGACAATCCGCGAAATAAAGGAGTCTGCAGCAGATAAAGACAGGACAAAGAAAGCAAGGGAAGATCTTAATAAAATAAGGGAAGAACTCCACAAAAAAGAAGATAAACAGACAACTTCAAAAAAAGAAAAGCAAAAACTTTCTGTTGGCGATTCAGTAACAATAGAAGGTAGTGATGTAATAGGAGAAATACTTCAGACTTCAGGGAATAAGGCAATGGTTCGTTTTGGAGCTATTATATCCCAGGCACAGATTTCTATGCTAAGAATCTCTGACAAAAAACCATTATTGAAGCCTATCAGCTCCGGCAAGACTTTGGATACATTAAACAGAAGAGCTGAGTTCAATGACCAGATAGATGTCAGGGGGATGAGAACTGTAGATGCACTTGAAAAGGTCACAAGGTTCATAGATGATGCACTTTTGTTTTCTATTCCACAAGTTAGAATCCTTCATGGCAAAGGTGAAGGTATTCTAAAAGAACAGATTCGCTCCTATATCCTATCTGAAGGTATAGCAAAAAATGTACATGATGAAAAGGTTGATCTTGGAGGAGCCGGCATCACTGTTGTAGAGTTCTAACACAACAAGTGCCTCATTCTATGTAGCACAAGGCCAATCTGTAAATTATGAATATATAATCGGTTGGGACATATTGCGTCAGTCAATATCATTCTCAGGCATATATTAGCATTCCTATCAATGCACTTACGAGAATCAGCTGGATGGGCCCCAGTATTTTCTTGTAAGAGATATAGCATGCTGAAATGAAAAGAATCCAACTCCATAGATCAATAAAACTTTCCCCGGATGCCGAATATGGAAAAATCATCAATAAGACGGCCGATAAAATCATTCCTACAATTACCGGGGACATGATTCTTATTGTCTGGGTTACGATTGGGCTATTTTTCAGCTTCAGATAGAATTTTGCAATCAAAAGCATGATTGTCATTGCCGGCAGACATACAGATAAGGTAGCTATTGCAGCACCCCAGAAACCGGCAATATGATATCCTACATATGTAGCACTATTGATAGCTATGGGGCCAGGGGTCATTTGCGACAGCGCAACAATGTCCGTAAACTCATCCATCGTTATCCAGTTATGATTGATGACTATTTCATTCTGGATTAAGGAAAGCATCGCATACCCTCCCCCGAAACCGAAAAAGCCAATTTTAAGATAGGAAAGGAATAATTGAAGATAGATCATATACTGCCGCCTTTCTTTGCATTATTCACTGATTTAACAGCGAATAATAAACCCACAATCATTGATAATATGATAAAGTAAACAGCTGAAATATTAAAA
This sequence comes from Rikenellaceae bacterium UBA1749, assembly GCA_002315675.1. Lineage (GTDB taxonomy): Bacteria > Bacteroidota > Bacteroidia > Bacteroidales > Rikenellaceae > Mucinivorans. Next base: position 1,631 of record DCHP01000099.1, on the reverse strand, counting down.
TACCATATCAAAAAACCGGTACAAAGCGACACCATGTATCCCAGCACTCCAAAGGACTTTGAGAATTTTATTATAGGAACAGCCATCAAGGCTACGACAACAGGGCGAACGCCTTTGAATGCCGCCAACACAAATAAGTTATCCTTTAAGAAGGAGAAAGCAATCACTACAGCAAGCATCACAAAAAAACATGGTATCACAACACCCAAGATGGCAGATAGTGCACCTTTTACACCAGAAAGCTTATATCCGACAAAAACGGATGTATTAAGTGAAATAGGACCTGGAGCTGACTGTGCAAGGGTCAGAAGGGTAAGAAAATCTTCTTTTTTAATCCAGTCCCGCTTATTGATGACCTCATTTTCTATAATCGGAATCATAGCATATCCACCACCAAAGGTAAACAATCCAATTTTTGCAAACGATAGGAATATCTCAAGAAGCAAATTCATAACTAATTGCAAAGCTACCAATATTTTTTGTAAGTTTGCAGTCTAAACTATCTATAGCAATGATTGAAAATAAAATCAAGGAACTAATTGAACAAATAGAATCGTTCAATAGTAAAGACCTAAAGAAAATAGAGGAATTCAGGATTGCCATGTTGGGCAAGAAGGGTGAAATAACTGAAATATTTGACCAGTTCAGAGCTCTTCCTGTTGAAGACAAGAAGAAATATGGTGCACCAATAAACGCATTGAAGAAAACTGCAATTGATAAAATCAATGAACTGAAAAATAATCTTGAAGCGTCTGAAAGTGAAGGCAACCAGTACGACCTCACAAGACCTGCTTCGTCTATTCCTGTCGGATCACGTCACCCTATTTCTTTAGTTAAGAATAGAATAGTTGAGATATTTGAACATATTGGATACAACGTCGCAAAAGGGCCCGAAATAGAAGACGACTGGCATGTTTTCTCAGCGCTTAATTTCCCTCCAGAACATCCTGCAAGGGATATGCAGGATACTTTCTT
>DCHP01000099.1:352-577 GCA_002315675.1 Rikenellaceae bacterium UBA1749 | reverse complement strand
TCAAAAACCGCCAATCAGGGTTATCTGTCCTGGACGTGTATTCAGAAACGAAGCCATATCATACAGAGCCCATTGTATTTTCCACCAGATAGAAGGCCTGTACATTGATGAGGGCGTAAGTTTTGCCGATCTTAAACAAACTATCGAATATTTTGCCAAGGAATATTTTGGTCCAGAGACAAAAATCAGAATGAGACCTTCATATTTCCCATTCACAGAACCTTC
>DCHP01000099.1:0-234 GCA_002315675.1 Rikenellaceae bacterium UBA1749 | reverse complement strand
GCTTCTGGAATTGACAGCAAGAAATATACCGGATTCGCATTTGGTATGGGAGTCGAGAGAATTGCAATGTTGAAATACGGAGTGAAAGACTTACGACTATATTTCGAAAACGATCTTCGATTCCTTAGACAATTCTCAACAGAATTCTAGCACATCAAGATAATATCCAGACCATTCGGTTTTTCCGTTAAGGCTCCGTAGTTAAATGGATAGAATGCAGGATTCCGGTTCCTG
>DCHP01000078.1:1488-13003 GCA_002315675.1 Rikenellaceae bacterium UBA1749 | reverse complement strand
CCGGAGCTGATATGCCTATTGTAAAAAAAGAAACCAATACCAAAATTGTACAATTCCAAAAACGTCTGAATGTCTGGATAGAAGGATTGAGACCGGTCCACCGGAAGGCCCTTCAGATCAGACTGGGTATAAACCTTACCGATGAAGAACTCTGCAAGATTGAGGAAATCAGGAATCGGCCAGGACAAAGGGGAGATGGAGTATATTCAACGTATTTGCAAGAGGAATGCGGATTGTCGCCTGAAAACGCCAGACAAAAAATGCATGAAGCCAAAATCATGCTGGAGGAATTTCTTAGGCAGACGTTCAATACTTCTGACCATGGTGTCATGCTTGGAGCATTGACAGTCAGTGAATTCCAGACAAAGGAAGAATCCGAGCCAACACTGCCGGAACTTTTCAGGCAACTTTCCGGTTTTTCCGACGAGGAGTGCGCCGAGATATTTGTCAAGATGGCATCAACCATAGGTGCTGCCTCGCAGTATCCCGAACCTGAATTATCCTCGGAGAGCATTTACACTCTGACAGAAGATCAGAAGATTCTGTTTTCTGAAATAGAAGGCACCCGGCTGCCTTTCGAGGGCTTCTATAATTTTGCAGAACTCCGTTGCAATAGAAACGTCGATCTCTGCATTATTGACACCCAATACTTTATTGAAAAACTGAAACGAGAAAAAGAAGATCCTGTCATAGACCATCTGATTGAGAGACTCAACAGCCAACGTTTTGAAGACACCCTTCTTGGCCTCTACAGCCCGCGATATAATCTGTCCGGGTCGCCATGCATATACCTTTTTAGAGACAGAATTGAAAGGTATGCGAATAATACAATGGTTGAACCTGATCCGGATGCCATTTTATCATATGCATATATTCACGAGCTGATGCATGCCTATTATGATTCAGTAAACAATACCGGATATACTCCAGTCAGGGAACTCGAAGAAGCCTTTGCGGAATATGGAACTCTGTATTTTCTGTTCCATGCGAAAGGCTCGGTTCTTTCTCCCGTATATTCTCTTGCAAAATGCATTGTGGATGCCAAAGGTCAAATCGGTCCAAAAGGGAATGGTTACGGACAGGACATGGCATCAACCCTCGGCTTCGATAATCCTGAATGGATTGAGAAGTACAGATTGTTTTCAAACTGGATACCGCATGACTATAAAGAGGTAGTTGACTTCTCGTCTTCTGTAAAGACCTTCGACTGGTCACAGCGGGACAACAGCTTTTCTCTGTTCATGAATGTTGTCAACATTCTCTTTGAAGATTGGAAGCAGCCTGATGGAACTTGCTGACTTTGACATATACATGATATTACACAGCATTTAACAATACTAATTGCCAATTTTTCCATTATTAACCAATCAAATAATATAACATTATGCCTTTATCTTCATTTATCATTAATGAGAATCTCACTTGCAACATCTGTGGAAAATCATTTGTTGAATTTTCACCATTTGTAACATTTCAATGCAAACAATGCAAGAGAAAATCAATTATTTGTCCTTCCTGTCAGTCAAAGAATGTTAATTGCGATTGGTGTGGCGGTGTGTATGAGAAAGATGAAATTAGTAAACTAACTTTTTAGAAATACTAATATATGATTCAGGATCAAATTCAAAAATACCTCAATGAGGTTGACGGTATACTGAAGGGACATCGTCTTGAATATAACGATGACTCATTCGTTTTTCCAGAAGTTGAGACTATGGCAAAAGATGGTCAATTATTAATCAATCTTATTCGGACCACTTATTACACAATTTGTGAGGCATATGCCAAGAATATGCTAAAGGAACCACTTTACGAATACAAAGAAGAGATGGAGTCCTTTTTGTCAGAGTCACTGAATGTTTATGAGAATAGAGACAATGAAATCAAGGAAATGATAAAATTCCTAGTTATGTTGAATAACGGAAAAAAAGATCATCTATTTATCAAATACGATGGATTCATAGAAGGAACACATTGGACATTTGGAGATTTATCTGGAGCAATAACCTATCGTGTCCAAAAAGCATTTGATAAGCATAACGAGAATAACTAAACACGTTTCACCCATGGAGAATTCTTTATATGTTTTATGTGACAATCCCGCTTCCTTTACTGATCTGTGTAAAGATAGTCTCAGCAAATTACCAGTACCTACAGCTGTTTGTAATGTTTCTGGCCTTGATGGTCACCAGATTCGTGAATTATTGACAAACTCAGCAAATAGCCTTGAAGGTGCAAAAAGGGCTCTATTTATTTACGGGATAGAGAAAATAAATGAGAACGATTTTTTCCAAGGAATCTTGGCTTTTTGTAATTCCTTGGATTCCTTTTATCTTCCTCTATGCGATATCTCTGACCCTGAAAGTATATTTGTTACAATCGCTATTACACCAGCATCACGTAATATTGCTTTGGAAACAAGATTTCCAATAGTCCCTATTGATTGTTGGAGCGTAATATTTGACAATTTTGTAAATCAACCTTAATTTTCTTCCTAACGTTTCCTATTTTCCGCGCTATAACAAGTAAACGAAACAGTTTTTACAGTTATGGCGCGTATTATTTCTGTTTTTTTTATATTACGATGGGTGAAAGATTGAAACCAATTTTTGGACTTCATATATAAGTCAGACAGTGGAAACAATGCGCTCAATTTCTTAATGTTTAACAAATTAAAATCATTTTTTATGGCAAAATCAGGCTGGTCCGCACAGTACGAGAGATTCGTAGGTGGCCCTATTAAAATTGACAGTCAGACGTGGAATAACTGCTATTTGCGGTTATATAAACCGGGACAGGTTTACCCTGGTGCCGACCACCTCGAAGGTATTCCATATGGTCTTCGTGCCATACGGGCGTATTGGTGTGGGGATATACTCTATGCCGACCTTGAAGACGGAAGAACTTGTGAATGGGTAAACCCTGGCTGTCCAAATATTAGATAGCAGTTTTGGAATACACAATCGTGTGTTCATTCCAATTTTCCGCTATTAATATCAAACGTTCTGAATAACTCGCGCTATAACAATTATACTATTATATATTAACTGTTGTGGCGCGATAATTTAACCCTGGAAGACAGCTTCTTGTTGAAGATTGGGAGAACCCCAAAGGAAAGTATTCTCGGATATTATTCAGGTATAACAGAAAATATTCAAATAGAGGGAAAGATATGCTCAATTCAGTGGTATTATATTATATACACATTCAACTTAGCAGGATATGAAATACACAATTGACACCTCATTCCCCACCCGGGCAATGACCTCCCGGGAAGAGAAACTCATTGACCATATCACATCGAAGACCCTCTTTCTTGAAAAGGAGCTGTTCTTCAATATAGACTCTCTCATGACACATACCTCTCTTGTCCTCTCGGGAGAAAAGAAGACGAGGCTGAATGTTCCGGACCCCGACGAGATCCGCAGGGAGATCGAACAGCTCGAACAACTGTCGGACAGCATCATCAACGATGCAGCAATGGAGTGTCCGGACTTCAATCCGGAGGACTCGGACCATCGCAATCTGAGTCCAGAGCAATACTCGGACATCATAGGCACTTTCTCGGACCAGAAGAAAGCACTTGAAGGCATTCTTGCCTCCGCATCTGTTCCGGTTCCCGTACCGGTACTGGGAGAATTCGGGCATGATGCCAGCGGCAGGAACATGGTTGTCTTGTATGTGAACAACATCGACGCCGCAGCGGGCGGAGATTCCGTGACGGCAATGTGCCTGATGGCATACACCCTCATTCACGAGTACTGGCATTCCTTCTTCCATAACGTTGGTATCGGAAAGAATCCCACATTCTCCTGTGCTGAAGAACCCATGGCCGAATTCGGTTCCCTCGTTTTTCTGGATTATTTGGTTGGGCAGAACTGCTCAGGTTCATCTGTATTCTCCGACCTTTCCCAAACCCTGCAGCTCGCCATAAACGAAGTGCAAAAAAAACAAACACAAAAAGGATTCATAGCAGCATACGGATTCGGATATTACCTGTATGACAATCACTTGAGTGATGCAGAATTCCTGCTGTCGAGCTATGCCAATATATCATCAGTCATTGATCCCGAAGCGATGGAGTCAAAGACATATCGGTATCTCGTATATCCCGTCTATCCTGCAAACGAAAAGGTTGCTTTCTTCCATCTGAAGAAGATGATGGCAGCGGCAGAAACAAACATTTCCTCCCTTCCGGGATCAGGTTCCGTTCTGTTCTGTAGAGTAAAGCGTACCAGACTTGATGCCTTCAAGAATGACCTCATCGCCGGCAATCCAAATCTCAGCAATGCCCAAATCAAGAATGCAATTCAAGTGCATTTCGCAATGCGACAGCATCCAGAAGTCATGTTCACTTACCGGAAGATTGATGGAACACTCCGCCATGCTGTCGGAACGCTGATGATTGATCTGTTTGATCCTCCGACATCTCCAGTCGTTACTTCCGCAAAGAATTCTGAAGCCCTCATTGAGCAGCGTTATTTTGACACAGAAAAAAACGGCTGGCGAAAGTTCAAGTATGACAATCTGATAAGCATAGGCAGTAATATAAAGCTAACTGTCATATAATCAATAATAACCTATTAAGTTTTATGACCAACACCGAATTACATTTTTACGACCTCGTCCCAATGAATCTGAAGAGCATCACCGACGAGTTGAAGGACATCAGCAAGAATCTCGAGAGACTTAACAAGAATCTTGAAGCGTTCCTATCGCCTACAGGGGAACCTCAAAAAAAGTAATATTCTCACATCCATCAACCGAATATGAGCGAATTATTGAAGGCCCTGCTCTTTGGGGGCGCCGGGTATGCCATCGGCAACCGCATCAGCAATGATGACGCTGTTGAAATCGTCAAAAGCTATCTCACAGCTGTCAATTTTGAATCACTTATCAGAGACTGGCAAGAACAGCACATCTGTGAGGACTTAAGTGAACTCATCTCTGATTACGTTGAAAAAAACTACATAGTTATCAGTAAAAAGAACGAATATTTCTGATTTATGCTGAAAGCAATATTCAAGGGAATCCTGATAGTGATAGGACTGCTGATTCTCATTCCACTTCTTTGCCTGCTCGCCACACTGGTTGTCAGTCTGTTCGGATCGCTGAGTCTGGCAGCACTGTCAGGTAGCGCTATTTTCATGATAGCATGTGGAGTGATAATAGTTATATCACTGATTATTATTTTCAAGGACTGATTTATTTACCATGATACACACTGATACAATTGAAATTGAAAAAATAGTACTTTCTGAAACCAATCAATCAGAAGGAATATGTCTGACCGAAGCAGATATTAAGGAAATGACAGTAAGTGCCGGAAAACCTTTCGCCACCATAGAAACGGAAAGCTCCGACGATATCTCCAACATTACAGATGAACTCCTCCAATCAATTAAGGTAATCGGGAGTAAACAAATAAAAGGAATATGCATTCAAATTCATTCATTGACTCTAAAAATGGGAGAATTGTCATATTTCAGAAAGTCGCTTTGTCCATTATTCGATAACAATGATAGAATAATAATAAGGTGTTTCTTTGATAATGCCATGCAAAGTAATTCTCACAAATTGGTCGCTATTCTTTTTGGTTAAGATTACTCTTTTCTGAAATATCAGAAAGTCATTTCAACCATTGGTTACCCGTATGCGTCCGATTTTGTCCAAAAAGCTCATGAATTCATCCAGATTCTTCTGAAGGGCGTCAAACCAACCATCGCTCATACCCTTTTTGAATATTGTACATCGTATTATTTTGACCTTGTGCTCACCTATGCCATTAATTAAGATATGAAAATTGTTGCATAATCGTTATCTTCGCAACGTTGATGAGGTCAGGAAATGGGCTAATGAAGCAAAAAAACTCTTTCCGAGGGAATATGTAAAGACGAACAAAGAAGCAAGACTCTGTTAAGTGACTCAATAAAGGATTTCGCCATCTTCATTTATTGATTTAAAAACAAGTGAACTTTGGTAAGAAGATTGTTATTAATTTTGTCATATTGACGCTTTTAGGACAAATATCGAAGACATTTTCAATACTCCTCTTTTGTTTTTGAAAAGGGGAAGTCATAATTCATTTGCTATGTTACTAAGTGATAATTATACAAAATCCATACAATGGATTTTTGATAATACACAATTTGAGTATATCATGACATGTTTGATAGGACTTGAGTGTAAAGAACAAGATATATATCATTATCTTTTTGAAAATAAGAATAGGATAGACAGAGTTACAGGAGATAGAATTTGTTTTTTATACCCTGTAATTGAACAACTCATATCAAGTGCATCACACCCCATACTTCTTCGAGAAAAAGAAGCAATACCTTTTAATATCTTGAGAAGGGAGGATATGTATATGTTACCTTACAAGATAACTGATGCTGTTTTTGATGAATGTTCACATATTTTTAATTTTGACTACTGCCAATTACCTGGCATAATCGTTATTGGCAAAAATAACGGTGGATTTCCACAATTCTACCATATTGAATCAATACATGAATTAGACTTGTATATAGATGCATTGGCAATAATTGATTCTTATTCTCGAGATTATATTAAATATGAAACACCTCTATTGCACAATCGATTCGAGATAAAAGAGAATCTGGAAACACAATTATCAGGACTTTTACAAGAAAAGGATGTAAGATTCCGAGATATTGAAATCAATCGCGATCGCGTTATTTCCAATTTAGTATCGGTACTTTGTTGCCATGATGTGAGTGAAGAAGACATTAATAAATTACACACACGTAGTAATTTAAGAAAGACGATGAAGGAAATTTCCATAAAGTATCCTATGCTTCGTGACTTACAGATAATGAGAAGTTTATGTAAGGAAGTGCGTATAATACACCAGATTTCATCTCTTGAGTCAAAAATATTGGATATTCGAAATCGTATTGAAAAGGCTGTTTCTAAGCAAGATATTATTGCTTTAGAGAATAAAAGGGAAAAAGTATATTTAAGTTATAAACACAAACTGACAAAGATTGTTTTAGAAGAAGAACTCTCGGAAAAATTACTTCAACGGACCACGCCCAATTTATTTGAGTTATGTAGTATTATTAGTGACAGAAGCACAAAAGTACTCAACAAAATCCATACTTTTGAGGAAGAATTAAATTCACTTGGTTATGATGTCTTTATTTCTTGCAAAAGTGAAGATTATCACGTAGCACATGAGTTATATTCATTTCTATTGACTAACGAACACAAACCATTCCTTGCAGATTATTCACTAAGAGAAGTTGGTACTGATAAATATGGCGCATTAATAAGACAGGTGATTGATAAATGTAATCATATGATAGTATTTGCGACAAACATAGATTATATTTGTACAGAATACGTAAGACATGAATGGACACTGTTCTATGACGAAATGATGGCGGGCAGAAAACATGGCAAACTCTTTGCTGTCATTCCATCATTAAAAAGCATTACAGAACTCCCCATTGAGTTTAGGAATACCCAGTGTTTTGACATTGAATCATTTGAAGATTCAATTTTAGAGTTCCTAAAATAGTTCAAGTTATACTGCGCCTCTTATTTCAAAACTGGTTAATTTTTAACACTCAACAACAAAATTCAGATTACCATTTCAGAATAGAAAATGATACTACTTCTCTCTTCTTCTGACATTTCAGATCTTGTTTCTATAGGTTGTCTACAACAATGTGATGGACCTGCAGTCTCACATAACGGTTCATCCTATGCAAATCTTAACAGAACTAGCATGTGGATGAGCACACGAGACATTGGTTTCATCACCGCTTGGAGAAGCAAAGATGAAAATGAAAGAAATTATACTTGGAAAGAAAATGAAGAAAGAAACAAGGACCTTGTAAAAGCTTTGAAGGAATTGGGATATGGGGTGACGAAAACCAGAGGGTTTTATCCCGAAGGCGGGAAGGAGCTAAAGTCGGAGAATAGCTTCCTGGTCGTGAATTTTTTGGACAGTCGCGAGGAATTCATACGCAACTTATGTCAACTTTCGGAAGATTTCAATCAGGACAGCGTCCTAATAAAATGTTCAGATTCCGACACGGCCTTCTTCTATGCTACCAATGATTATACGAGAGAATCTCCGGATTATCCTGAAGGCAGGAAAGAAGCCGGGAAAGTGCATTTCGGCATCTCAGATGATAACGGATATTCTACGATTGGATCAGGAAAATTCTGTTTTAAGAACGAATAAACCGTTATTTTATCTCCTGGGATTTAAGGCTATATCCCATTGAAACAATAAGCTTCAGGGTCTCTAAGGCCGTATTCCTATCATATGCCTTTTCTTCCTCAGAGAGATCCTCATAAGGAACAAGACAAGGGGTTTCTTTTTTATCATCGTTTCTTGATGGGCCATACACCCAACCTTCCTTTATCCTTCCAATAGCCCAAGTATCATGTACGTTCTTTGCGAGCTTTTCTGCAAGAGCCAGAAGCTCAGGCGAAAGCTTAATATTAGATGTGTCTGCAGGAGAGGGGTTATAATCCTTATTTTCCATTTTCGCGTTCTTTATACACCATTTTTTCCATATATACCATTTATGTCCTTATGGTGATACCAACTTTTTCTTTGTATCCAATTGAATTTGCGGTCTTCTGATGAAATCGTTGCCAAATCAATTTCACCGCCAACATCTTCAACCTCGAAGGTAAGCATCTTGTTAAAACAGGTAAGTTCAATAAGGTGTTTTGCAAGATTTGCCATTTCAGGGAGCGAGCATTGTAATACGCAATTTTCCCACCATTTAAAATAATCTTCTTGCGTCTTGTCAAAACAACTATTTGACCGTCTCAGGATGTCATTCCCTACTTCCGTAATTTCCTGCTTTGACACGCCTTGCTCAAGCAATTTCTGCTGTCTAGTAGCAAAAAGGTTGCAGATTTTGTATTGATATGAAGACACTAAATCTTTCCTCCAATTAGCCCCAGTGCCATACAGCACCGCTGCTGATATATCGGTCTGAGCAAAGGGGCATATTGCAACAGGATTATTATCACTGATATGAACCTCCCTCTGGTAGGAATAGTTTATCCAATTATTAAATCCACAATGGATTCTTATTGATATAAGTGACGGGTATTTCTCATTGGCACCGAATCCGCAAAAAATAAGCTCTGAGTAATCACGAACAGAATATTCCTGAGAATCTCTCTGACTTATCATAGACGTGAAAACCAACTCGACAAATTCATTTTTCAGTTTTAAGAGTTCGATATCAACAGCTGTTTGCTTATTAGTAAAGAACGCAAGTTGCTTCAAAATTTTCTCTTTACATTGTTCAAACAACAGGTTTTTTTGCTCAACTGATAGAATTGATTCATCGGCTGTCTTCAGGTTCTCCTCTATTTCATTTAATATCCTGCTATTAAGTGAATTGGCTTCGTTGTAATATTCTTGAAAAAGACTATTGTATATTATCGAGGACGATGAATCAATAAAGTCATTAAAAGCTGCCCTATCACAAAAGACTTCTTTCCCTCTTATATAATCAAGGATACCATTTACAGCTTCTTTAACGGAATTAGGGCAATAGAGACCTTTGTCTTTACGAAAGCGACGAATGATAATATCCCATGGAGTTAGCATATAATCTCCGTTTCCTGTCACCATTACCCCTATAGTGGCATATTCGTTTTCGACAAGACGTATCATCTTGTTGCCATTTGGAGTCACTTTTATGGATTTTCCACTTTTACACCTAGTTACAGCACTGTCTGCTGACAGAACCACACCTTCTTTACTGAGAACACCTATTACCGCTGTCATAATCTAATCCTTAATCTTTAAGACACCATGTGACACCTTCAGGAATTTGAATAACAATAATCTCCTTTAAATAGTCCTTATCTTTCATTGAAAGATTGGAGAGCATGGTGTTAGTATTTATTATCATCTCAGCAGATGAAACCATATTCTCTATGCTGAAGGTCCCGATGCCAGTTTTGAGTATTTCAAACTGCTTCTTTTCAGCAACACTGGCAGATTCATAAAATGCCGCATCTATATCATCGTGGAGTGAATTCAAGACTTCCGAATTTACATCCAAATTATTCAGTATATTTTCGTTTTCAGAGGAAATTAACTGTTCAAGTTCGGCCGCACTTTTTTCCCGAATACCATAGATAACTGGTTCTATGATATTAAAATTACCTAACCAACTAATATCTGCCCTATTTTCATGAGAGATTGTAGTCTTATCTCTGGACAGAGAGAATGCATTTAGATCTTCATCATATGTTAGCACAGCTTTGATACAGCTCGGGAAGATATCATTCTGGCCAAATCCAACAACAAAAACCGTCCTATCTTCTTCCTCACTTGATTCTAGCCAATCTTTCCAGGAATCTATTGACATCCGATCGTTGATGATTTTCTCCAAATCATCGATGTAATAATCTATGTCATTGATGTAATCACTTATAATCTGGTGTTGCACCGGTTTTTGTTCCTTCTTCATCTGTGACAAGCATTCCCTCCATGGGAATACGGACGAAGGATTACAGGCAAAGGCGACAGGGATACCTTCTGCATACTCATAAATCGTATTGCAGGCATTGCTTGCACAAACAGCACCGGCTTTATTCATCAATACAACAAAATAAGTATTCATATCGGCTGAAATCAGTATGTTTGGTTACTCTAATTAAAGTTTTGTTAGATGGACAATCAAAAAGTATTGTCCCTGTAGCACAAATATACATAATTTCAATCAAGAATACTTCAAAAAGAAGAATTAGTAATTGATTACCCTTATGCGTCCGAATTTTTCCACAAGGCTCATGAATTCATCCAGATTCTTCTGAAGGGCGTAAAGCCAGCCATCGCTCATAACCTTTTTGAATGAGGAATTGAAAATCAATTTCTGTCCCGTTGTCGGAATACGAACCGTAATGCCGACGGTACTGTTGCCTCGCAGCTTATATTGCACATTGTATTGTGACCTTTGAGAAAAATCATCCAGAAGGGCTCCGACCCCGGTCTTTCTTATATCCAGAAGACGTTCCCTTTTCTCTATCTCAAGTATAATTTTGCGGCACTGATTCATTATCTGATCTCTATTTGTCCCGATATGCGTTCTAATGGTCTTCTCATTTATCTCCTTATCCCCACCAGCTCTGAGACATCTTTTAGTCGCAAAGATTGCATACTCCATATTTGAATCAATATTAACAGGTGTGCCCCTCAAAATGAGAGGACGCACCTGTTCACGAAATGCGCTCAGCAGAGCATCTATAATCTTGTCTCCGGTAGAATTCATGCTTGCTAGCTTTTGGACGTCTCCGCCTTCCTCCCGAGAATGTTGTCTATCATACCATATTCCAGAGCCTCCTTGGAGTTCATCCAGAAGTTACGGTCCGCATCTGCAAACACCTTGTCGAAAGGCTGTCCGCTATGCTCCGAGATGATGTTGTAAAGCTCCTCACGGCACTTTGCGATTTCATTCGCTTCGATAAGGATGTCTGCTGCCTGACCACGTGCTCCCCCGAG
>DCHP01000078.1:0-1375 GCA_002315675.1 Rikenellaceae bacterium UBA1749 | reverse complement strand
GTTGCTACATCCGGGTTGATGAGCTGCATGGTATCATATATACCCAAGCCTGCCGATACAACCCCACCGGGAGTATTGATGTAAAGGGATATGTCAGCCTTGTTGTCAACACTGGCAAGATAAAGAAGCTGAGCCTGAACGATGTTGGCAACATCATCGTCGATCGGCACACCGAGGAAAATGATGCGGTCCATCATAAGGCGAGAGAAAACATCCATCGATGCGACATTGAGTTTACGCTCCTCGATGATGGACGGATTGAGATATGCATCTGTTGCTCCGGCATAACGGCCAAGAGTCATCGGGCTGATGCCCTGCGAGAGACTCGCGAATTTTTGAAAATCTGTGTTCATACAAATATATACTTCCAAACAGAGATATTATTTCCAGTTTGCAAAAATATTTGTTCTCTATGCCAATTTATGGCAGAGGCTAACCCAAAAAAACAGTAATGAATTTTTCTACGTGCAGATAATCGTGTTATTTCCAGTAAGACTTGCAGCGTTTGCGGCTGGAAGAACGACAGTCTTACCCTGGCAGACCGCAGCTGGACCTGCCCGGAGTGCGGCACAACGCACGACCGCGACAAGAATGCCGCGGTCAATATTCTGAGTGAAGGTCTTCGTGTGTTGANNTGTCGCGTGAAGCGCGATTTGGAGTTCGGTTGTACTAAGCCCTGCCGCGCACGGAGGGTTGCATACCTTATTATTGGGTAAAGCATTCAGGGCATTATGCCCCGTCATCTGAGAGTGTCTGCTGTAACGAGCATACAGCTGCGTTCGACCACAAAGATATGAGCCGTTTCGGGAGGTGTCAGCCTCTCGTCTTCTATAGCACAACACCTTGCACGGCCCATTTGGTGAGTCTCGGCCATAGCTCCGCCAGGCTTGGAACAGAGCGTGTTCAAGCCGATGACCATCGTATGAAGGGGCTGCGATGTCAGCATAGGAGGGAGTCAGATTGAGGTGAGCGTATTCTCGGTATCGTGGCGACAAGCATCAGATGGCCCAGTCCGCAGGACGGACAGACATCGATATCAAGACCTTTGACTCGGCAGATGTCCTGCCATCCTTTCCGGGGCCTCTTTTTCGGTACAGGCATGGAACCGAGTTGCGCCTGAACGTCACGCAGTGCATCCCGGCACGCAGTGGCGAGGATGCCGAAGTGACGTATGCGAACGAAGTTCTCTGGCAGGATGTGCATTGCGTACCTGCGCACGAACTCGATTCCGCCGAGGGTCATCTGTTTGACCTTGCCTTCATCCCGGTAGTCCTTGTAGTCGAAGGCGACGCTCTTGGAGTCAACGCTTCGTATGCGCTCGTTGCTGATGGCAACACGGTATGCGTATCTGGCGATATACTCCAGAGTCTTGTCC
>DCHP01000068.1 GCA_002315675.1 Rikenellaceae bacterium UBA1749 | reverse complement strand
ATCAATCAGCAGCTGATTTTAAAGGGAGGTAAACATGGATGAGTTTATTAAAATCATAGCAATTATTCTCATAGGAATATATGTTGTTGTTGCAATATGGGTAATTTGCGAGCGTGATAGTTGGAAGTCATCATTAGGAGCTTCCCTTGGTTTTCTTGCGGGCGGGGGAATTATTATTCCTATTGCTTATGTGGCAGCAACTATTATTTGCTATGTGCTTGCAGGAATATTGATTTTGGCTATTATATGTGCGATTTTGGGCGCATTTGGCAGTTAGGAGGAACGAAATGAAAAAATTTGTTTATGGAGTGGCTTCTGATTGGGAGATATTGAGAAATGGGTTAGTAGATTTAGAAAGAGAGCATAAGATGGATGTTTATTCATGTGTAATGCCTCCAGGATGCAATCCCGAACATGCCAAAATAGCATTCGAGAAAATTAAAGATACATATGCTTTATATATTGATCGAAAAGTAACATCAGAAATTGACAATGATGATTTTAATATGTTTTTAAGGAATGAGGGTGTTAAATTTGCTTCTTATGAAGATATACCTGATTTTTTTAAGACACTTAGACCCGTATATGAAAGTGAAAATGGTGGAGAGGATTATATTATTCCAAAAACTACGCGATTACCTTCGAATCATCCAGTTGATTATGAAGCTGTAAAAGAAGAAATGACAAATGAGAGAGCTAAGCATGCCGTTACGCCTGATGAGATAGCTGCTGACTTAAAGGAAAATATCGCAGGTCAGGATGAAGCAATTCAGATGTTATCTGACATTATAGTTATTGGATTGAATAAAAAGACACCTAAGCTTATTAATGTTGCTTTTATTGGACCAACAGCAACTGGTAAATCTGAAACGGCTAGAGCTTTGGCACATAAAATGAGCGAACTAACGGGGAAAAAGTATGGATTTATTGAATGTGCTGGAAATGAATTTGTTTCGGAACATTCTGTACATAGATTTTTAGGAGCCCCTCCTGGATACACCGGTTATGGAAAGGCAACAATTTTGGATCCTGTGAGAAAGAATCCATATCATGTTGTAGTTATTAACGAAGTAGAGAAAGCAGATGACCGTTTATTAGTTGCTTTAATGGAAGCAATTGATACAGGATACCTTGGCATGGCGGACAATTCAAAATCAATCAATCTTAATAATTGCATTCTGATTTTTACATCAAATCTTAAGATTGATATGGATAAATATGATAGCTTAAATGATTACGAAAAGACAGAGATGTGTATGGATGCCTTTACAGAACATTGTGGACGTCCTGAAATAAGCGGAAAAATCAGTAATTATATTGTGTTTAAGCAACTTTCAGATGAAGCGAATATTGCTATTGTTGAGAAGTTTGCAATAGAGGTATTTGATAATTTTGATATTGAGTTGGTTGAGATAGAGCCTAAATTGGTTTCTCAGTTTATTCAGTATAAAACTAGTTATGGGGCAAGAGCTATTAGGACAATGGTTGATCGCGTTGTAGGTAGACAGTTGCTTCATTCTGGTCAGATAGACTCTCTTAAACATAGGAAAGTAAAAATGTTCGGAGATATTGAAAATATTGTCTTTGAAGCTGTGTAGGAGGTGATGTCATGTTAGGGCTGAACGGATTATTTGAAAAGGGTTGGACATGTTTTGAACGAGGATTTAATATCCTGTTCGGTGTATCAGAGGAGGAAGAAAACATGAAAAAGAATAACAATAATGGTAATAAGGTGAAGAATTTCCATATAGTGAATGGAATTTCAAGTGAATTTCCGGAAATTGAGGAATCAATTCTAGATGCATGGAGAACTGATGTGGGTAAGATTCCTGCTGAATCAGGGGGCATGATTGGATCAAAGGAAGATAAAAATAAAATAGATTTGTATGTGTTTGATGAGAATTCGAAGAATTCATTAGCTTCATTCTATTATGATCAGGAAACCATGTCCATTCATTACCGTGATTGGAAATCAAAGAGTTATAAGGCAAACGGTTTTGTTCATAGTCATCCAAATGGAGCAATAAGACCTTCGTATCATGATATTTCGACGGCCTTGCTTCATATGGAGTTTTGGGGCCTTGATTATTTCATGATGCCTATCATACAGAGCAAGAAGAATGGTTTTTACACAGTTTATTTTTATGTGGCTAATCTTAAGGATGGGAATGTTGTTACAACACTCAACTATGTACTCCGTGCGACCGAAAATGGATACGAATATACACATTTTGAATATTGGTCAGAAAGTCATACTGTAGATGAACTTACTAGCTATAGAAGCAGAACAGAAGGTAAGGCAACTTCTGAAAGAAATATCAAGCCTAAGAGTACACAGACTGTATCTCAGGCAAAAAATCATATTGCAGAAGGTGTTGCTCCAAAGAAAAACCATATCGATAAGAGAAAACTTTTCTCTAAGGTGGATAATCTTCTTCCTGAAATTGTTAGACAGAAGGTAATTGTTTGTGTAGGTGCAGGCGGAGCAAGAGAATTTCTTGCAAATATGGCAAGAAATGGATTCATGAATTTCATAATTATTGAACATGACACAGTAAGTGAGACCAATGTCGCTACACAGGCAGTTTATGTTGATGAAATTGGTAGAAGCAAGGTTGAAGTTATCAAAGAAGAGCTTCTTAATATCAATCCTGATGCACAGATAGTATGTGTTGATAAGTTTCTTGATGACAGTATGACTGATGAAGAATTTAAGTCATATATGGATGAATTCAGGCACAAGAAGCCTACAGATTATCTGATTCTTGGTTGCACAGATAATTTTGCAGCACAGGAGAGAAGTGCAGCGCTGGCACTTAAGTATGGAACACCTTATCTAGCAGCAATGATGTACAAAGGTGGTGCAGGTGCAGAATTGATATTCACATATCCTGGTGTTACTCCAAGCTGTCCTAGATGTTTATTGCGTCATAGATATGAGCAATATGAGAACGGTTTCAAGAATGATGTTGATTCAGCTTCTTGTTCATATTTCGCAACTTCTGTAATGAATGCATACAAGGGATATGTTGCAATGATGCTCCTAGCATATCGCACTGCTCCGGGTAGTGAATATAATAATATGCTTGACGAGGTTAAGGATAGGAATTTTGTTTGGATTAGACTTTCACCTAATATTAAGGAAGCACTTGGTATCGGACTTTTTGAAAAGGCATTTGCAGGCGCAGAAAGATATACATTTATGGGTGAACCTATTTGGGTACCTCAAACTCCAGATGGAGAACGATTTGGATCAGATAACTGTAAGCTTTGCGGCGGGACAGGAGATTTAAGAAGTCTTAGAAATAAGTGGAATGATACGAGAAAGATCTGTGTTACGGCAAAGAACGGAGATAAGAAAAATGGTTTGGAGATAGCTAAAATTCAACCGTTATATTTAACAGAGCATAAAGCAAGTGGCTTTAATGCATATGTTTAATGTGAGAGGAGGAATACATCATGAGGGAATTTGTTGTAGGGACTGATGAACAGTTTCAGATGCTTAAAGACAGTCTTGCTGATAACAGGTGCCATGTTTTCAGATGTGTTCTTCCTTCTTCTTTTAATATGACAAATTGTCGTATTGGGTTTGAGAAGGAAGAGACAACAAATGGATATGTAATATATATCGACAAGGGTTTAGCCTGCAACAGTGCTGGAACATTTCCACTTTTTAATGACTGGTTGCGAGAAGGAACATTGAGATTTATGGATTTTAATGATATAAAATCATTTCTCAAAAAACTGGGTTTTCTTTATAAGTAGGTGAAGCAAATGGGTTTATTTATTTTTGTTCTTGTGGTTGGAATAATCATTTACTCGATTTATAGATATAACAATTCGAATGACACTATTCATAATAATCGCGACAACGGCTATCAACATAATAATGTACAGCCGGTGAATCGTGTTAATAACAACAATAACTCTGACACTGGTATGATGGTTTATTTTGCAAATGATCCAAATAATCTGTCGGATAATGAATACAGATTTTCTTACAAAAAAGTAGGAACTGGATGGCGGGCTTATATTTTGAAAAGTCCGGCAGTTAATGGAAGGACAGCAAGTTGCCATAGATTGTCAGATAGTAATGGTTCATATATATGTTGGGACAGGCAAATATATTCATTACGTGAAATGCAGACAATAGCTCGACAGTGGGCTGA